>JBHJIZ010000030.1:0-94393 GCA_050043005.1 Paracoccaceae bacterium
TGCGCCAGGGCAGGCCGATCAGGTCCATCGTGTTGAACTTGTCGCCTGCGCGGGCTTCGCGGTCATCGTAGAGCACCTCAAAGCCCAACCGCGTCAATTCGGTGTACAGCTCGCCACACGCCGCGTCCGCAGCCTCGTCGCCCTGCCGCAGGTTGACGCTCCCGACCTGAAAGGGTGCCACGGCCTCTGGCCAGATGCTGCCGTTTTCGTCGTGGTTCGCCTCGCTCAGCGCGCCGACGAGACGCGACACGCCGCCGCCGTAGGACCCCATGTGGACCGGATGCTTCTCGCCATCGGCATTTGCGACGACGCAGCCCAGTGGGTCGGAGTACTTTGTGCCGAAATAGAAGATCTGGCCGATCTCGATCCCCCGCGACTCACGGCGGCGGTCCTCGGGTACCTCGGCCTCGAACGCTGCTGCATCATGCGTGTCCTCGGTGCGGGCGTACATCGCCGACCATTCATCGTAGATGCCCTGGAGTTCCGCGCGGTTGTCCCAGTCGACCTGGCGGTCGCCGAAGGTCAGATCCGTGGCCTTCGCATCGTAGTAGACGACGGACTCGCCCGTATCAGCCAGAACCAGGAATTCGTGCGAATAGTCGCCGCCGATCGGACCGGTCTCGGCCCGCATCGGAAAAGCCTGCAGGCCCATCCGCTCATACGTTTTCAGATACGCCACGAGCATCTGATTGTAGGAATGCAGCGCTGCATCCCGGTCGAGATCGAACGAGTACGCGTCTTTCATCAGGAACTCGCGCCCACGCATGACGCCGAAGCGCGGCCGGACCTCGTCGCGGAACTTCCACTGGATGTGGTAGAGGATCTTCGGCACGTCGCGGTACGAGCCCGCATAGGCCCGGAAGATCTCGGTGACCTGTTCCTCATTGGTCGGACCGTAGAGCATGTCGCGATCGTGCCGGTCGCGGATGCGCAGCATCTCGGCGCCGTAGCCGTCATAGCGCCCGGATTCGCGCCACAGGTCAGCCGACTGGATCGTCGGCATCAGGATCGGGATCGCACCCGCGCGCTGCTGTTCCTCGTGCACGATCTGCTCGATCCGGCGCAGCACCTTGTAGCCGAGCGGCAGCCACGAGTAGATCCCCGCGCTCGCCTGACGGATCATACCCGCGCGCAGCATCAGCCGGTGCGAAACGATCTGGGCATCCGCCGGGGTCTCCTTCAGGACGGGCAGAAAATAGCGGGTCAGGCGCATCGCGGCATCCTCGGCGTTAACGATCGGGCGGAGATGTATTGGAAGCCCCGGCGGCGCGCAAGCGCGCTTAGGAGAGCACCGTTGCCTCGACCAAGTGAAGCGCTTTCGGCTTGATGCCCGCGGCTATCAGAGCGCTTACAACTTCGTCCCGAAAGAAGAGCCGATATTGGATGGCAGGATCAGCCCATATTGCTGGCCCCGAGACGGAGTCAGCTCGAACCGCGACGTGATCGGTACTTCCAACCCCGCGCCACGGTGCTCCGGGCCGCGGTTCGGTATCGTAGTATCCAACAACCCGCGCAACGTTCTCTGACGCCTCGGGAATGAACGTCGGCTTCGTTTCGGCGACGTGCAGCACATAATGCGGCGGATACTTCGACGGCTTGCGCTTTTCATTGTTGTAGATTGGAACTTCGAAGAGCTGTGTCGCGCCGAGATCAAAGTTTGTGAGGACGTCGCAAACGGCGGGCGAGACGACCAAAACGCCGCCAACTATTGTGAAGGCATGTTCTCTCGTCTTCGATATCTGCTTTTTGTCCCGGTGAAAGAACAGGTATTTCGGCGCCTCTTCGGCAGCAACCGGTTCGCGCGCGTGAAATCGGTTTGAGTAAGTGAGTTGATCGCCGCGTATCGAGAAGTCGAGCGGCACGGTCGCGTTCGCGTGGTTCAGAACCCGTGACAACCAGATCTTCGGCAGATCACTCATACTCAAAGCTCCATCACCACCTTGCCGATCACTTCGCGGTTCTGGATCGGTGCCATGGCGCCCTGCACGTCCGGCCATCGCAGCCGGTGTGAGATATAGGGCCGCAAGCGACCCGCGTTTGCGAGCGTCAACAGCGTTGCCATGGTCTGCTCGTTCAGGCCCGGATTGCGCCGCCCGATCTCTCCGGCGCGGAACCCGATGGCGGAGGCGCCCTTGATAAGCAGCAGGTTGGATCGGACCGAGACCGGCTCGCCACCCGTGAACCCGATATAGAGCACCCGGCAGCCGAAGTTCATGCAGCGCAGGCTTTCCTCGGCGACGGCGCCACCGACAGGGTCATAGATCACGTCCACGCCCTGCCCGCCCGTCAGATCCTTCACGGCATCGCGAAAGCCGCCCGTATAGTTCACCACGTGGTCCGCGCCCTCGGCTTTGACCACGGCCAGCTTTTCATCCGTGCCCGCCGTTGCGATCACAATGGCGCCGAGCAGCCGCCCGACATGCACCGCCGCCAAACCGACCCCACCAGCTGACCCATGCACCAGCAATGTCTCGCCCGCGGCCAAGCGGGCTCCGTGTACCAGCGCGTTCCAGGCGGTCATGTAGGCCGAGCGGAAGACAGCGCCCTCGGCGTAGCCGAACGGTTGTGGGATCGGCAGTGCATCATCTGCATCAATCGCCATAATCTCACAGAAAGCGCCGGGACGCGCCGACGTCATCACGCGGTCGCCAACGGCCACGCCCGTCACACCATTACCAATCGCGATCACGTCGCCAGCGGCTTCGAGACCGGGCACAAACGGCAGCTCGGGCTTGAGTTGATAGCCCCCGGCACACATCAGAAGATCGACATAGTTCAGACCCCAGGCGCGGTGACGCACCAGAACCTGACCGGGATCAGCTATCGGATCAAGCCGTTCGGCGACGATCAGGTCCTCTGGCGGACCAAACTTTCGGCATTCGATCACGCGCATGACAAGCGTCGCCATGCGGTCAGCCGAGGTTCACTCAACACGCGCTTCGAGATCCATTTGCCGTGCCGCCTGAACAAGCCTTTTCTCGACATGTTCGCCGATGAAGACGCGGGCTGCGTCGTGCGGGCGCATGACAAGCGCCCCATCCTCGACGACAACCGGACACTGCGACAGGTAACCGGGCGTCGCCCCCGCGATCGCCGCGCCAAGCCGCATCAGCGCACCGATCTGCTGCGCAAGTTCTCGGCGGTCCTCGGAAATCAGATCCATTGCCGGTTCGGCTTGCAGAGCCTTGCGCCCACCCTTGTAGCGACTGAGCAGGCAGGCGCCCATGAAGACACGCCCCTTGTGCCCGGCGCTCGAAACATTGACGCGGGTCACGACCTCGATGCAGCTGCGCGCGCGAAAATCAGGATGGGTCCGCCAGCTTACGTCCGAGAGGTGGCAAGCTGCGCGGACAAGACGTTCGTCTTCCAGATCTTCCATCGGTAGGATCTTGAGCAACCAGTCGGCCAATTCGGACCCGAAACCCGGAACGCGGGCGCGCGTGCGCTCCTGTCCGGCACAGGTCGAGAGCAACGGATCCTGCGTTCGGACCGCTGGCGGCAAATAGGCGTAGCAGACGCCCTCGCGCAGGCCTAAACCCGAGATCGAGATGCCGCGCCACGGTTCAAAGTGCTCGACCAAGCGTTCGAGCAACAGCGCCGCATGCCCCAGGTTGGGGATCCGGTTTTGAGACAGCCCAGAAATTTCGGACAAATCTGATCGATTGTTCTTGAGAATGAAGCGCGCGACATCCAGAGCCTGGGCCGCATCGAACTCCAGTTCATGCAGGATCGGTAGCGGATGCCCCGAGAGGTGGATCTGCACGCGCCCGAGCGCGCGCCAGGCGCCGCCAACCAGATAGAGCCGCTTCACGGGGCGCTGGCAGCGCTGGGCCTCGGCCCCAAGGATCCGGTCGACATGGCGCCGAACAGCGGACAGGCGATCGCCCAGCGCACCGAGACGTTGAGGACCCAGCGGCGTGGTGACACCCGTTCCGGGACGCCCGTGGCCAACGGGGCAAAGCTCCATCGACGCGCCACCCAGATCGACGACAAGGCCCAGTGCAGACGGGTCTCCGAACAGAACACCCTGTGCGGCAAGCCGGGCCTCGTCCGAACCCGAGGCAACGGTCAGCCGGATCCCCGTGCGCTGTTCGACCAGGTCCCGAAACGCCGGTCCATCCTCGGCTTCGCGGATTGCCGCCGTCGCGATACCGGCCAGAGCACCGACCTTCAGGCCGGGCGCCAGTGCAACAAACCGCTGCAAAGCGGCCAGCGCGCGCTCGCAGCCTTCGGGGTCGAGCTTCCGCGTCTCGGCCAGTTGGGCACCCAGACCACACAGGATCTTTTCATTGAAGACCATTGACGGGCAGCGACGCCCGCCTTCGAACACCACCATGCGAACAGAGTTCGATCCGACGTCCACAACGCCGATGCGATCGTCGCCGGGCTTTGGCAGATTGAACGAACGGGCTTGCCCTGCGAAAAGGTCGCCCTGACGCCGGGTCTCTCCCGCCATCACGCCAGTCGTGCCTTTTCCGTTTCCGGATGCCAGCGATTCTTCCCCCACAGCCTTGAGATAAGGCTCCTACCCGTCCTATTCGGCCGCGGCAACCGCATTGCGGGTCAGGCGGGGCGCATCGGCCGTGCCTGAACGGCCCCGCCCAGAGAGAGAGGGGTACTTCATGAAGAATTCGTGGCAATTGAACAGACGTTCGTCCGCATCACCGCGCGCCCGGATGTAGCGACCGTTCGGCTGGAGGACCCAGCTCTGCGCTTCGTCGGCGAGGTTCCCGGCCATGATCTGATCGATGATCTGGGCATGCACGGTTGGATTGGTGACTTCGGCAAGTGTCTCGACCCGGCGGTTCAGATTGCGGTCCATCCAGTCCGCGGACGATATGTAGACCCGTGCCCGGTCCGAGGGCAGACCGTGACCATTGCCGAAGCAGACGATCCGCGAGTGTTCCAGGAAACGGCCGATCACGGATTTCACGCGGATGTTGTCACTGAGGCCTGGAATGCCGGGGCGGAGGCCGCAGATGCCGCGCACGACCAGATCGATACGGACGCCTGCCTGGCTGGCGCGGTAGAGGGCATCGATCAACTCGCCCTCGAAAAGTGAATTCATCTTCGCCCAGACCTGCGCCGGGCGTCCGGCTTGCGCGTGTTCGATCTCTTGCTCGAGCGACTCGATCAGGTGCGATTTGATGAACAGCGGCGCCGTGCGCACGGCCTCGAGCCCGGAGGGTTCGGCGTAGCCGGTCACGAAGTTGAAGATCTTCGCGGCATCCCGGCCATGCACTGCCGAACAGGTGAAGAGCGAGAGGTCGGTATAGAACCGGGCCGTGATCGGGTGGTAGTTGCCGGTCCCGAAATGCGAATATGTCACAAGGCCCTGGGCTTCGCGGCGCACGACCATCGAGATCTTGGCGTGGGTCTTCCAATCGGCGAAGCCGAAGACGACTTGAGCACCGGCGCGCTCAAGCTCGCGCGCAAGCTGGATGTTCGCCGCCTCGTCGAACCGGGCCTTCAACTCGACCAGAGCCGTGACCGACTTGCCGTCCTCGGCCGCTTCGCACAGCGCCTTTACGATCGGAGAGCCTTTCGACGTCCGATAGAGCGTTTGCTTTATTGCCACGACGTTCGGATCGCGCGCCGCCTGTTGCAGGAACTGCACGACCGTCTCGAAGCTTTCATAAGGATGATGCAGCAGCATGTCCTTCTGACGCACCGCCGCGAAGATGTCGCCTTCGTGATCGCGCACGCGCTCTGGCATCCGCGGTTGAAACGGAACCCACGCCAGATCCGGACGATCATCGGTGACAAGCTGGTTGAGATCCGCGATGCCGACGACGCCGTCCACTTCGATGACTTCGTCCTTCCCGATCTCCAGTTCGTCGGCAATCAGCCGTTTCAGTGCGTCCGGCGCATCGACATTGACCTTCAGGCGGATAGCCCGCCCTTTGCGCCGCCGCTTCAGCGCCGTCTCGAATTCACGCACCAGATCCTCGGCCTCTTCCTCGACCTCGATGTCCGAGTCGCGCAAGACGCGGAAGATGCAGCGGCCCTCAACTCGATAGCCGGGGAACAGCTGATCGAGATAAAGCTCAAGCAGAACCTCGAGCGGCAGGAACCGGATCGCGCCGTCCTCGCCATCGGCCAGGCGCATATAGCGCTGAAGCTGGGGCGGCACGAGCACCAGAGCATTCAGCGGCTCGTCATTTCTGACCAGCACCATTTGCAGTGCCAGCGCGAGCCCTTTGTTCGGGATGAACGGGAACGGATGTGCCGGATCGATCGCCATCGGGGTCAGAACCGGGAAGATCTGTCCCATGAACAGATCGTAGAGATGCGCGCGGTCTGCATCGGTCACGCCCGCGCCGGAGACCACGTGGATGTTTTCAGCTTCCAGCAGGCGGCGAAGCTCCCGCCAGGTCTGTTGCTGGGCGTTTTGAAGTTGTTCGGCTTCTTCGTCGATCAAATCGAGCTGTTGCGACGCGGTCCGTCCGTCGAGCGATCTGCGTTCGACCATTTCACGCATCTGCGCACGCAGGCCGGCAACCCGCACGTTGTAGAACTCGTCGAGATTCGAGCCGGAGATCGACAGAAAGCGAACCCGTTCCAGTAGCGGCGAGCGGATGTTGTCAGCTTCCTCGAGAACCCGCCAGTTGAACGCAAGCCAGCTCATCTCTCGATTGAAGAAACGCGACGGGGTTTCGACCAGGAAAGGATCTGCCTGATCTTCGGGCGCGGTCTCGGCCAGGGAAAGGTTCAGAAAATCACCGCGCATGTCTCAGGGTTCTCCCAACCCCGTCATCGGATCATTCAGCACGCTCGCTGCAAGCGGCCTGGTGATGCCGCGCCGTTCTGCCAGCGCCACCCGGTCCAACTCCGCAACGATGCGTTCCGCTGCAGAGAATGACCGTTCCATCCTTTTGATTAGATAGTCAGTCACATCCTCTCCGACCACCATCTGGCGATCGCGAAAGAGTTTATTCAGGATCGATGACAGCAATGCGTCATCCGGTTCTGCGATCCGCACGTGGACCATCGCCGACAGCCGAGACATCAGATCGGGCAGCTCGATCTTCCAGTGCGCCGGTGCCGCACGACCAGTCACCAGCAGAGAAATGCCTTCGGCCATCGCGATGTTCATCAGATGAAACAACAACTCCTCGACCTGGCGACGCACCGGACCGGGCTGGCCGGCCAGGCCATCGACGTCTTGAATGGCGACGCCGGGGCCTTCGATCAGCGTGGCCAGCTTACCCTCGGTCAGATCAGCGGCATCGAGCATGGAAGCGCCACTGTCGGCACACCAGATCCGGGTCAGGTGGCTCTTCCCGCTACCATGCGGCCCCGTCAAAGCAAGTCGATGATCCGGCCAGTCCTGCCATCCCGCAATCGCGTGGCGAGCGGTCTCGTTCGATGGCGAAGTCAGAAAATCCTTGCCGCCCTGTGCGGCAGGCAGAGACAAATCCATCGGGATCTGGCGCGGACCGCTCATTCGTCAGGCAGATCTCGCGCCCGTTGAATCTTGCGACGCATCGCGCGCCGCCATTCCGTGCAGCCCAGAAAACGGCGACCGCCCAAGTATTGGATCGCCATGTATCGCCCGATGACCCCGATTGCGGCGGCCGCGGGCACGGCGACGAGTAGACCGACAAAGCCGAAGACAACGCCGAAGGCCGACAAAGCGATCATCAGCCAAACCGGGTGCAGGCCGACCTTGTCGCCCACCAGCTTGGGCGTCAGGAAACAGCCTTCGTCCTCCTGGCTTTTTTATAATTTTACGGCGACCACATAGATCATCACCGGGTCGTCCCAGAACTGTGCCGCGGCCACCACGACCGAAAGCAGCCCGCCCAGTATTGATCCGACGAAAGGAATAAAGCTGATCAGCCCGGCAAAGACGCCGATCAGAAGACCAAAATTCAACCCGACCACCATCAAACCGATCGCGTAGAACGACCCGAGGATCATGCAGACCGTCAATTGGCCGCGCACGAACCCGGCTAGCACGTTGTCGAGTTCTCGCGCTATGAACCGGATCTCGTCGCGGTGCTCGCGCGGCAGATAGTCGTCGATGCCCTCGACCATGTGATCCCAGTCCATCAACAGATAGAATGCGACGACGGGCGTCACCAGAAGCACCGCCGCGAGGTTGATCACGGCAATCCCGAAGGACCCGATCCGCTGGAGCAAACCGACCGACCAGCTTTGGGCGTTCTCCCGAAGATTGGCCAGTGCGCGGTTGAGGAACGAGCCTTGTTCCTCGATCTCGGGCAGCCATTGCGCGCCCAGAAGACGCAATTCATCAAGATAGCGCGGCGTCTGGTCGATGACCTGCTCGATCTGCCCGACGAGCAATGGCACCACAAGCAGGATACCAATCGTCACGGTTCCGATCGAACAGACCGTGATGACCACCGTCGCCAGGACGCGGCTGAGGCCATGCTCTTCGAGCCAATCGGCCAATGGGTCCGTTAGGTACGCAATCGCGGCGCCGAGCACGAACGGCAGAAGCGCGTCGGCCAGCAACCAGAGCAGCCCGACGAAAATCGCCGTGCCGACACCCCAATACCGCACCTGTTCGCGGACCGTCATGCGCACTCCCCGGTTGTCTGCCGCAGTCATGCTCCGATTCCTTGGGCGCGTCAAATGTTGCAGCGCACCCAAGGTTGAAATTGGCAACCGGTAACGCCATCGACGCCCGTGCCGAGAGCCGGCCCGCCGAGGCGGTCCCGTTAGACGACCGCCATCTTGTGTTGACCTCCCCAGGCATTGGTTAAATACGCGCCCAACTGGTTCGGCATGGTATGCGCCCCATCCAGATTGATGAAGCCAGGCGTCCCGGGCGGCATTGCGAGTTGCAGTGCGATCAGTACGGCCTCGACACAGGTGATCTTCTTGACGCCCTTATCGATCTTCACAATCTGCATGACCCGATCGAAGTTGTCCCAGGAGTCCGGCGTGCCGAACCGTGCACGGTACTTCTGCAGCCGATCGGCGGCTCCTTTCCCAAAGTAGCTGCTTCCGATCTGCAGACGAAGTGCCCGGTAGTAGCCGTAGGACGCTGTCTTCTCGATCGCATCCGCATAGAACTTGATCTTGGCTTTATACTCTTCCTGGTTCACGTGGTTGTACGAGTGCCACGGAAAGCGATAGATTTGCAGCCCGTCCGCGATGTGCCAGTACACGCCCGCCCGGTTCGTTCCCTTCAGCCAGGATTTGTGGAACCCATTCGTTTTGCCCTGGCCATGAATGATCTGGTGCTGATCATAGACCAGCATTGCGTGCCCCGGCCAACTGGGATCAATGATTATATCGCCTGTATCCAGGTCCATTTTTCTTTTCCTTTCAAAATGCAATGCAGGCGGTGCGCCTTGGAAACAGTTGGATCGTATCTTCTCTTAAGAACTCAAATTATATCTCATTATGGCATTTAAGTGACATGCGGTCCGCTTTCGCCGGAGGCTTGAGCGCCCGGCAACAAATAGCATCGTCATCGGCATTTCTGACTTGTGTTTTCAGGCTCTCAGGCGATGCTGCGTGCGAACCGAGAGACCTTTCTTGATGCCTCCCGTCACCCGTATCGACAACGCGACCGCCCGGCGGATCTTCTTGACCCGGCACGGGCTGGGGCGCTGGGACCTGCCATCCGGCAATGCTGGGCTGCTTGAGTTGATCCACCGGCTGGGCTTCGTACAGGTGGACTCGATTGCCACGGTCGAGCGGGCGCACCATATGATTCTGTGGTCGCGGCGGCGCAGTTATCGGCCCTCTCAACTGAAAACGCTGCTCGAACGCGACCGGAGCCTGTTCGAGCACTGGACCCATGACGCCTCGGTCATCCCGACCGAGTTTTACCGCTACTGGAAGCTGCGATTTCGCAGAGATCGCGAGAAATTGCTGGCCCGGTGGCGGAACTGGCGGCGCGAGGGGTTCGAAGAGCGCTTCGACACAGTGCTGGAGCGTATCCGAGACCATGGCGCCACTTTCTCGCGCGATACCAGGGACGAGGGGCACGAGGCTTCAGGCGAAATGTGGGATTGGCATCCGTCGAAAACCGCGATGGAGTTCCTCTGGCGCACCGGCGAGCTGGCGATCTGCCATCGGAAGAGCTTTCAGAAATGCTTCGATCTTGCGGAACGGGTGATCCCGGAAGACCACCTCGCGCCGGATCCGGCCGACGAGGAGGTTATCGACTGGGCCTGCTCCTCGGCGCTCGACCGATTGGGCTTTGCGACACCCGGCGAGCTTGCTAAATTCTGGGACCTGATCTCTCCGGTCGAGGCAAAGGCCTGGTGCGCCGAGCGTATGGGCCAAGCGTTGGTCGAGGTCGAGATCCAAAACGCCGACGGCACGTGGCGAAAACACGTCGCGCGCCCGGACCTGCCCGCCGAGATCGACACGACGCCCGACCTGCCCGGTCATGTCCGCGTCCTGAGCCCGTTCGACCCGGCCCTGCGCGATCGGAACCGTGCTGAACGCCTGTTCGGTTTCCACTACCGCATCGAGATCTTTGTGCCCGAGGCCAAGCGCCAGTACGGCTACTACGTCTTCCCGGTGCTCGAAGGCGACCGCTTGATTGGGCGGATGGATGCCAAACGGGATACCGCGAAGGGCGTACTCACTGTCTCCGCCTTCTGGCCAGAACACGGCGTGCGCATGGGCAAGGGCCGGGTCGCGAAGGTTGAAGTCGAACTCGACCGGTTGGCGAAGTTTGTGGGATGCGAAAAGGTCGAGATCTTGCCGGACTGGATGGGTGGCTCGTCGTTATGACCAGCTGCCCGGCGCTTCTGTTCGGCGGCGCCAGGCCTGACGCTGCACTCACCTATGGATATCGGTCGGCGCGGCGGGCCAACCCGTTTCGGGAACGCGAGAAACACAGGCTAAGATTTGTCTCGCCTGGGAGAGAAAGCCGCCAACTCCTTGACGCACATCTAAACGGATTGCTTTCGGAAAGCGCATCCCGTTATCAGGATAGATGGTTGTTCATCCGACGCAGGATCTTGAACTGCGTTAGCGCCAGATAGCGCCTTAGATCAGCCTTATCAGCGTCAAACCAAACCTGCCGATTTCGCGAATGGGTCCCAATCGGCGTCGCTGTGCCAGGTGTATTCGCTGCCTTCCGCCATCTCCTCGGCCCTTTCCCTGCCAAACAGATCCGCGGCAACGGCGAGCGCCATGTCCATTCCGGCAGATACCCCAGACGACGTGAAGAACTTGCCGTCCTCGACCCATCTTGCCTGCTTCACCCACGTCACATTCGGGGCGAGGTGAACAGTGTCGGTGAAGTCGAGCTTGTTTGTCGTCGCACGCCGCCCATCCAGAACGCCCGTCATGCCCAGAAGCACGGTCCCTGTGCAAACGGCCATCACGCGTTCGGCGTTGGCCGACGTATCGCGGATCCACTGCATCAGGTTGTCATCCTTGGCGGCTTCCAAGGCTGAGTCCCCGCCAGGAATGAAGAGAAGATCGTAGTCGGTCTTGTCCGATAGAACCTTGTCGACGAATAGTCGCTGACCATGTCGGCTTTTGACCGGGTCCGGCCCCTGAGCGACCGTGATGACCTCGATCTCGTCGTAGAACCCGCCGAGCATCTCGATCGGGCCAAAGAAATCCAATGTCTGAAAGCCCGGAAAGACGCGCGCGGCCATTGTTCTCATAATGACAACCTTTGCCGCGCGATGAAGGGTGGGGCGCGCGCCACCCTGACCGTGTTCAGATCGATGGGTAGATCGGGAAGCGGTCGCAGAGTGTTTTGACCTTGGCTTTTACCGTGGCCTCGACAGCGGCATTACCGTCCTCGCCATTGTTGGCGAGACCATCCAAAACCTCGGTTATCAGTTCACCAACCAGCTTGAACTCTTCGGTTCCGAAGCCGCGTGTCGTACCTGCGGGCGAACCCAGGCGGATGCCCGAGGTGACCATGGCTTTCTCCGGGTCGTTCGGAATGCCGTTCTTGTTGCAGGTGATGTGCGCACGGCCAAGCGCTGCTTCAGCCGCTTTGCCGGTCACGCCCTTGGGGCGCAGGTCGACCAGAACGACATGCGTGTCAGTGCCGCCGGTGATGCAGGCCAAGCCGCCCGCGATCAGCGCCGCCGCAAGCGACTGCGCGTTGTCGATGACCTGCTGCGAGTAGGCGCGGAACTCCGGTTGCAGCGCTTCGCCGAAGGCGACGGCCTTGGCGGCGATCACGTGCATCAGCGGACCACCCTGCAGTGCGGGGAACACGGCAGAATTGAACTTCTTGGCGAGTGCCTCGTCGTTTGTCAGGATCATGCCGCCGCGCGGTCCACGCAACGTCTTGTGCGTCGTCGTCGTCGCAACGTCACACAAGTCGAGCGGGTTGGGATGCACACCACCGGCGACCAGACCGGCGAAGTGCGCCATGTCGACGTGGAACCATGCGCCAACACTATCGGCAACCTCGCGAAACTTCGAGAAGTCGATCTGGCGCGGAATGGCCGAGCCGCCTGCAATGATCAGCTTAGGCTTGTGCTCTTCGGCCAGGCGAGCGACCTGATCATAGTCGATCAAGTTTGTGTCCTCGGTGACACTGTACTGCACGGCATTGAACCACTTGCCCGATTGATTGACCTTGGCGCCGTGCGTCAGGTGCCCGCCCGAGGCGAGGTCCATGCCCATGATCGTATCGCCAGGCTGCAGAAGTGCCTGGTTCACTGCCTGGTTTGCCTGAGCACCCGAGTGCGGCTGGACGTTGGCGAACTTGCAGTTGAACAGCTGGCAGGCGCGCTCGATCGCCAGCGCCTCGGCCACGTCGACATGCTGGCACCCGCCATAGTACCGCCGACCGGGGTATCCCTCGGCGTACTTGTTGGTCATCACCGAGCCTTGGGCTTCCATCACGGCACGGCTGACGATGTTCTCGGATGCGATTAGCTCGATCTCGTCCTGCTGACGAACCAACTCGTCGGTGATCGACGCGAACAGCGCCGGATCCCGGTCTGCGAGCGCCTGCGAAAAAAAGCCCTGATCGCGCGTTGCTGCGTCCATGGCGCGGTCCTCCACATTGCGTTTGTTTGTATCTGTCCCGCCTAGGGAAGTGTCGCAAAGCCGTCAAATGGCAAATAGATCGCATTCGACGCGACAGAATGCCCGGTGCGGACCAACTACAGATCGCAACCTATCACAGATTTGTCCCGCGTGGCACCGATGGACGGCCCCGCACAGTCGCTGTATGGTCGCAAAAACGACGAAAGACTCCGCCGGGGACCCCAACATGCAGAAGATCAGCTTCCTGGGCAGCCGGGCGCCCGAGGCGCGGGCGTCTATGAACGTACTGCGTGACCGCTTTGGACACGTCTCTCCCGAAGATGCAGATGTCATTGTCGCACTGGGCGGCGACGGTTTCATGCTTCAAACACTGCACGCTTTTATGGATCTGTCGACTCCGGTCTACGGCATGAACCGTGGCTCCGTCGGTTTCCTGATGAACGACTACGCGGAAGAGGACCTGCCGGAACGCCTGTCTGACGCGCGGGTCGCCACCATCAACCCGTTGCGCATGATCGCGACAGACGCGATGGAACGGCGCCATACCGGGTTGGCCATCAACGAAGTTGCGCTGTTCCGACAAACCCATCAGGCTGGAAAGATCAGCATTGCCATCGACGGCGAGGTCCTTATGGACGAGTTGATCTGCGACGGGATCATGGCCGCAACGCCCGCCGGATCGACCGCCTATAACCTGTCGGCAAACGGTCCGATCCTGCCGATCCGGTCGAAGCTGCTCGCGCTGACACCAATTTCCGCTTTCCGTCCGCGGCGTTGGCGCGGAGCATTGCTACCTTGGGAGACGCATCTGGAATTTACCGTCCGCGAACAGCACAAGCGCCCGATTTCTGCGACAGCAGATCATCTCGAGGTGCGTGACGTGACCAAGGTCCAGGTCGAGGCCGCATCAGAGATCATTTTGCGTTTGCTCTACAATCCCGGGCACGGGCTGGAGGAACGTCTTCTGCGCGAGCAGTTCACCGTCTGAGCACCATGTGTTCTCCCCCGCGCAAAGCAGGTTTGCAGTGATTGACGTCAGGTTTACTTGACGCCCCCTCTTTTCCGGCAAGTGGAAATTGGCTATTTAAGAGGGGCGTGAGCGCCAGATTTGGGGCGCGACTGCGTTGAGATGCACAAGCATCGCCCGGAAGGATCATCATGCGCGTGACGTCACTGTTGTTGGCTCTGCTGATTGCGGGAGGGCTGTTTTACTGGTTTCACGCCCGCCATCAGACGGGCGACATTGCGGCTGCGGCAGCGACATCCGATCCGACCAGCACTGTGGCCGAGGATGCAACTGGTCAGCTTCAATCGTCTCAGAACATCCTCGCGCCCGCTAACCCTGCGGCGGACGCGATCCCTGTGCTGGTCCTCGACAGCCAAGCCAGACCAACCGAGAGCACGCTTGTCGTTCGCGGCCGTACCGAGGCAGTGCGAAACGTTCAGGTCTCGGCACAGACATCCGGAAGCGTGATCTCACAACCTCTGCGCCGCGGTTCGCGCGTGGCAGCGGGTCAGGTGCTCTGCCAGCTTGATCCAGGCATTCGAGCTGCCGAACTTGCCGAGGCTGAAGCCTCCCTTCACGAGGCGCAGGCCGAGGCCGAAGCCTCGACCCGGCTGAGCCAGAAGGGTTTCGCGGCAGAGATGACCCTGAAGACCCGGCAGGCCCGGTTGGAAGCGGCACAGGCGCGGCTCGACAGGGTTCGTTGGGACATCGCACAACTCGATGTTGTGGCGCCTTTCGATGGGATTCTAGAGACGGACTCTGCCGAGATCGGCAGCTATCTGACACCGGGCGTGATGTGCGCGAACGTGATCGACCTAAGCCGGGTCAAGGTGTCGGGCTTTGTCGCAGAACAGGAGATCGACCAGTTGCACGTTGGTCAAACCGCCACCGCGCGACTGATCAACGGGTACGAGACGCAGGGCGAAATCTCGTTTCTGTCGCGAATGGCGGATGAGCAGACCCGGACATATGCCGTCGAAGTGACGCTCGATAACGCTGATGGCCGCATCCGGGACGGGATGACTGCGGAACTGCAGGTGACGCTGCCCGAACAGACCGGGCACCTGATCCCACAATCGGCGCTGACGCTGGACGATGCTGGCCGTCTTGGCGTCCGGTTGGATCAGGATGGGATCGCCCGGTTCCAACCGGTCAGGATACTGTCCGAGGTTCCGGGCCGCGTCTGGGTTGCAGGTCCGCCTGAGACCGCACGGATCGTGATCGTCGGTCAGGAATTCGTGCGTGATGGTCGGCGCGTCGCCGGCACCAGCGTGGACCCGAGCCAGTTGCAATGACCGGTCTCGTAAACTGGTGCACCGAGCGTGCCCGCATGGTGCTGGGCTTCGTCGTAATCTCGATCTCGGCGGGTCTGTTCAGCTATTACTCCCTGCCACGCGAAGGTGCCCCGAACATCGACGTGCCGGTGCTCTACGTTTCCGTGCCGTTGCCGGGCGTCTCCGCCGCCGATAGCGAACGCCTGTTGGTCAAACCGCTCGAGACGCGGCTGCAGGGCATAGACAGTCTCAAGAAAATGACCGGGATCGCTTCGCTGGGTCATGCGGGGGTCCTGCTCGAGTTCGAACAGGACTGGGACAAGCAACCTGTCATGCTTGACGTGCGAGACGAGGTGGATCGCGCCAAAGCGGAGTTCCCTGACTCTGCGGAAGAGCCGACGATCAACGAGGTCAACCTCTCGGAGTTCCCGATCCTTGTCGTGTCCTTGTCGGGCGAGGTGCCAGAGCGGACGCTGCTGCGGCTGGCAAAGGATCTGCAACGCGATCTGGAAGCCGATGACAGGGTGCTGGAAGCGGAGTTGCCCGGGCATCGCGACGAGTTGCTCGAGATCCTGATCGATCCCCTGAAGATGGAGAGTTACAACGTCACCGCCGCCGAACTGCTCGCGGTGATTGAACGGAACAACCAACTCGTCGCCGCAGGCTCGATCGAGAGCGAAACTGCCGCATTCTCGGTCAGCGTCCCGGGCGCGTTTGAAACGGCGGCCGAGGTCTGTGCCCTGCCGGTCAAGGTCAATGGTGATCGCGTGGTGCGCCTCTGCGATGTTGCCGAGGGTCGCAGGACGTTCGCAGATGCCGATGGCACCGCGCGCTATAACGGAGAGACATCGATATCTCTGCAAGTCTCGAAGCGGCTGGGCGAGAACATCATCGCGACGGTCGAAGGCGCGCGCGGGATTGTCGACAATGCAGTTGCGAAGTGGCCGGCGCCGTTGCAGCAGGCGGTGAATGTCGAATTGTCGATGGACGAGTCCATTCCCGTCAACTCGATGGTCGAGCAGCTCGAAAGTGCTGTGTTCACTGCGATCATTCTGGTGATGATCGTCGTGCTGGCGACGCTCGGGTTCCGGTCGGCAATCCTTGTCGGGATCGCGATCCCCTCCTCGTTCCTGCTGTCGTTCGCACTGATGAACGTCGTCGGCCTGCCGATCAACAATATGGTCATGTTCGGACTGATCCTGGCGGTGGGTATGCTGGTTGATGGTGCAATCGTCGTCGTCGAGTACGCGGACAAGGAGATCTCGGCTGGACAGGGTCCGATGCGCGCCTACACGGCGGCGGCAAAGCGGATGTTCTGGCCGATCGTTGCGTCGACGGCGACCACATTGTGCGCCTTTGTGCCGATGCTGTTCTGGCCCGGCGTGGCCGGTCAGTTCATGTCGCTTTTGCCGACAACGCTGATTTTCGTGCTGTCGGCCTCGCTGATCGTCGCACTGATTTTCCTGCCCGTCCTGGGCGGCCTGTCCGGACGCATTGCGCGCGCGTTTGAACGCCTTTTGCCTAAGCGCCGCCGCCCGACCCGCCGCGACCCATCACGTCGTACGCTGTTCGGTCGGATCGTCGCTTTGATTGTGATGAACCCGGTTGGCCCCTTCGTGGCAATCGGTGCTGCCGTCGGTTTCATGATCGTGAGTATTGCCGCGTTCTCCGAGAATGGCAGGGGCACGGAGTTCTTCGTCGAAACCGATGCCGAACGTGCGCTTGTTTATGTGCGTGCACGGGGAAACCTAGGGCTGACCGAGGCCGACAAACTCGTGCGGATCGTCGAGGATCGTGTCCGCGCCGTCGACGGCATCCAATCGGTCTTTGCGTTTTCAGGCGTTGGCGGCTTGCAGGGCGCACCTGGCCAGCAGGGTCCGCAGGATACCATTGGGCAGATCCAGATCGAGCTTGTCTCGTGGCGCGAGCGTGGACCCGGCAAGGATATTCTCACTGAAATTCGAAACCGCACGAACGATCTGCCGGGCATCTATGTCGAGGTTAGCGAACAGAAAGATGGTCCAGCTCAGGGCAAACCGGTCCAGCTCGAGCTTCGGTCCAATGACTGGGAGGCCTTGCAGGCAGCTGCGGCCACTGCGCGCGCGAAGATGGACGCAACGCCCGGCCTGATCAACATCGACGACACGCGCCCCCTGCCCGGCATCGATTGGGAAATCACGGTTGACCGGGCGACCGCCGGGCGGTTCGGCGCGGATGTCGCGACAGTCGGCCCACTGGTCCAGTTGGTCACGCGTGGAGCGCTTCTGGGCACCTATCGGCCAGAAGACAGCGACGATGAACTCGACATCCGCATGAGGTTCCCGGAAGGCGACCGTCTGCTTTCGACGCTGGATCAGCTCAAGGTTCCGACGAACCAGGGTCAGGTCCCTCTGTCGAACTTCATCCAGCGAGCACCCGTGCAGCAACTGGCCGAGATCAACCGCCGCGACACGGAGCGGTTTTTCCTCGTCCGGGCCGCCGTCGACGAAAACGTCGATGGCGTCACCGACGTCGGGATGATCGAACAACTCGAGGACTGGATCGCCGAGGAAACGCCCTTCCCGCCGACTGTCTCGGCGGAGTTCACCGGAGACCGGCAGGAACAGGCCGAGACGATGGACTTCCTGGTTGTGGCCTTCTCGGCCGCTCTGGGGCTGATGTTCGTGATCCTGCTCGCGCAGTTCAATTCACTCTATAACTCGGTTCTCGTGCTCAGCGCCGTCGTTATGTCAGTGGCGGGCGTCCTGATCGGTATGCTGGTCATGGACCAAAAGTTTTCGATCATCATGACCGGAACGGGCGTCGTCGCACTCGCCGGGATCGTCGTGAACAACAACATCGTGCTGATCGACACCTTTCAGGCACTGCTCAAGCAAATGCGCCCTCTGGATGCGATCGTCCGAACGGCGGAAGAGCGGATCCGCCCAGTGCTTTTGACGACAATCACGACGATGGCAGGTCTGATGCCGATGATGTTCGCCACGTCCCTGGACTTCGCAACCGGGACGATTTCGCAGAACGCTCCGACGGCGCTCTGGTGGGTTCAGCTTGCAACCGCCGTCGTTTTCGGACTGGGCATCGCCACAGTTCTGACACTGGTTGTGACCCCGTCAGCACTGGCGGCACGCGTATGGGTGGAACGCTTCCTCGGGGCCTCACTGCGGCAAGTGGCTTTCGGATTTCTCAGCCGCAACGCACGCGCACGGGTGCGCGCCGATCGCCAGTTGAGCCGCGCGCTCCGCAAGGAGACACCCGGCGAGTTGATCTTTGATCCCGACAACTGGCCGGGCCTGCCATCACCGCCGAAGCAAATCCCGGGTCCGGCTGAATGATGCCGGACTCTGCGGTTGGTCCTCAGTAGAAGCGGTAGTATCGGTAGGCCGGCGTCCAATACCCGTAATATCTGATCCTGTACCAATAGGGATGCGTATACAGGCTCCGCCACCGCCGTAGACGAGTCTGGAAGGCTTGTTCATCAGCGCGGCCGGCCTCAGCCTCCTTCAACAGCTCGGCAGATTCCTTGTCGCCGCGCGATGCCGCCATGGACAGCCAACGCTGCGCCTCGTTGTAGTCAGCGCCGGTTTCCTCGAGGCCAGTAAGGTATAATCGACCCAGCGCCATTTGCGCACGAAGGTCACCGCGTTCTCCAGCATCGCGCATCCACCGGATCGCCTCCCAGCTGTTCTGGCGCAGACCGTCGCCGCGCATGAAACGCAGTCCCAGATCGAATGCTGCGCGAGGATCAGATTCAGCCGCCAGTGTCAGCGAGGCAAGACGCCCCTCAGGATCCGGGTTCGGCACTGCCGTGCTTGGATCGAACGTCGCCGAATCTGTCGACCGCTCTGAGCATCCCGATGAGTCGCAGATTTCGACAGTGTCGCGCGACGGAGCAGGCGAGACGCACGCAGTAAGTGCCGAAGCGAGACATGCTCCAGCCAGGATTTTTGTGAGTTTTACCACAATTTTTCTCCAGAACAGAAGAATTAAGCAATTTCTTTTACTATTATTGATGATTTTTCACAAGTTTCGACTACTCTGAGCGCATCGTTTTTTTGAAGCGCACGAAGGAGAAGCTTAATGCGTAGCGCAGGTAAATTGGTGGCCAGCAGCACCGTTCTCATGCTGTTGGCGGGATGCCTTGGCGGGGGATCGGTTAGCCAGGGCACCGGATCGACAGCCGTGTCCGGGTCGGCTGCCGGAGGGGCAAGTGTCGGCGCATCTGACCTCGAACGTTGTGCCGAACCGTTGGGAACGATTGCTGTCGATGATGGACGGGCCGCAAACTGGTATGGCGGTTTCACGCGAGCGACCGGTGTAACCAACATCGAACCGTTGCTGCGTTTGGCCGTGCAGCAGTCGAATTGCTTCGTGATCACGTCGATCGGGAACAACCGGCTCGACTCACGGATTTCGAACATCACGCAAAAGCAACGGAACTCCGGCGAGTTCCGGGCAGGTTCCCGGCAGCAGAAGGGTCAACGCGTCGCCGCAGACTACTACATGGAGCCCGCGATCATCATCAACAACGATGCTGTCGGTGGGATCGGTGCATCGGCTGCGGGCCTCCTTGGCGGCGTTGCCGGAGCGATCGGCGGAGCATTGCAAACCAAGAACTCAGTCGTGACACTGTCTTTGTTCGACATCAGAAGCCAGGTCCAGATCAGCGCCTCCGAGGGAAGTTCAACGGCGACCAATTTCGGTGCCGCAATAGGGGGCCTGGGGTTTGGCGGCAGCGGCTTCGGTGGAGGCGCGCTCAGCGGTTTCTCGCGTACACCTGAAGGCAAGGCAACAGTCGCAGCCTTCCTCGATGCCTACAACGGAATGGTGATCGCACTGCGGAACTACGAGGTTCAGAACGTTCGGGGCGGTCTCGGTCGTGGCGGCTCACTGAAGGTCGGTAACTAGGCTCTCTTCAAAACGATCTGGTCGGAGGGTTTCTCTCCTCCGACCGTTAACTTGCGCCGTTCACCCAATGCCATCATGCGGTGAGCCTTCAGCAAATCTCGCCGCGATCCTTGGCAGCCCATCCGGTACAGTCACTATCCGGTTATGGTCTCTTCTGTCTCCTGCCGCCGCCAAAGAGTGGCATACTGCCCGCCCAGCGCCAGCAACTCGTCGTGACTGCCGCGCTCGACAATCCGACCCTCGCCCAACACGATGATCTCGTCAGCATCGACCACGGTCGACAAGCGATGGGCAATCATAAGGACCGTGCGCCCCTGCCCTAGCCGCTTCAACTCGGACTGGATCTCGCGCTCTGTGGCGGTATCCAGCGCCGACGTTGCCTCGTCGAGAATCAGGATCGAAGGGTTCTTCAGGATCGTCCGCGCAATTGCGACGCGTTGTTTCTCGCCGCCAGACAGCTTCAGGCCGCGTTCTCCGACTTGGGTGTCGTATCCGTCAGGCAGACCGTCGATGAACTCATGGATCCGCGCGGCTTTGGCGGCAGAGACGATTTCTTCGCGGTCGGCCTCGTCCTGACCGTAGCCGATGTTGTAGCCAATCGCGTCGTTGAACAGCACCGTATCTTGCGGGACGACGCCGATCGCGCGCCGGACCGAGGCCTGCGTGACGGCGCGAAGGTCCTGACCATCAATCGTTACCGACCCGGCTGTCACGTCGTAGAAACGGAAGAGCAGCCGCGCCAAGGTTGACTTTCCCGCGCCCGATGGCCCGACAACCGCAACCGTTTGACCCGGCGGGATGCTGAAAGAGATGTCGCGCAGAATCGGCCGGTCCTCGGAATACGCAAAAGCGACATTCTGGAACCGTACCTCTCCCTGGCCGGGCCGCAAAGCTTCAGCCCCCGGAGAGTCGATCACCTCGGGCCCCTGATCCGCCAGATCATACATCTCGCGCATATCCACCAGGGACTGACGGATCTCGCGGTAGACCGTTCCAAGGAAGTTCAGCGGTACTGTGATCTGGATCATGAAGGCGTTGATCATCACAAAGGAGCCAACCGTCAATTCCCCCGCAGCGACGCTTTGTGCCGTCATGAGCATGACCGCGATCATACCCGCGGCGAGGATCAGCGCCTGTCCCGTGTTCAAGAGCGCAAGCGAGGATGACGTCTTCAACGCTGCCTGCTGATACGCCGCCATCGAGCGGTCATAGCGATCAGCCTCGCGCGTTTCAGCCGAGAAGTACTTCACGGTCTCGTAGTTCAACAGGCTGTCGACAGCCTTCTGGTGCGCATCCTGATCCTGATCGTTCATCTCTTTGCGGATCTTCACGCGCCACTCTGTGATGCGGAAAGTGAACGCGATATAGGCTGCGATGGTTCCAATCATGACCGCGAGATATGGCCAGCCGAACTCAGTGAGGAAAATGACGCCGACAATGATCAGCTCGAGGATCAGCGGCACGATCGAGAACAAAAGATACCGCAGTAGAAAGTCGATCGCCTTGATCCCGCGGTCGATGACGCGGCTTAGCGCGCCTGTCTTTCGGCTGATGTGATAGTTCAGCGACAGCGCATGGACATGACGAAAAATCCGAATGCCAAGCTGGCGCAGGGCGTGTTGGCCGACCTTTGCAAAGACCAGATCTCGCAATTGCTGGAACACTGTCCCGAACAACCGGCTCACGCCATAGGCAACAACAAGGAACACAGGCACGACGAGGACCGCCGCTTCGCCGGTCAGCGCGTCCACGGCATCGCGGTACAGGAACGGCGTGATCAGCACCGCGACCTTCGCCAGAACAAGGAATCCAAGTGCTATCACGACCCGAAGCCGCAGGTTCGGATGTTCGGCGGGCCAGAGATCCGGCAGCACCCGCATCAAAGTTCGAACGTCAGGAGTGCCTGCTGTCGTCATTGGTCGTCGGCCTCGGCGCATGGTGATGACCTCTCACGCCGGGCGGCGCGGGAGGGAGACCTCAGTCGGCGTCAACCAGCTCGGGTATCGTGAACACTTGACCGGGATATATAAGGTCAGGATCGCGGATCAACTTGGCATTCGCACCGTAGATCGTCGAGTATCGGATCCCGTCGCCATAAAACTGCTCGGCAATCCGCCAGAGCATGTCACCGCGCTGGATCACCACCTGGCGGTCTCGTACGACTTGCGGAGACAATCGAGAATACTCAAACGGTGTCTCGATCCGGCTGGTTACCTCTCCGGCAGAGCCGATCTCGTCCATGCGGAACAGTTTGATTGCCTCCGCATCCCCTGTGGCAGACGTCCAGGCCCAGCGACCATCCGCGTCGACCCGGATATCGCCCACCTGCCGACCGTTCGCATAGATCCGAACGGTGCGGCCTGGAAGACCGCGCCCAGACAGCACAACCGCGCCCGCATCGTCATACGTGATGCTGTCCAACACAACACCAGCGATGTCTCTCGCCTCGGGCTGCAACAGCGCAAGCGAGTCCCGCTTGGGCTGCACCAATGTGGGCGCGGCGTCTGGCGCGTTCGACGGCAGGATGATCACCGGCGCGCTGACCGCATATTGCTGCGATGGCCCTTGCCGGGACCCTGATGCGGCGGGTGGCTCGGATGAGTTGATCTCCTCTTGGGTAGTGAGTGAGGACACCGCATTAATGCTTGGACCGGTTCCCGCGCCATCCGTCGTCGCAGTGTTCGCGCCAACAGCCCGGTCGGTACCAGTTGACGGCAAGGTAAGCCCGCCAATGCCAGTCGATACCTCTGGTGCATCATCAGACAGCGCTGAGTCCGTCGGCTCGTCCGCTCTACGGGGCACGTCGTTCGAAGGTTCATCCGACGAGCCAGCCGTCGCAATCTTCGGGGGCGCCGCTGGATCGCCGATGCTCTCTTCGCCTTGCTGCTTTCCGTCGTGATCAGTGACCGCCGGATCCTCGATCTGCGTCCGCAGTTCGAGCTTCTGCGCGTCGCGGCTGAGCGTTGCGAAGACGATGGCGACGAACTGTCCGGATGCGTCGGCGACGGCTTCACCGACAACTTCGCCATTCAAAAGGACTTCGACTCGCTCCTCCGGCTCGGCTGTTCCAGCGATCACGGTCTGACCGTCGCTGTCGACACGCACGACATCGAAACTTGGACCTGCGGGAGCTTCCTGCATCCGATCTGGGTCCTGATCCGTGGTCAGCGCCCTGCCACCGTCAAGGGTCCCAACTTGCGCATCACTCACGTCGGGGGTGGTTCCCGCTTTGCTCTCGCTCGACGGAGCGGCTGCAATCTCGTCGTCTAGTTGCGCTGGTTGGTCGACCATGGGCAACGCCGCTCGCGCCTCGGTACCGACACCGGAGGCTCCGGTCGGTACACGTGATCGATCGGATGATTGCGACGCGGCACTCAGACTCGACGTCGTGTTGCCACCAGGCGGGAGCACCGCCAATGCGCCGACTGATCCCGTGGGCGGGGATTGGCTTACTTCCGGTTGCTCAACCAAAGGAGCAAGGCTCTCGGTGTCGGTCTCTGCCTTCGGTGCGCTTCCGATCTGCAGGTTTACCCCAGAGGGTTCGCCACTCTCAGGCTCGGAATTCGCCCGACCGAGACTGTCTTCTTCGGTTCGAGAAGCGATGGCCTGTTCCGACAAATCGACCGGGGTATTTGTCGCCTCTTGCTCGACCTGAACCGTCGAAGCGGAGGTTTCAGTCTGGCGGCTGGACTCCGCGTTGGCATCGTCATCAGAGGTCAGCCGATTCTGCTCGATCACGACGCTGACCGGGCCGTCGCCCGAGTCGTCCTGCGAGACCGGGCTCTGCTGCTCCGGCGCCAACATCGCATAGATCACGGCAGCGACGGCAGCGGCCGAGGCGCCACCGAACAGCCAACCGATTATTCTCAGTGTCATGACAACACCTTAGCATATTGCGCCGCCGCCGCGCCCTACCCTGTCATTCTTTTGTCGTGTAGAACATCCGGAACGTCAAAACAAATCGGGAATAGCATGGCGCCCACCCCCCTTTCAGTCTGTCTGTTCTGCGGCTCGCGCCCCGGCAACCGGCCCGAATTTACTGCGACCGGACAGGAGCTTGGCCAAAGACTCGCAGCAGCCGGGCACAGGCTCGTCTATGGTGCCGGAGACCGTGGCCTGATGGGCGAGACCGCGCGCGCGATGCAGCTGGCGGGCGGGCATGTCACGGGCGTGATCCCGCAACACCTGGTCGATGCCGAGATCGGCAAAACCGATGTCGATGACTACATCGTGACCGACAACATGCATCAGCGGAAGATGCTGATGTTCGAACGCTCGGATGCCGTGGTGACCTTGCCCGGTGGCCCGGGAACACTGGATGAGTTGATTGAAGTGCTGACCTGGCGGCAATTGGGATTGCACGCAAAGCCCGTCGTGCTGATCAATGTTGGCGGATACTGGGATCCTCTGATCGCCTTGCTACGAAGTACGATCGACCATGCTTTCGCCGATGAGAGCTTCTTGGAGTTCCTGACCGTCGTACCGGATGCGGGCGCCGCCGTCGACGCTTTGGGGCATGGTTGACGCCAGAAAAGAAAAGCACCGACGTCAGCACGCCGGGGCTTTCAAATCCGATAGCGAAAAGCTCAGCTCATGCGGCTGGCGACGTTTTCCCAGTTGACCAAATTGTCCAGGAAGTTGGTCAGATACGCGGGCCGCTTGTTGCGAAAGTCGATGTAGTAGCTGTGCTCCCAAACGTCGCAGCCCAGCAGTGCAGTCTGGCCAAAGCAGAGCGGGTTCACACCGTTCTCGGTCTTTGTCACGGCCAAAGAGCCATCCGAGTTCTGAACGAGCCAGCACCAGCCCGAGCCGAACTGTCCGGCACCTGCGGCCGCGAACTGAGACTTGAATTCGTCAATCGAGCCAAACGCGTCGGTGACACCCTTTTCCAGCTCTGACGGCATCGCCGTGTTGCCGGGGCCCATCATTTCCCAGAACTGGTTGTGGTTCAACATCTGGCTGGCGTTGTTGCAGCGCCCCGATTGCGCAACGGCACCGGACTCGTAAGTCGCAACGACGATCTCCTCCAGCGGCTTGCCTTCATGGCCCGAGCCCGCAAGCAGCTTGGCGCCATTGTCGGCATAGGCCTTGTGGTGCAGGTCGTGGTGGAATTCCATCGTCTCCTTCGACATGCCCATCGAAGCTAGAGCGTCGTGTGCATAGGGAAGATCGGGAAGTTCGAATGCCATGGGAGGTCCCTCTCTGTCGGTGGTTCTGCGCGAGGCTGCGCCCGATGGGCCGTATATAGCTTGGCTTGCAGGGGACGGAAGTGAAAATCGATCATGCACCGGATCGCGCAGTGTCGCGAGCATTGATCCAAGGTCGCGCAGCCCTGTTGCAATCGCCGGCGACTTGCGGCACGGCGGCGACCCAGACGCGCGAGACCGTTGTCACAGCGGACAACCTGAATGATCGAGAACCTTCTGACACTTCTGGCTGCGGCGCTTGCGCTGATGGGCAGTCCCGGTCCGGCGACGATGGCTTGTGCGGGGTTTGGCGCCGCATTCCCGTGGCGCGTCTCTGTCGGCCTGGTGGTTACGATTACATCGGGCACGGCTACAGTCATTCTTTTGGTCGCGCTGGGTGTGACCGGCTTGATTACGGCAATCCCGGGAGCAGCGCCTGTTCTGACGGTCCTTGCGGGTCTCTACATGGTTTACCTGGCCTGGAAGATCGCGACCGCGCCGCCCTTGGGTGCTCAGCGTGCGAACCGCGACACTCCTTCGCCTCTGGGCGTCTATGCCATGGCCATCGCGAACCCGAAGGCCTATGCAGCCATGGGCGCCTTGTTCTCGGGATTTCCGCTGGTCGAGGATGATCCCGTCATGAATGGTGTCGTAAAGTGCGCGGTCCTGATTGCGCTCGCGCTGTCGGTGAACTTCGCTTGGATGGCAACGGGGGCCGCGCTGTCCGGGTGGATGCGCAATCCGCGCGCCAATCGAGCGCTGAATATCACCTTTGCGCTGCTGCTTGCCGCTTCCGTGCTCGCGATGCTCTTCCTCTAGCCGTTGTCTCCGACTGACCGTGGTGATCAAGTCTCGGCCATAAGATCGGATCGGTCGAGTGTGCCAGTCAACCGGTAGGCACCAGCGTTCAGGGTTTCTTGAGCGTTTAGATCCGCTGCAATCTGGCGTGCGTGATCGGCCGTCGTGCAGTCCTGGAGTAACGCGGCGGCGATCTTCTTGTCGCCACCGCGCAATCCTTCCTCGGTGGACGCCGCGGCATCTTGATTCTCGGCACTGATCCAGGTCTCCCGCCAAAGTGTCGAGCCCTGAGGTATACTGATCGCGGGAAATTCAATTGGTTGATCTGATGTCGCAACAGCGACCCAGGCACTTTGGACTGCCCCTTCACACAGAGTTCTCCGACAGACGGTCCGGGACATGTTCAAAAAGACCTCTGTCATGATCCGCCGTGTCCGAGGCGTCGGATCATTCACCCGGCCGAGATAGGCCTTTGAGGAGAGAACGGATGGATCGTCGGTTTCGTAATAGGTCAGGTATTCCGGCAGAGGCGACGCCGTAACATCCAGCGCCCGGTACCGCCGCCCCCATCGAAACCCCTCGATCGAAACGCGCTCCACGAGGTGTTCGGAGAGATACCAGTTCTCGTAGGCATCTTCTGCCCCAGACGCGCAATCGTTCAAGACGGCGAGAATGCCTCGGCCAATCGCCATTGCGATACCTCCCGGTTGATCTGGTACAGCACTCGGATATCGTCTTAAGCTATGTCGAAGCACAAGACCCGAGATCGGAGGCCGATCCATTGAAGCTCGCAACCCTTCCCGACGGCACGCGCGACGGCGTGCTGGGCGTTGTCTCACACGATCTCACGCGCTGCGCTGATGCCGGAGAGATCGCACCCACAATGCAGCACGCACTCGATCACTGGGACAATGTCGCGCCCGAGCTTGAGTCGATCGGACGCCGGTTGGAGACAGGTTCTATCTCGACGCTGCGGTTCCGCGAACGGCAGGCCATGGCGCCATTGCCGCGCGCTTTTCAGTGGCTGGATGGCTCAGCCTATGTGAACCACGTCGCACTGGTCCGGCAGGCCCGGGGTGTCGAGATGCCTGAGAGCTTCTGGACTGACCCCCTGATGTACCAGGGTGGGTCGGACGGATTTCTTGGGCCGAGAGATGACATCAAACTGCCGGACGAAAGCTGGGGCATCGATATGGAGGGCGAGATCGCGGTCATCATCGGCGATGTGCCGATGGGCGCTTCGCCGGAGGTCGCGGCAGAGGCCATTCGCCTTGTGATGCTGGAGAATGACGTGTCGCTGCGTGCTCTGACCGGGCCTGAGTTGTCCAAGGGTTTTGGCTTTGTGCAGTCCAAGCCAGCGGGATCGTTTTCGCCCGTCGCCGTCACACCCGACTCGCTCGGCGACATCTGGCAAGACGGAAAGCTGCATGGGACCCTTAAGATCGACTTGAACGATCGTCCCTTCGGCCGGGTGGATGCGAACGTGGACATGACATTCGATTTCCCAACCCTGATTGCCCATGCCGCAAAAACTCGCGCGCTTGGGGCAGGAACAATCATCGGATCCGGAACCGTCTCGAATCGAGCCGAGGATGGCGGACCCGGATCGACCATTTCGGATGGGGGCAAAGGGTATGCCTGTCTTGCGGAACTCAGGATGGTCGAGACGATCCGAACCGGCAGTGCGGCGACCCCCTTCCTGCGCGACGGCGACACGGTGCGGATCGAAATGAACGGACCGCATGGGCACTCGGTCTTCGGGGCCATCGAACAGACCACTGTCACCGGATGATCAAGCCGAAGATGAAACATGTCGAGGCAGGAGTTCTCGACATTGCCTATCTTGACTATGGTCCGCAGGACGGATGGCCATGCATTCTGATGCACGGTTTTCCCTACGACGTTCTGACATATGGTGATGCGGCGCCGATGCTCGTCGACGCCGGTGCACGTGTTCTCGTGCCGTGGATGCGCGGTTACGGTCCAACGCGCTTCCTCGCCGACGACACGCCACGTTCAGGCGAGCAGGCTGCCTTTGGCGCCGATCTGCTGGCATTCATGGACGCATTGAACATCGAAAACGCTGTTTTGGGCGGGTATGACTGGGGTGGACGGGCGTGCTGTGTGGTTGCCGCCCTCTGGCCGGAACGTGCCACTGCTCTGGTCAGCGGCAACTCTTACAACATTCAACACATCGGCCGATCCTGGGAGCCCGCACCGGCGAAGATCGAAGCGACACTCTGGTATCAGTACTACTTCCACTCGGAACGCGGCCGCCAGGGCTTGTTGCGCGATCGTCGCGACATCGCGCGGACGCTTTGGGAGATGTGGTCTCCGCCCTGGAAGTTCGATCAAGCCACATTCGAGGCGACGGCGGCGGCGTTCGACAATCCAGACTTCGTGGATGTCGTGATTCATTCCTACCGGCATCGCTACGCCTTGATCTACGGCGATTCCGCGTATCAGGAGATTGAGAACCGATTGGCCCAACAGCCCGACATTACCGTGCCGACAATCTGCATCGACGGCGATAGCGATGGTCTTGATCGGGATACGTCGAGCGATCGCGGAAAGTTCACCGGCCCCTACGAGTACCGGCGCTTTCCGAACGTCGGGCACAACATGCCGCAAGAAGCGCCAGAGCCTTGGGTGCAAGCGGTTCTGGACGCCCGCGCCCTGCACTCCCGTGCCATGGGCGCATAGCTACTCGCTGTCACTGACAACGCAATTCCGGCCACTGCGCTTCGCGGTGTAGAGTTTCGCGTCAGCGCGCGAGATCAACTCTGACGGATCTTCGCCCGGCAAAAGCTCAGCGATCCCGAAAGATGCCGTGATCCGCCCAAGACTTTCTCCGCTATCGCTGACGACCAGACGTTTGTCGGCAAGCTGTTGGCGCAGATGATCCGCCAGTTTCATGGCGACGTCGCGCGGGGTGCGTGGCAAGACGATCGCGAACTCTTCACCACCATAGCGCACCGGGATGTCGCGCCCTTTCAGATTCTCCGAAAGAAGGCTGCCGATGAACCTGAGCACCGCATCACCCGTCGGATGCCCGAACGTGTCGTTGATTGATTTGAAGTGATCGATGTCAGCGATGCAGAGCGAAAGCGGTTGTCCCTCGTCGCACGCACGCCGTATCTCCTTAGGCAGCACCTGGTCGAAATGCCGACGATTGTGCAGGCCGGTTAGCGCATCGCGCAGGCCTTCCTCTCGCATGCTCTCCAGGCTTTCGCGCATCGCTGTGATGGTGTCGCGAGACATCTCCAGACTCATGGACAGGTCTTCGCTCTCGCGCCGCATCCGTTCGTTCTCGTCGAGAAGCTTCTTGATTGCCAAGCGCAGTTGGTCAGCGTCGCCGTCTTCCGAAAGCGAGGCGGATGCGGACGCGAGCGTCTTCGCATAAGCTCCTGTCGCAGTTCCGTGTGCTTCGATCAATTCGAGCAGATTCAAGAGTTCGGAGTCCATCGACCCCGTGGCCTCTTCCTGCCTTTGCTGAATGGATTCTGGATATGAAAAGTAATCGAAGTGGATCTGATCGATGTCATAGAGGTTGAGCATTCCGTGGCGCTCAACAGCCTCATCGACCCGACCACGCACGACCTCGCGATCCTTGGACGCATAGCTGAACAGGATTTCGTAAGCCTTCGGAACCGGCGGGGTCTGATATTCGCGGATCAACTCGAAGGTGTCTGCGGCGAGCCGCATGGCATTGCGATACGCGGGTTCGTCAGGAACCTGTCCCGCTTCCGTCAGCTCCTGCGCAGGATTACCATTTGTCAACTTGCGCACCAAAGTCCCCAGGCCACACTAAACATCACCGGACATCACACGCTGATTTACGGTGATTGGCGTTGATCCGAGGTTAACGACCGCGTCAAATAACGTCGATTTGCACCATTCGGGGCGGTCGGTTTTGCAGCGTGGATCGCAAGACATCCTCATCAGCGCGCGATCGTCAGCACCGGATGTCATGCAAACGTCTTCCCATAGGTTGCCTTTTGCGATAACTGCCCGGCGTGATCGCGCGCGAGGCCGGACCGCTCGGTGTTGCGATCCCGGGATTATCGGCCATTGCCGGATAAACCCACACAACTCACCTGGCGCCGGGTATGAAATGACAATTACGCTTCATAAGAATGACTTGCCCGACGATCTTGACCTTGGGCAAATCGTTGCGATCGATACGGAAACCATGGGGTTGAACCCGCACAGGGATAGACTGTGCCTGGTCCAGCTTTCGTCCGGAGACGGAACAGCACATCTGGTTCAGATTTCGAAGGGGCAGAAACGCGCCCCGAACCTGGCGCGGCTGCTGAAATCTCGACAGGTCGAAAAACTCTTCCATTTCGGACGGTTCGATATCGCTGTGCTGTTGCATGCATTCGGTGCACTCGCGACGCCCGTCTACTGCACGAAGATCGCCTCGAAACTAACGCGCACGTTCACAGATCGGCATGGTTTGCGAGTGCTTTGTCAGGATCTCATCAGCGTCGACATCTCGAAGCAGCAACAGTCCAGCGACTGGGGCGCAGAAGAATTGACAGAAGCACAGCTGGAATATGCGGCGTCCGACGTTCTGTATTTGCATCGTATTCGAGAGGTTCTGGATGGGCGCTTGAAACGCGAAGAACGCGACAGGATCGCGGCCGAGTGTTTCCGTTTCCTGCCGTATCGCGCGATGCTAGATTTGCGAGGCTGGCCAGAGGAAGACATCTTTGCCCATTGACGTGGCAACCATAGAGACCGGAAGCACGGAGCAGGACGTTCGGTCGGCCGCGATCGCGACGGGACGCCGCGTGTTGCAGATCGAAGGTGCGGCACTGCAGCAGTTCGCGTCGCAGTTGGGAGAGAGCTTCGCCGATGCGATAGAGTTGATCCTCTCGATCCGCGGACGTGTAATTTGCTCGGGGATGGGCAAGTCCGGTCACGTCGCACGCAAGATTGCCGCAACCCTCGCCTCGACGGGAACGCCCGCTTTCTTCGTCCATCCGGCCGAAGCAAGCCACGGCGATCTGGGGATGTTCACACCCGACGACGTCGCTTTGGTGCTGTCGAATTCTGGCGAAACCCGAGAGCTTTCTGACGTCATCGCGCATTGCAAGCGGTTCTCGATCCCGGTGATCGGCGTTGCGAGTCGACAAAGCTCGACGCTGCTGCGCGCCGCAAACATCGCGCTCAAACTGCCGGAGGCCGAAGAAGCTTGTGCCGTTGGCTTGGCACCGACGACATCGACGACCCTGACGATGGCACTTGGCGATGCCCTGGCGGTGTCGCTGATGGAGCGGCGCGATTTTACGCCCGAGCGGTTTCGCGATTTCCACCCCGGCGGCAAGCTTGGCGCTCAACTGGTGCAGGTTCGCGATATCATGTCCATCGGATCGGCAATGCCGCTGGTCGCAGAGAATGCACAGATGTCCGAAGCACTGCTGGTCATGAGCGAGAAGGGCTTCGGGGTCGCGGGAACGATTGATGATCATGGCTGCCTGACCGGAGTTATCACGGACGGGGATCTGCGACGAAACATGGACGGACTTCTACGCCGACGCGCAATCGACGTTGCAACCCAACATCCCAGATCGATCGGCCCGGGTGCGCTTGCGCAGGAAGCGCTTGCGTTGAGGAACGCTCCGGAGTCGCGGAGCACCGTCCTGTTCGTGGTCGACCCGGATGCACCGCGCCCGAGCGCTCCGCTTGGGATCCTGCACGTTCATGATTGCCTTCGGGCGGGCGTGGATGCCGTATAATGCGGGTCAAGGCTACGAACTTTCACAAGGCGCGCCAGAATGCGCAGGTGCGCAGCTACTCCCGCATGGTGCAGTTGATGAAATTCGCCCTCCCGGCAGCGGCTGTGGCGCTCGTTGCACTGATCTTCCTGACCGGACGGGAACGCTTTCTGCCAACGGAGGCCGAGAACTTGGTCAATGCCGCAGCGCTCGGCGCTGGTCTGAGACTGGAGAACCCGCGGTTTGCTGGTGTCACCAGCGATGGTGATCCCTTCGTCGTGACGGCTCTGTCGGCCCTGCCCGACGGCGCAAAGCCCGATCAGGTGGACCTCGAAGCACCGAAAGCTGAACTTCGGCTCGCCAACGGCATGGTGTTGAATGTCGAGTCGAATGCCGGAGAGATGTTGCGCGCCTCGGAACACTTGACCCTCGAGGGTGACGTCGTGCTCACGACGTCCGACGGGTATCGCGCCGAAACCGACAGAGCACTTATCGATCTTGCCGAGCGAACCGCCGATCTTCCCGGCGCGATCACGGCGACAGGTCCGCGTGGCAGCATCCGGGCGGACAGTCTGGAAATCAGGCAAACCGGTGCGGAGAGAAACACCGTTACGGCCATTTTTCGCGGGCGGGTTCGCGTGAATTACACACCTGCGCAATGACGCTGTGAGCGACGGAACGTCTGGTCCTTTGCCGTAACAGGTGCGAAGACTTCAAAGGGTGGCAGGGAGCGCCCCACTGCGGTATAGAGCAGCACAGATCAGGGGCGAGGAGTGGACAGTGTTCAGAAGACTGCTTAGAAGTGCGTTCTTGGTGGTTGTCGCACTTGCCGGCTCATCGGCAGCACAGGAAACAGGCGGACCTTTCGGCGGCTTCAAGCATGATCGTAAGGCGCCGATCGAGATCACATCAAACGCGCTCGAGGTTCGTCAGAATGAGAGCCTGGCAATCTTCTCGGGAGAGGTGATTGCGGGACAAGGGACACTGCGCCTGACGACCGACGTTCTGGAAGTTCTCTACGACGAAGAGAACGAAAGCGACGCCGAGACAGGTGCGATCCGCAACATGCTCGCCAAAGGAAACGTGTTCATCTCGAATGGTGCCGAGACCGCACAAGGAAACCGCGCCGAATATGATGTGGATACCGGGAAGATAAACATGACCGGATCGGTGGTTCTTACCCAAGGTAACAACGTCATTGCCGGGGAGACCCTGACCATCGATCTCGATACGGGACGCGGACGCGTCGAGGGACGGGTCAAATCGATCTTCACACCCAAGAGCGCTGAGGCATCCGATCAACCGGCAGAAAAGACCTGTACACCAGAGCAGGAGGCAGCCGCCGCGGCCGCTGGCCTGAAATGTGTCCCGGCTGAATGATGCAGTGACCGGATCAGCCCAAAACCAGCGCATGATGCCAAGACTTGTTGCCACCGCGGAGCAACCCGGACTCATCGTGAACGGGCTCGGAAAAAGCTATCGCCGCCGTCCGGTGGTGAGAGATGTTTCGATGCGGCTGGAGCGCGGTGAGGTCGTCGGACTGCTTGGCCCGAATGGCGCAGGCAAGACCACGTGTTTCTACATGGTGATCGGACTGATCCAGGCCGATGCCGGTACCATCTCGGTCGACGGTACGGACATCTCGGACTTGCCGATGTACAGGCGTGCGCGGCTTGGCCTGGGCTATCTTCCGCAAGAGGCTTCGATCTTTCGTGGCCTCAGCGTCGAAGAAAACATTCGAGCGGTTCTGGAGCTTTCAGAACCGGACCGGCTCGAACGCAACCGGCGGCTTGATGGCTTGCTTGGTGAATTTTCCATCACGCACCTTCGGCGCACACCTGCCGCGGCCTTGTCCGGAGGGGAGCGGCGACGCGTGGAAATCGCGCGGTGTCTGGCCAGCAACCCATCATATGTTCTGCTCGATGAACCTTTCGCTGGCATCGATCCGATTGCGGTCGGCGAGATCCGCGATCTGGTCGGACATCTCAAGGATCGCGGCATCGGTGTTCTGATTACCGATCATAATGTGCGGGAAACGCTCGAAATTATTGACCGGGCATACATCTTGCATGATGGTCATGTTCTCATGGACGGCACACCCGATCAGGTGGTCGAGGATGCGAACGTCCGCCGGGTCTACCTGGGCGAAGGGTTCCGAATTTAGTAACCTCTTCGCGCCAGATTGATTTGGGGTGCTTGGGGAGAACGCGTCGCCATGTCGATCGGCTTGCGACTGGATCTGCGTCAGACACAACAGCTTGTGATGACGCCGCAACTGCAACAGGCAATCAAGCTGTTGCAGATGTCGCATGGCGAACTCCAGGGCTTTATCGGGACAGAGGTCGAGAAGAACCCGCTGCTCGAGATGGAAGGCCAAACCGAAACGGATCCGACCGAATCTGCCTCTGACGATGAGCCAGAAACCGGGAACAACGCGGCACAAGATGCCGGAGCGACCGAGATCGATACCCGGCAAGACGACTTGTCGCTTCTACGCGAGACCTACGACAGCGGTGTCCACATCTTGCTCGACGGATCACCCTCGGTTGGGCCAAGCCCATATCTCCGTACGGGCGCGGCCAACACTGTTGTCGGCAACGATACCGAGACGCGTCCGCTGGAAGAAAGGCTCTCAGGCCGGATTTCCCTCAGGGACCACCTGTTGCGCCAGATCGGCCAGGTTGCGGATCAGCCTGCAACCCTGCTGCTGGCAAAAGCGCTGGTCGATGAACTGGACGAGAACGGCTATCTGCGCACACCGCTTCAGGACATTGCGGAGCGGTTCTCGGTGTCACTGCTGACATGCGAGGACGCACTCGAGCTTTTGCAATCCTGCGAACCGACCGGTGTCGTGGCGCGCGGGCTTGCCGAATGCCTCGCCCTGCAATTGCACGAACGCAACCGGTACGACCCTGTCATCGCAAAGCTCCTTGAGAACCTGGACCTTCTCGCAGATGGGAAGCTGCAGAAACTCGCGCGCATCTGTGCCACCGGTGAAGATGAAATCCGCGACATGGTGCGCGAGCTTCGGGATCTCGACCCTCATCCCTGCAGCACCTTCGATACCGAGGAACCCGAGACACTGATCCCGGATTTGCTCCTCAAACCACTCGACTGGGGCGGCTGGTCGGTCGAACTCAATCCCGACACCTTGCCAAAGGTGCTGATCGACAAGACCTACATGGCGCATATTGGAAAGGGCTGCGATGAAACCCGGCGATACCTGACCGAGTGCCATTCCAGCGCAAGCTGGCTGGTACGGAGCCTCGATCAACGGTCTCGTACGATCGTAACGATAGCATCCGAGATCGTTCGCCAGCAGGAAGCGTTCTTCCGGGACGGGATTCACGGCCTGAAGCCGATGACGCTCAAGGACGTCGCGGATGCGGTAGGGATGCACGAATCCACCGCGAGTCGCGTGACGGCCAACAAGTATATCGCGACAGAGCGCGGTATCTTCGAGTTGCGCTTTTTCTTCACGAATGCTGTTGGCGGCAGTGGTGGCGATGTCGCGGCCGAGGCGGTGCGTCACCGCATTCAGAAGATGGTCGATGAAGAGCCACGAACCGGTGTTCTGTCTGACGATGCGATCGTGACGGCGTTGCAAGGCGAAGGCATTAACATTGCACGACGAACTGTAGCTAAGTACCGGAAAAGCCTGAGAATTCCTTCGTCCTCGCAGCGCCGCCGCATAAAAGCGTCCAATCTCTGATCCATTAACCTCATCTTTTGGTTGCTAGTGCCCATACCAATTGCGAGTATGGCGGTCTGAGTAGCGATGGCGGGGCGTCCCCGGCGGAGCGAAGGGTGTGTTGACATCCCGCCAGCCTGCCCATACGAAGCGCGCTCGATTCCGGGGGCCTGCGAAGCCGGACCGGATTTGACATGGCGGGCCCCGCGAGCCGGACATACCGGTTCCGAACGGAGGACATATGCACATCCAGGTGAACGGCAAACAGATCGACATCGGCGATTCTCTTTCGAACCATGTCGAAAACAATCTTGCGGCCGCTGTTGGAAAATATTTCGACCGGCCAGCCGATGGTGTTGTGACGTTCTCCAAGGACGGTCACGCGTTTCGTTGCGACGCCACCGTTCATCTTGCGACTGGGCTGGTCGCGCAGTCGAGCGCCACGGCAAACGAGATTTATGCGGCTTTTGACCAATCCGCCGATCGCATCGAGAAACAGATCCGTCGTTACAAGCGTCGCCTGCAGGACCACCACCGCAAACGGGAACGCCCGGTTGACGCAATGCCCGCCCCCGCTTATGTGCTCGACACGCAATCGAACGATGAAGACGAGCCGGAGACGCTGCAGCCCGTGATCGTCGCGGAGATGACGCACCCGGTACAGGTTCTCAGTGTCGGCGAGGCCGTAATGCAGATGGAATTCGCGGATAAGGCTTTTCTGATTTTCCGGGACGACCAGACCAAGCGCGTCAACATCGTCTATCGGCGCGATGACGGCAATGTGGGCTGGGTGGATCCGGCCGAAGCCCCGGCAACCTGAAATCTCCAACGCCAATCTGGTAACGGGATATTGGGTGGATAATGGAGCTGGCTGATTTGGTTCGCAGTGACTGCACGCTGCCGTCGGTGAAAGCCGCGAGCAAGAAGCAGGTTCTCCAAGAGATCGCGCACAAGGCATCCGAGATTCACGGTTTGCATTGCGGAACAATCGTAAATGGCCTCGTCGCCCGCGAGAAACTTGGATCCACCGCCATGGGCGACGGCGTTGCGATACCGCACGCCCGTATTGACGGGCTGGACAAGATCATCGGTCTGTTCGCGCGCCTTGAAAAGCCTGTGGATTTCGAAGCAGCCGACAGGCAGGGCGTCGATCTGATCTTTACCCTGCTGGCACCAGAGGCCGCCGGAGCCAACCACCTGCGCGCACTTGCCAAGGTCTCTCGATTAATGCGTGACGAGCAATTCCGCGCCAAGCTGCGGGGCTCGGACAATGCCGAGTCACTCCATGCGCTTTTAACGGAACATCAGGCATCGCGCGCCGCCTGAACGGCGCCACTAGATTGTGAGGGGCACTGCCACCACAGGTTAGTGCGTGCTTACTGGGATCAGGTCGTTCTTTCGCGCCAGCGCAAAGGCGACACTTCGATCCTCGGTCAATGCAAGCTGATTTCCCTCCGGATCGTGGAGGGAGAAGAACTTGCCTGGTGCGTTCTTCAGGTGATCCGGCAATGCCTCGCGATCGGCCTCACGCACATAGACAATAGGCTTTCCAGATTTGACGTTCTCAAACGGTTTCATACGTCCTCCTGCTCCTTACTACGCCCCGGTGCCGATCTTGATCTGCTGCACCACCACATCCGGCTTGCGCCGAAGCAGATCGATGTGCAGCAACCCGCAATCGAGGCTTGCCTCGGCCACCTCGACACGGTCGGCTAAGACAAAACTGCGCTGGAACTGCCGCGCGGCAATCCCGCGGTGCAGAAAGGTTCGCTGATCGTCATCCTCGGCCTGTCTACCGCGAACGATCAAATGTCCGTCTTCCAGCGTGATCGAAAGGTCGTCTTCAGAGAACCCGGCCACAGCGAGTGTGATCCGAAACGCGTCGTCGCTGCGCTGTTCGATGTTGTAGGGCGGGTATCCGTCGGACCCTGCCTTTGCCGTGCGTTCCACCAGTTGATCGAGTTGCTCGAAACCAACCAGGAGTGGATGCGACGTGAACGATATGCGCGACATGTGCCGAGCGTCCTTATCAAAGCGACCTCACAAATGCGGCCCGCCAGGCAGCACCGCACTGGAGTAAAAATGGGGGCGTCTCAGCCGAATTCAATCCCGCATTGCGAAGGCGCAAAGGTTCAGATCGCAGAGCTACCGCTGACTTTGCTCCGGGTCGTGCCGTGCATGAAAATGCAGTGTTGTCGTCCAAAAGCCTGCTTTAACGAGATGTCGAACGCCCGTAATCGCGTGTTCTCCTGACCACCCTCGATCTGCACCGAGATGATCTGATCATTCTCGCATGCTTTACCTTCGACAATCAGAGAAACGTTGACGACAGTCCCGCTAGAAAGAGCGCGCGCAGGGTTTCCGCTCGTCGGTTTGGTGGGTACTCGGCTGAAGACCTACGCGCGAACCTTACTGTCAGATCGAGGTTTCGCCCTTTCCACCATGTGATTGGGACCAGGGAAGCGGATCTTTAAGAAACGCCTCCACTTCATCCATCACGGCCGGGTCGAAGTAGCCCCCTGCTCGCGCTGCTGACAGGACGTCACGCCACGTCGCCAAGTAGTGCAGCTTAATCCCGTGCTCGGCCAATCGATCCGGCACATCTGGGAAGATATCATAATAGAAGACCACGATGGTGTGTGCGCATTCGGCCCCGGCCTCTCGCAACGCCTCGACGAAATTGACCTTCGACCCGCCATCGGTCGTGAGGTCTTCCACCAACAAGACCCGCTGACCTTCGCGAATATCGCCCTCGATCCGCGCGTCGCGACCGAAGCCCTTGGGTTTCTTGCGGACATACTGCATCGGCAGGGCCAGCCGGTCGGCAATCCAGGCCGCGAACGGAATCCCGGCTGTCTCGCCACCTGCCACGGCATCGAACCGCTCAAAACCCGCATCGCGCGCCAGGATTGAACAGGCATAATCCATGCAGGCCGATCGAATGCGCGGATACGATATTAGTTTGCGGCAATCGATATAGACCGGGCTCGCCATGCCTGACGTCAGCATGAAGGGCGGCTCGGCCCGGAAATGGACCGCACCGATCTCCAACAGCATCCGCGCGACCTGCTCGGCAATCAGAGTACGCTCTGGAAAAGATGTCTGGATCATACCTTGGTCTCGATCTGCCAATGGATCGGAAATCCGGGGTCGAACACTGTGATGTCCCCTGCCCCGGTTGGGATCTTGTCGGGATAGACGACCGGATCGTCCGACCGCACCAGCACAATCGTGTCTTCTGCGATCGCCTCACCGTAAAAAGCCGCGCCATGTCGCGACACGAACCCCTCCAGCTTATCCAGCGCATCCTCTTCTTCGAACACGTGGGCCAGGCAAGGGATATTGTTCACGGCGGTAAAGCATCCGGCGCAACCACACGCGGTCTCCTTTGTCGGATCGACGTGCGGGGCACTGTCGGTGCCGGAGAAGAACCGCGGATCGCCCGACACGGCAGCCGCGCGCAGGGCCAATCGATGTTCCTCGCGTTTGAGGATCGGCAGGCAGTAGTAGTGGGGACGGATCCCGCCGACGAGCAGATCGTTGCGATTGAGAATGAGGTGGTGCGTGGTCAGCGTCGCGGCCAGCCCATCGTCGACAGAGCGTACATAGTCCACACCGTCTTTGGTCGTCACATGTTCCATCACGACCCGCAGTTCAGGCACCCGACGCCGCACGGGATCGAGAACCCGCTCGATGAACACGGCCTCCCGGTCGAAGATGTCGACCTCCGGATCGGTTACTTCGCCATGGACACATAACGGGAGACCAAGTTCGGCCATGGTTTCGAGCACGGGTGTTACCTTGTCGAAATCCCGGACACCGCTGTCCGAGTTGGTCGTGGCACCGGCGGGATAGAGCTTGAGCGCCCTGACAAGGCCGGATGTGGCGCCGCGTGCGACGTCCTCTGGATCTGAGGCTTCGGTTAGATACAGCGTCATCAATGGCACAAATGCCGAACCGCCAGGCAACTCTGCCAAAATGCGCTCACGGTAGGCGGATGCGTCAGCGCTGGTCACAACGGGCGGCACGAGGTTCGGCATTATGATTGCGCGACCGATATGGTTCGCCGATTGCCCTAGGACGCCCGCCAAAACAGCCCCATCGCGCAAATGCAGATGCCAGTCGTCTGGCCGTCGAATTTCCAAGCTGTCTGTCAAGAACATCCCCCAAGACCACGCGTGTTGTGTTACCGGATGCTTAGACAGGCCACAGATCCGCCGCAAGGTTTGCCGGTCACATCATCCCGAAGGTGCGGCTGGCTCGGGGGTCTTGCACTGCGCGCGCGGACCGCTCAGCACCCCACAAATCGTCTCGGCAGCAACAATGGCATCCAGGACCTTCACGACATAATCTCGTGTTTCGGCATAGGGTGGAACGCCTTTGTGCTTTCGCACCGCGCCTTCGCCCGCGTTGTAACCAGCCAATGCCAACATGGCGTCGCCGTCAAACTCGCGAAGCAACCAGTCAAGATAAGCGGCGCCACCGTTGATGTTCTGGCCCGCATCATACGCATTGCGCACACCAAACCGGCTCGCGGTCGCCGGTATCAGCTGCATCAAACCCTGCGCGCCCTTGTGACTGCGGGCTTTCTGTTTCCCCGCCGATTCGACCGAGATAACCGCAAGGATCAACGCTTCGCTCAATCGATTCGCCCGACTGGCTTGCGCTATTTCCCGGGCGAACCGGGACTTAATGCTTGAGAGGCTCTCGACACCGGCGGCGCCGTTTCCCTTCGAGCGCCACTGCTTCACGCTGCTCAAGGCTTCGTTCCAACGCGCCTTTGACGCCGCAGAGATGGCGGTCGAGTGCTCGTTCCAGAACCAGGCATAGTTCTGCTTCCGACGCTTCTTTTGTCTGGCCTGGCGCTCGGCAGGCCGTTCGCCGGGATTATAGAGCCGCCGACCCGCGCCCGCGCGCGGCGGCTTGATGGTGCGAAGACGCTTTTGCCCCGGACGCACACCTTGTTTTAAGAAAGCAGCGTGAGCGCCTGATTCGCTCAACGGTACAAAATCCCACCCGGGAATCATCAGAATCGCGACGGCGACAAGTATGATGCTCCGGCGTCGCCACATTCCCGCCATTATTCGCCTCTTTATCTCCGCAGTCTCTGGATGCGCGGCCACGTTGTGTCCCTATTTGTTCGCAAATTGGGTTAACCTTTGCTCCTGATTTAATTTTTTCCAATCTTTCTTTTGCGCGAACAAGTTTTCTTGCTATCGCTATCCGTGCAGGACGGAGGCAGGTAATACTCGTCCATCGCTCTTACCAAGACGGTCGAGAGCACTGTGGCCCAGGGGTGGTCCGGGGTCTGTAACTGGGAACTGAGCATCTGGAGGGCTCATCATGCTCAAGAAGTTTATCAATGACGAAGCTGGCGCCGTGACCATCGACTGGGTTGCGCTGACCGCTGGCATTCTTCTGCTCGGCATCGCCGTGGTGTACGGCATCTTCGAAGGTGGTGTCTCTGACTTGGCGACGAGCATCAACTCAAATCTGGCGGGTGCTGTCAGCGTACCTACCGATCTCTCAACGCCGAGCCAATCCGATTTTAGCGGCGGCGGTACTGATGGTGGTGGCGCTGATCCAGCGGAGCCAACAGATCCATAAGTCAGATTTGGCTTGATAATATACCGGGCCCGTCGAAAGGTGGGTTCGGTTTTTTTCTTGTTTAGGGATTCATTGTGCGCATCATCGCCTTGATCTTTGTTGTCTTTGGAATTGCTCTGGCAGGAGGAGCGACTTTTTTTGCGTCCGAGTATTTCCAAAGATTGCAGGTGAACGTGGCGCAGTCTGATGCAGCGCCAAGAACTGTTCGCATTGTCGCTGCGCGAGGTAAGCTGACATACGGTGATCAGATCGACATCAAGAATGCGGATGAGCTTCTGCAATGGATCGATTGGCCCGCAGATGCAGTCCCAGAGGGTTCTTTTCTGAACGCAGAAGATCTTTTCGGCGCCGGAAATGTCGAGACCCGCACAATCCTGCGAGGGATCGAGCCGGGCGAGCTGGTGCTGGAGGCAAAAATCTCGGGCTTTGGTGGGAGCGTTCGCGTCGCATCACAAGTAACCTCGGGCAAGCGGGCTTTCACAATTCCGATTGACGCTGTTCGCGGTGTTGCAGGTTTCATCACGCCGGGCGACCGGGTTGACATTCTTTTGACCCGCAAGATCAATCGCGACCCGGTGACGAGCATCATATTGCAAGACATACAGGTGATTGCGACGGATCAGAGCGCTGACCGAGAAAGCACTGATGCCAAAGTGGCTCGCACTGCAACGGTTGAAGTAGACCCGACACAGGCGGCTAAACTAACGCTTGCACAATCCGTCGGAAAACTGACCCTGACCTTGCGCGGTATGGACGAGGCTATTGATGCTGACGTGAAACCGATCGGCTTGGAGGATTTGCCTGCGCAACCTGTGAAGCCAAAGGCAGCGCCTGCGCAAAAACGTACGACAGTGCGCGTGCGACGTGCGGGCCAAGCACAGGACATCAGGGTCGACTGAGTAGGTACACGTGTAAGTTAAGTTTAGCACTAACTTTCTATTGCAATGACTTGATTCAAACTGCGTTTAGGCGGTAGCTTTCCGTCGGAACGGGGCTGTGCGCAGATAACGCGCGCAAAAAATGGTAGGCAAAATGCTGAAAAGAACGCTGTTCGCCGCGTGCTTGGCGGTGCTGAGCTTCGCGGCTTGGGGAGTGACTGCTGACGCGCAATCCGTACTCAAGGTGTCTCGCGGATTGAAATCAAACAACATTTCCGTCGCGATAGATCGTGCAATCGTCTTGGACAGCCGTGTACAATTCGTGGAGGTCTCGGTGGCGAACCCCGAGATTGCGGACGTGCAGGTGATCTCCAACAAGTCAGTCTACATCTTCGGCAGGCGGCGTGGAACGACATCGCTGACACTTTTGGGCGAGAACGGACGACTAATCACGAACGTGTTGATCCGCGTCGAAGCGGATCATTCGGAATTGAAGGAACGGTTGGTGCAAATCCTGCCGAACGAGCCGATCGAAGTTCGAACGGCCAATGGTGGACTGATCCTTTCTGGTGTAGTTTCGGGCAAGGCCAAGATCGATAAGGCCATGTCGCTCGCGCGCGCCTATGGCGGCGACGCGGTCACCAACATGATGACCGTGGGCGGTACGCAGCAGGTCATGCTCCGCGTCAAGGTCGCAGAAATCAATCGATCGGCAGGCAAAGAGTTGGGCATAAACTTAGGACTTTCCGGCACATCAGCGAGAGCCGCGCCTCAGGTTTTGACTGGCACAAATTTGCGGGCACAAGATGGTGGCGCTCGTCCGTTCCCGACAGAAGGAACCTCTGAGTTTGGTGGCACAGTTGGTGACGGTTTGGTTCGGACTGTTCCTGCGGCTGGAGCTTTCGCAGGTGCTTTCGGTGCCATCTTCACGATCGCAAATAACTTCATCTTGGATGTTCAGATCGATGCGCTTGAGCAAAAAGGGCTTGCAAAGACACTCTCCGAGCCAAATCTCGTCGCACTGTCCGGACGATCTGCCGAGTTTCTGGCAGGCGGCGAAGTTCCGATCACGGTGGTCGGCGACGACGTCGACATCAGTGTTTCGTTCAAGCCAGTAGGAGTGAACGTCAGCTTCCTCCCGCAAGTCCTAGACAATGACCTGATCAATATATCCGTCTCAGCGGAAGTGAGCCAGATCGACCCTGCCCTCTCGACCAATACCGGAGGCGTCGAGGTAGTCGGCTTTCAAACTCGTCGCGCCTCGACCGTGGTGGAGTTACGCGATGGGCAGGCGTTCGCAATCGCAGGATTGCTGCAAGAGGACTTCGAGGACACGATCAGCCAGGTTCCTTGGCTCGGTGATCTTCCGGTCTTGGGCACACTTTTCAGATCTGCGAACTTCCAGCGCGGGGAAACCGAGCTTGTTATCTTTGTCTCGGTTCATCTTGTTACCCCGGTTGACAGCGAGGACGAACTCGCGCTGCCAACAGATCGGATTCGGATTCCCAATGAAACCGAACTCTTTCTTTTCGGACGCAGCGATGGCGGAACAACGTTCGGATCGTCAGGCTCTGGTCTCGAAAATGCCGGATTCGATGGGGAATATGGCTATGTGGTCGAGTGAGGAATTCATGAAACGCTGCATCACCTTTCCATTGATGGCCGCCGCGATCCTTCTTTCCGCCTGCGCACGTGAGGCTGGTGATGACAGCAGCCTCGCGGTCTATGGCGAGGCCCAACTTGCAAATTTCAACTCGCAGAAGGCTTACAACTTTTCGAACCAGCGTTTGCGCAACCTCTCGCAAGACTTCGCGGGCAATACGACTGATACGGTGACCTTCGCATTCAACAAAGCAGTTCTGGACTCGACCGCGCGGAGCGCTTTGGACACCCAGGTTTCCTGGCTCAAGGCGAACAAGACGGTCAAGATGACAATCATAGGGCACACCGATATCGTCGGCTCAGAGAGATACAATGACAGGCTGGGTCTGCGGCGGGCGCGCGCAGTGTTGGGATATCTCGTCAGGAATGGAATCTCACGAAAGCGACTGGCTGCAATCGCATCACGAGGCGAGCGGGAACCAGTGGTTCAGACTGCCGAGCGTGAACGCCGCAATCGACGTGCAATCACCACAGTATCCGGGTTCGCGCGAAATTATGTTGGAACGGGGTTGGACGGACAAGTCGCAGCACGCATTTATGACGTATACCAGTCTGGGAATTACGGAGTCGAAACAGCCGCCTCGAGTGATGTTAACTAGATGCGAGGGCTGTCGTGCGATCTTTTTGGTAAGGTTTCAGCGACAAGTATCGCAGATCGCATGTACCTTTAGTCGGAGCTAAGATGTCGATACTGCCGGACATTTTCGTTCATCTCCGCGCGTTCGCGCATGATGAGCGTGGTGCAGCAGGCATCGAGTTCATCATGACACTTCCACTGCTGATCGGGGCACTCGTCCTAACCGCAGAATATGGGAAGGCTCTGAGATACAGGATGATTTTGACTGCAGCGACGGCTGACGTGACGTCATTCCTATCACGCGCACCCCTCGCTGGTGACTCTGCCGACCTAACAACCGTCGCATTCTACGAAGAATTCACCGAGCAAGCTGAGTCGATGATCGAAGCTAGGATGGGCGGCGAGGTACAGCTGACAGCAAGTGTGTTTCAGGAGCCCAGAGAATTCGCTCTGAGAAGCGAAACGGTCTCGATCGTCGTCCGAACAGACATCTGTCTCAACATCGCACTCTTGGGCTTCATCAACTCGATCTGGAACGGACCCGGCAACGCTGCCCGCTCGTTCTGCGACGCGTCGACGACTGCCGAAGACGGACCAGCCGAAGAACTGCCGACCGTTATTCCAATGTCCGCACAGGTGCAAACCAAATGGCTCTATGATGCGAGCCAGATCGGCCAGGCCGATTGCAGCAATGTCGAACGCGCGCAGGACTTGTGCGGGACGTCGTCGGACGCTGATGCGGGCTCAACGTAATGCAGCAAATCAGCCGCCTGTTGATGTCATTTCGAAAAAATGAACGCGGAGCGATGGTCGTCGACCACATCCCTGTGTTCTTTGCGGTAACGATCATAGTGCTCGTGATCATCGAAATCGCGCTTGCGCACTTTCTATTGTTGCGCGCACAGAAAGCTGCGGCGGTGGGCGCTCGGATGGCGATAACTCTGCCACCAGCGATCGCGGATGTTCCAACTATTAACGAACCGATCACGCCGAATGGGGGACTAAGGGTTCCATGCTTTAGCAATGTCGGTCCGGCCAATTGCGTCGATCCTGGCGGGCCGTGGACATGTACCGGTGACGCTTGTTCCAATCTCGGCGGCCTCGTAATGGACCGGATTGTTAGTGAGATACAGCGCATTGATTTTCGTGTGACATCGGATGCGGTGACGTTGACCTACACAAACCGTCAACTGGGAAACGCGAATGGACCGTTTATGCCTGAAATCAGCGTAAGGTTAGCGCCACAAGCCTACGAGTTTACGTTGATCCAGCTTGGGCCGTCTCAAGAGCAGGCCGATCCCCACCCGTTCATGGTCAATTTCGTCGGTGACACCGTTGCCAATGATCCCACGGTCTACGATGGTGTCGTGGCAAGCGCGTTCGGCGAGGGACTTGACATCGATCCGTTGAATCCCGGCATCAATCCCTGATCGATCGGGCAAAATGGCTTTTTCCTTCACCACCGCACAGCAGGAACCGTCTGTTGAAGAAGCACTCGTCTTCGCGGACGGCTTCACGGAGTTTGACGCGCTGGCCGACGAACTGGATGTCGAGTTCGGCGTGCAGAACTGGCGCGTGGTCGCGAACCACGACGCGGATCGCGCAATCTCCGAGGCAAACGGCACCATCCCGTTCGCGGTTTTCGCAGTGTCGTCCGACTTGCCGCAATCGATCGAAGGGCCCGCCCTGCTGATCCGCCAGGCGCAAGACGCGAACATGTCCATCCTTCTGGATGTCGGTGACATCTCGACACGTGCAACGCACCGGCTCATCCGTGAAGGCGTTGCGGAGTTTCTTCCCTATCCCGACGAAGAGGGCGCCTTGTCACAAGCCATCGGCAAGCTGCGCCAGGAACGCATTGCGCAGATTGCCGGGAAGACCGCAGGCGGACCAGACCGGCTCGGCAAGGTGATCACGAGCTACGGATCTGCTGGCGGGGTCGGTGCCAGCACGTTCGTTGTGAATCTCGCCTGGGAACTCGGGGTCGCCGGGCGCAAGGACAAGCGTTCCGTCGCGCTCCTCGATTTCAATTTCCAGTACGGCTCGATTGCGACATACCTTGATGTCCCGCGACGCGAAGCTGTCTACGAGCTGGTCTCGGACGCATCGTCGCTCGATCACACCGGCCTCATCCAGGCACTCAGTCCTTATCAGGACACACTTCACGTCCTGACGGCACCACGCGATGCGCTGCCTCTCGACATCGTGTCGCCATCGGACATCAGCGCCATCGTCACCCTCGCGCGTGAGGCGTTTGACTATGTGCTGATCGATATGCCACAGGCACTCATGAACTGGTCCGAACAGGTCTATTCGGCCAGCGACGTGTTCTACGCGCTGATGGAGATCGATATGCGGTCGGCGCAGAACATGTTCCGGTTCCTGAGAACTCTGAAGGCCGAAGACATGTCGCTGGACAAGATCCGCTTCATTCTCAACCGTGCACCGGGTCTGACGGATCTCAGTGGCAAGGCGCGGGTCAAGCGCGTCGCCGACAGCTTGGGTATAGAATACTCCTACACGCTGCCCGAGGGCGGCAAGCAGGTTATTAACGCTTGCGACCAGGGTGTGCCGCTCGCAACAGCGGCAAAATCGAATCCGTTGCGCAAGGAAATCGCGCGCATCGCCAAGGTCATCCTCGAGACCGACGCGAAAGCCGCTACGACCGCGCGCTAGCGGTCTTACATCAGAGAGGACAAGGCATGTTTCGCAGGATCCGTGAGACATCGAACCCCGTTCCGGATCGTCCGGGGCAGATGCCACCGCCGGACCAACCGCGGACGCGTCAGGAAATGACTCTTCGTAACGATCTGGCCGCCCGCCCAGATGACCGTCCGCGCGAGACGGAAGATCCCAGTTCTTTCGACAAGCTTTCGCGGCTAGCGAAGGATGTGAAACGCCAAGTCCTGACACCCGAACAGGAAAGCGAGGCACGACGTCGCCGGCGTCTTCTTTCGCTCCGCGTCGATCTGCACAAGCGGCTGCTGGAGGAGTTGAACCTCTCGGCGATCGACAAGGTCAGCGAGTCCGAACTCAAGACCGAGATCAACAATGTGGTCCGCGAAGAGCTCAGAAATTCGGATCTGGTGCTCTCACGGCGTGAGCTCGACCGGCTCTGCAACGAATTGATCGACGAGGTCATGGGACTTGGGCCTCTCGAACCCCTGCTCCGCGATCAAGAGGTCACCGATATCCTCGTGAACACGCACGAGAACTGTTATGTCGAACGCCACGGGCGCCTCGTGCGCACGGATGTCCAGTTCAAGGACAACGCTCACCTGATGCGTGTGATCAACAAGATCGTCAGCGCGGTGGGCCGCCGTGTTGATGAAAGCCAACCCTGGGTTGATGCCCGTCTCTCCGATGGAAGCCGTGTGAACGCGATGGTGCCACCCTGCGCGGTCGACGGCCCGCTCCTCTCGATCCGGAAATTCTCGAAGATCCCATTCACGGTCGACAAACTGATCGAGGGTGGCGCGTTCTCTGAGGAAATGGCGCTCTACCTGCACGCCTGCGTCCGCTGCAAGCTCAACATTCTTGTTTCGGGCGGTACGGGCTCCGGGAAAACCACTAATCTCAATGCGCTTTCGAGCTTCATTCCAGAAGAGGAACGGATCGTCACGATCGAGGATACGGCCGAGCTACAGCTCCAGCAGGATCATGTCGGCCGCATGGAGAGCCGACCAGCGAACATCGAGGGCTCCGGCGCGGTCACGCAGCGCGACCTCTTGAAGAACGCGCTGCGGATGCGGCCAGATCGCATCATCGTCGGAGAGACGCGTGGCGACGAAGTGATCGACATGCTGCAGGCAATGAACACCGGCCATGATGGCTCGATGACGACCCTTCACGCGAACTCTGCACGCGATGCGTTGTCACGGCTCGAGAACATGATCGGCATGTCCGGCATCGACCTGCCGCTAAAGGCCGTTCGGACCAACGTCGCCTCGGCCATTCACATCATCGCGCAGGTCAGCAGGATGACCGATGGCAAGCGTCGGATGACGTCGATCCAGGAGATCGTCGGCATGGAGGGCGATGTCATCACGATGCAAGAGATCTTCAAATTCGAGAGAACCGGCGTCGATTCCAATGGCCGGATCCGAGGGCGGTTCACGGCAACCGGAATTCGTTCGCAATTTGCAGATCGTTTTGCACAATGGGGCTACGAATTGCCACAAAGTTTGTTCAGACCTGACACCTAAGGTCGGAACGAGCGGAACGAACTGGAGTCTGAGCAGGTGCTCTTTCAACCGATCATATACGCGTTGATCTTCATCGGCGTGCTCTTCATTGTTGAAGGGCTGTATCTGGTCGCGTTCGGTAAAACGCTCCGGCGGGAAAAGCGGGTAAACCGCCGCCTTTCGCTGCTCCACGAGGGCCGCGATACCGAAGAAGTGCTGTCGATCCTTCGCAGCGAACGCGAAGGCGATCCTAAGGCCGGTACGTATCCAATTATCGGTCCACTGACCGAGATGGCGCGTCACGCAAACATCGTCGTCTCGACACGTACGATTGTTATGGTTCTGCTGGCCATCATTGCCGTTGCCTTCGCACTGCTGTTCGCGTTCACCAGTGCCGCACTTCAGATCCAGATTGTGGTGGCCATCGTCACCGGCTATGCAGCAGTCTACCTCTGGCTCCGCAACAAAGCGCGCAAACGGATCGCTCTGTTCGAGGAACAATTGCCAGACGCGCTCGATCTCATGGTTAGATCGCTCCGCGTCGGCCACCCGATCAACGCTGCGATCAGTATAATCGCCCGCGAAATGCCTGACCCGCTTGGGAGTGAGTTCGGCCTTATCGCGGACGAGGCGACTTACGGTATGACCGTTACGGAGGCGCTTGACCGTATGGCCTCGCGCGTCCCGGTCCCGGATCTTCGTTTCCTGGCGATCGCGATCAACATTCAAACAACGTCGGGTGGAAACCTCGCCGAGATTCTGGATGGTCTCAGCAAGGTTATCCGGTCGCGCTTCAAGTTGTTCCGCAAGGTTAAAGCCATCACGGCAGAGGCGCGCTGGTCCGGCTGGTTTCTATCGATTTTCCCGATCGTCGCGCTTCTCGCGGTACAAGTTGTCCGGCCAGAGTACTACGACCGGGTCGCTGATCATCCGATGTTCATTCCGGGCGCGGTGCTGACGTTCGTACTCCTGGTCATAAACATCATTTTCATGCGCATTCTCGTGAACATCAAAGTGTAGAGCCGAGGTACGGGATGTTCACGGCTCAAACCGAACCAGCTACTGGTGTTGCGACGGAGATCTTTTCGAACCTCTGGACAACGCTCGAGAATGCATATGGCCCGGCAGGCCCTTTCTACGCGGTCGCAGCGCTCGGGATGCTGCTGGCACTGATTTCGCTTCCCTTCCTGCTCAGGAAAGAAAAGGATCCGCTTGATCGCTTCTCGTTCAAGGACGAGCGGCTAGAGGATGACTTGATCCGCCTGCGCAGCAGTGTGGACGACGGCCGAATGCAAGGCCTCGCACCATTGCTCGAGCCGACGGATGAAGAAGAACTCAGCAGTACCCGCAAAGAATTACGCTCTGCAGGATACCGGGGCGAGTCCGCTGTCCGGATCTACGCCTTCGCGCGCGCCGCAGGTGGTTTGGGCGCATTGCTCTTTGGCGTGATCTTCACCCTTTTGATCCCAAACGAGCCGGATATTGTGATCTCCGCAGCAATCTCCGCGCTCCTTGGTTTGGCGGGATACTTCGTGCCAGTCTATTGGGTAAAACGTCAGACGTCGGTCCGGCGAGAGGAGATTCAGAACGCTTTTCCCGACTCGATGGACATGATGCTGGTCTGCATCGAAGGTGGACAGTCGCTCGACCAGGCAATGGCGCGCGTGGGCCAAGAGATGAAGGCGAGCGGCACTCCGCTTGCGGAAGAACTCGAACAGGTCAGCACTGAGTTCCGCGCAGGCAAGGACCGCACGACCGTTTTGCGAGATCTGGCCGAACGCTGCAACGTCCACGACATATCCTCCTTCGTGACCGTGCTGATCCAGTCTCAGACGTTCGGTACTTCGGTTAGCCAGGCGCTCCGTGTCTATGCGTCTGAAATGCGCGATAAACGTCTGATGCGCGCCGAGGAAAAAGCAAACATCCTTCCAACCAAGCTTACACTCGGTACAATGCTTTTCACAGTGCCGCCGCTGATCCTGATTCTGATCGGGCCTTCGGTGATCGAAATTCTTCGCTCGATTTCTCAAATGGCCGGCGGATGACCGCAATGGTCTCGCATCAAACGGGTCTTCGGGTTGCGAGTGTTTTTTTCGCGTTATTGCTTGCTGCGGGCTGCCAGCTTCAATCTCCAACGGCGAAACTGCCGCCTGCCGATGCTCTGCCAGCGCCACAGACAACTTATCTCGCACTAGGCCGCACGCTTCTGAAGCAGAACCGGGTAGCCCTCGCACGCGATGCCTTCATCCGGTCTATCAGGGTCGAAGGCGCCAGTGCAGCAGCACTCACCGGCGCCGGAATTACAGCGGAAAAGCAAGGCTTGCTCAACGCGGCTCAGCGCTTCTTCGAGCGCGCCCGCCTCCTGGCACCAGACTCCGTCCTTGCACACAACAACCTTGGCGCGGTTCACTATCGACTCGGGGAGTATCATGCGGCGCGGCGGGCCTTCCGTACGGCTTTCGCGTTGTCGTCAGGTGCGAGCCAGATCGCCGCAAAGAATCTGACGATGTCGGAACTTGCCATTGCCAGGGCAAGCGAAGGTCCGGATGTTATCGTCAGAAACCCGATTCAGCTCATGAGATTGGGCAGCGGACACTACACGTTGCAGCCGGATGAACCGGTTGAACAAGGAGAGGGATAGAAGATGAACCGGTGGACCTTGGGTGGCGTTTTGATGGTGCTTCCCCTGGCGCTCACACTCTCCGGATGTGAGTCCATTGCGGAGAAAGAGGACCCGATCCCTAAGTCCGTCATCGACGCCGGGAACCTGAGCGATCTTCTTCTGGCGGCTGGCGACCCCGAGGAATCGATCCAGTACTTCGAATCCGCACTTGCGCAAGAACCGGACCGTGGCGACTTCCGGCGCGGATTAGCGATCTCACTCGGACGCGCCAAGCGTTACCCTGAAGCCGCCCGGATTTGGCAGGAACTGACAGCACTTGGCCAGGATACCCCGGCCGACCGCATCGAATACGCCTTTGTTGCCGCACGCCTACAGCGTTGGGACGATGTCCGCGCCGTGGTCAACAACCTCCCGGCCTCGCTCCAATCGTCGCGACGCTACCTTGTCAGCGCGATGCTCGCGGACAATGAGCAGAACTGGGCACAGGCGGACGACGCCTACACGCAAGCCGAGCGTCTTGCGACCAACCCGGCATCGGTTTTGAACAACTGGGGCGTCTCGAAGATGTCCCGCAAGGATCTGACAGGTGCTGAAGCAACGTTCGAACGCGCCCTTTCTTTCGATGCACGGCTCTTCAGTGCCAAGAACAATCTCGCCATATCCCGCGGCCTGCAAGGCAACTTCGAACTGCCGATCGTCCCGATGACCGAGAAGGAAAAGGCCATCATCCTCAACAATCTGGGCTTGATCGCGGTCCGCAAGGGCGAGGGTGCGATCGCCAAAGGTTTGTTCGCCGCGGCCGTCGATGCGCACCCACAGCATTACTCCGCCGCCGCCGACCGTCTTGCCGCCCTTGAAGGCTCAATCGAGAACTGACACATGCTCACGACGCCTGCCCTTTGGGTTGCCTTTGCCGCGATCGTCCCGTTGATGGCGCTCGCGGCATGGTCCGATCTGAGAACACTCAAGATCCCGAACAAGCTTGTTCTGCTGATGCTGGCCGTCTTCCTCGTCACGGGCTTTTGGGGACTTCCGACAGAGACATTCCTCTGGCGCCTCGTCTATGGAGCCGTGGTTCTGGCGATCGGGTTTGGCCTGTTCTCGCTGGGGGTGATGGGCGGCGGCGACGCCAAGATGATCGCTGCAATCGTTCCTTTTGTGATGCCGCAGGAAATCGGCGCCTTTCTGGTGATCTATGCCGTCTCTGCGCTGGCGTTCTGGGCAATCTTGAAGCTGATCATGATGGTGCCCCGCGAACACGAGACTGGCTGGTACTTCGTAGATCAGCAGTTGGACAGATCGCGCAAGAGGACAGACTTTCCGCTGGGCCTGATCATCGGCGTGACCGTTCTGATCTATCTCGGAATCCACACCTGGTACTCGCTAGCGTAAGCTGGCTCTAGCGGCCACTCTCCAGCATCAGACGTGTCTTGTAGGCGTTCGAGATATGACGCTCGGCGGCTGCCTGTGCGCGCATCTCATCCCGGGCGGCAATCGCCGCGACGATCTCGGCGTGCTCGTCCAGCGCCTCGGTTCCGCGTTCGACCGTAGCAAGCGTTGTCGACGACATCAGCGCCATCGTGCGCCGCATGCCCTGCAGCATCTGGCTCAGATAGCGATTATGCGAGGCCCGGTGAAGCTGACGATGAAACGTCCGGTTCGCCAGCGCGAGGCCCATCGCATCGCCGATGAGCGCCCGGTCAGCATCGACCATCTGCTGCAGAACCTCGATCTCCTCGGGGGCCGCGTGCCGCGCCGCCAACCGGGCCGCCAGCCCCTCGACAACACCGCGCACTTCGTAGAGCTCGCCCAATTGGTCGTGGTCCAGCGTGGCGACCCGCAGCGAACGGCCCTCGCGCGCCACGACATCCTGTGCCTCAAGCCGCTGCAAGGCCTCGCGTACCGGAGTTCGGGAGACCCCCAGCTTTTCGGCCAGATCTGTCTCGACCAGCCGCTGCCCCGGGGCGATGTCGCCCCGGTCAATCGCTTCGAGGATCAGCGTATACGCATCCCCGTGATCGGTGCCCTGCCCGCTCACCGGAACTCCGGCAGCTTGTAGCCATCGGCGTCCAGCTTGCGCCGGATCGACAGTTTCGAGATCTTGCCTGTCGCCGTATGCGGAATCTCGTCAGTAAAGATCACATCATCCGGCAGTTGCCACTTGGCGAAGTGCGGGCGCAGCAGTTCGATGATGCTGTCAGGCTGTGGGGATTTGCCCGGCTGTGGCACGACCATCAGAACGGGACGTTCGTCCCATTTCGGATGCGGGACGCCGATGGCCGCGGCCTCGAACACTTCGGGGTGCGCAACCACGGCGTTCTCCATATCGATCGAGCTGATCCACTCACCACCCGACTTGATGACATCCTTGAAGCGATCGGTGATCTTCACGTAACCGTTCGGATCCATCGTCGCGGCATCGCCGGTGTCGAACCAGTTGTTGCCGTCGACTGTGTCTTCATCCTGCTTCATATACCGCTTTACAACTCCGGGCCCCCGGATCAGCAGACGCCCCTGGCTCTGGCCATCCCAAGGCAGTTCGTTGTCGTCATCGTCGCGCACGACCAGATCGATCGTGAACGGGCAATGTCCGACCTTCTCCTGCGTATCAAGCTGTTCGGCATCACTAAGCTCAAGCACCTCCGGCTTCGGGGTACAGATCGTGCCAAGAGGAGAGGTCTCGGTCATACCCCAGGCATGCAGTACCTTCACGCCATAGCTGTTCTGGAACTCCTCGATCACCGCGCGCGGGCAGGCAGAGCCACCGATCACCACCCGGTCGAGATGCGGGAGCGCCAGGCCGTTCTCCCGCAGATGCACCAGCAACGGCAGCCAGACGGTCGGTACTGCCGCCGTTACCGTTACCTTACCGGTGTCGAGCATCTCGTAACAACTGGCCGCATCGAGCTGGCGACCAGGCAATACACAAGCTGCGCCAACCAGGGGGATCGCGAACCCCGTCGACCAGCCGTTGGCATGGAACAATGGGACGACCGGCATCACGGTGTCGGTCGATGACAGACCCAGCATATCTTTCTGGACCATCACCATGGCGTGCAGCACATTGGAACGATGAGAGTAGACGACACCTTTCGGGTGGCCCGTCGTGCCCGACGTGAAGCACACGCCGCACGCATCATCCTCCGAACCATCGACCCAATCGAACAGGCCGTCCTCAGCGTCCAGAAGCTCCTCGTAGCACAACGCGTTCGGCAGTGAGGTCTCAGGCATATGGGCCCGGTCCGTCATCACGATGAAGCCCTTCACCTGCTGCAGCTGGTTCGCAATCGGCTCAAGCACACCCACCAGATCATGATCCACCAGAAGCCACTGATCGTCCGCATGATTGATGATGTAGATCAGCTGCTCAGCCGACAGTCGCGGGTTCAATGAGTGCAGCACCCCGCCCGCACCTGGCACGCCGTACCAGACTTCCATGTGCCGCGTGGTGTTCCAGGCCATGCACCCGATCATGTCACCGCGCTTCACACCCAGCCGCACCAAAGCCTGTGAGACCTTCAGCGCCCGACCATGCAGATCAGCCCAGGTTGCTTCGGTGATCGGCCCTTCGACCGAACGCGAAATGATACGCCTGTTCGCGTGATACTTCGCGGCATGATCCAGAATCCGCGAAACACGCAGCGGCCAGTCCTGCATCAATCCCAGCATCGCAGGTTCCTCCCTGTATTGTCCTTGGGCGGCAACCTAAGCCTTCTATCGGGTCTGTGAAGTGCTTTAACGCAGCGATCGGGTGGCCTGTTAAATCTCCATCGAAATGTGTGAAAAAGAATCTTTCGCGTCGCCGACACGCAAGGAAATGTTAGCAAACGAGTTGGATTATAACGTTTGACGCCACAAGAGATATCCTTCACACGCATTTACGATAAGCAGAATTCCCCCCGAAATCGCCGAATATTCTCCGAATTAACGATATATATTGAGAAGGCTGCAATCAATTACTCCGATCCTAAGGTCATTCGCTGATGACTGAGGGGTTCAATGTCAGCTCAAGCACATGCCGGTCACACGCCGCAACTTGATCTTTTGCCGACTGATGCCACCGGAACAGCACCGCTCGCGACGCATGTCGCGATCAATCACGGTGACTGGTTCGATCCTGGCACGTGGGCGAACGGTACAGTGCCCGGTGAAGGTGCAATCGTTCAGATCCCGGACGGTGTTGCTGTCAGCTATGACGGCGCCAGCGATGCGGGCCTTTTCATCGTCCGCGTCGATGGCGCGCTCTCGTTCAATGCCGAAGACGGACGGGCCACCAAGATGGTGGTCGACACGATCGTCACGGCGCCCGGGTCGATTCTGACAATAAATGCGGCGGACGATACCGACGGCACCGTCGACATCGTCTTCGCCGAAGGACAACCGGCAGCGCACGCGGCACATTTCACGACCGGCACGCCCGGCGACGGCGTCATGGGGCGCTTCACCTGGGATCCGGAACAGCTCAGCCTCGGGCTCGTGGCCGGGGGCGATGTCGAAATCCGCGGTCAGACGGTCGATGCCGGTCTGAACCTGGCTGTCAGCCCGTCCGCTGGCGACACACAGCTTATCTTCGACAGCGACGGCGGCGATTTCGGCTGGCAACCCGGTCATCTGATCACCATCGGCGACACCGGATATCTGGGCCGCGGCGAAGATGGCAGCCTGATCTCGCATAACGAGGTGCGCACGATCACGGACGTGCAGATCGTCGACGGCAAGATGGTCGTCACGATCGATCAAGCGCTCGACTTCGATCACGACGGACGGCTCGACCCGACAACGGGCGAGGAACTGACAGGCCATGTCGGCAACGTTTCGCGCAATGTGACCTTCTCCTCGGATGCGGCCGACCAGAACGGCGATGGTATCCCGGAAGATGGGGTTTCGCTGGGTCAACCGCTTGGCGCGGGTGAACACTACGTGACCGAGCGTGGTCACATCATGTTCATGCACACCGATGACGTCACCGTCAGCCATACAAGCTTCATGGGCCTTGGCCGGACCGACAAGACCCGCGAGATCGACGATTTCAAGATCGGCGGGATCGGCAACAATCGACTCTTCGATGACAACGGCACCCAGGGCGTGTTCGAACCCGGCGTCGATGTCGAAATCGAAACTCCAGCCGACCAGATCGTGAACCAGCGTGGCCGTTACGCGGTCCACATCCACGAGGCACGCAAGGGCGACGGACACGATCACGATTCCAACGAGTTTCCGGGGGGACACACCGGCCACGGCGTGATCGGTCCCTGCCCCGAGACAGGCGGATCAATCTGCCATTGCGGCGATTCCGACCACAGCGATCACGGCACGATGGGCCCTTGCCCCGAAACCGGCGGCGCAATCTGTCATTGCGACGATCAGGACGGCGACGGCACGCCAGACCATCTGGATGACGACTATTTCGATGGCGCCTGGATCGAGGGGATTGCCGTCTTCGGCTCGCCGGGCTGGGGCCTCGTGCAGCACTCGTCCGACGCCGTCTTGAAAGACAATGTTGTCTACGGCGTCAGCGGATCGGCCTATGTCGCGGAATCCGGAGACGAAACCGGCCGCTGGGAAGGCAACCTTGCCATGAACAGCTATGGCAAGGGGCACTTCTACGGCTACGAGGATTCCTCGGACTTCAACGAGAACGGTGGCGGCGAAGGCAATGGCTTCTATCTGAAGGCCCGCGCGATCGAGGTCGTCGACAATGTCGCCCAATCCTCGGCCCGCGCAGGCTTCTTCTACCACAACAACGGAACCGTGCTGCGCGACACGCCGACGGACGACCTGGACGTCGACGGATTTGCGCACGGGCTGGATTTCGTTGATGCCGAAGACGTTCCGATCCGGACCTTCGAGGGCAACGAGGCGATCGGCGCCGAACACGGCATTCGCATCGTCACGGACCCGCTCGACGCGATGCGCAAATTCAGCGACGCCTACAGCCACTTCAAGGATTTCACCGGCTGGGAGCTTGATGAGGCAGGCGTCTCGATCACGTATTCGTCGAAATACGTCTTCGAAGATTTCCTGCTGCTCGGAACCGAGGAGAAGGTCAGTCAATCCGCCGTGCAGGACGGCAACATCGGGTTCTTCCTCAAGGCCAGCGTCGCCGACATCACGATCCTGAACAGCCATGTCGAGTACTTCGAGAACTCGGTGCACAACTGGACTCAGGTCGGCAACCGGCAAGAGTACAGACGCGGGTTCTGGGATCCAAAGGGTCCATCCGGTTACCAATGGACGCCGGAATACGAAGGCATGGGCTCCGTCGAAGGCATCGAAAACCCGATGCACAATCTTTGGAACACGAACCTAGTCGGCCTGACCGCGAGCAATCTCAGCAGTTCGTTCTTCCGCGCGCCTGCCGTGTCCGTCGAGACCGATCCCGGCGTAACGGAGAAAATGCGCGGAACGATCCGGTTCCACGAAGATGCCGACAGTTTCACACCCGGCGTCGAGATCGAGCTGCTTGGCGACAGCCGCGATGGCGCACTGGTCGCACTTTGGCGCGAAGATCTCGCCAACCATCCCGATCAGACAGCGATCCTCGCCAATCACATCCCGCTGGCTTACCAGGAGAGCCGGTACCTCTCGAAGGTTTTCGTCTCGGATACGGAACAGATCAAACGCCAGAACTATCTGGACTACGAACCGAACATCAACGCCGACATCTGGTCTGGCACGATCCTGGAATTTGCCAAGGAAGACAGCCTGGGCCGACAGGTCTTCCTGTACGAAGATTTCTCTCCCCTGGCGCCCGCACAGACCAGCCGGGCCGTTACGACAAACGAACGACTGATCTTTACGAAGGAGATGATCGGCAACGTCCTGAAGACCGAAGGGTTCTACCGGGTCGGCGGCATATCGGACGTCCAGTTCGTCATCATGAAGATGGCATTCACCGACCGGCTTTCGGGAGAGATCGAGGCGCAGAGCTTCCTGGTGGCACTGGACCTGTCCTGGCCCGTCCCCAAAGGCGCACGCGACAACGGGATCGTGCATCTCAGCGATGATCTGATTGTGGCTGAGCAGTATCGCGTCTTCAAGGACGGCGTGCTCGTCGCGGGACGGGCGCCCATCGTGCTCTCGGATACACCGCCTGAATCGCTGGATGGCACCAACAATTGGATCACCGGAGCCTTCACGACCGAGCTTTCGGATGACCTGCGCCTCGGCGCGCTTTCCGATACGTTGGACGCCGGTGGCGGCGACGATATCGTCCGCGGCTTTGCGGCTGCAGACTACCTGAACGGCGAAGCAGGCAACGACCAGTTGTTCGGCGGGAACGGTTGGGACCGTTTGAACGGCGGAGAAGGCGATGACCTTCTGGATGGACACTACCAGCGCGACTTCCTGAATGGTGGTGCGGGCAACGATATTCTGTTCGGCGGTTTCGGACGCGATGATCTCGACGGCGGCGATGGCGACGACTCGCTCGAAGGCGGCAACGGCACGGACGATCTGCTTGGCGGCGCCGGGAACGACCTCCTCATCGGCGGGTCCGGAAAGGACACGCTGAACGGTGGCGCAGGAAACGATATCATGGACGGTGGTGCGGGTCAGGATCGCCTGCTCGGTGATATCGGGGACGACGTTCTTCTCGGCAGCGGCGGAATCGATACGCTTTTCGGTGGTGATGGTGACGACATGCTGGACGGTGGCGCCAAGGCCGATCAGCTGTTCGGCGGCGCCGGTCACGACCAGATCGCAGGCGGGACGGGCCGCGACAACCTCTTTGGCGGCGATGGCGACGATCAGCTCGAAGGCCAGGGCGGAAATGACCTTCTGCTGGGCGAGACCGGCAACGACACCCTCTTCGGAGGTGCAGGCGACGATACACTCGAAGGTGGAGACGGCGCGGACATCCTGCTCGGCGGCACCGGTAAGGACCGGATGACGGGTGGGCAGGGTGCAGACAGGTTCGTGTTCGAGGAGAGCCCGGGAATGGACGTCATTACCGATTTCGAGGACGGCGTTGACGCAATCGAGTTCATGATCGAAGCCTTCGGGTTCGAGGATCTTGACGTCCTGCAGGACGGTGACGATGCCGTGGTCTCTCATGCAGGCGGGTCGGTCCGCCTGCTCGATGTGAACGCGCTCAATCTCGACGCCAGTGATTTCGAGTTCGGCACATCGCCTCTCAACCCGATGGGCCCATAACGCACATCCACAGCGACCCCGTCTGGGGTCGAAACCGGTCTTTTTGCCGTCGCCTTATCGCATATGAGGCGGCGCAACGCGGCATGACGGATTAAGAGGTCTCCAAAACCACGGGAGACTTGATGTGACCGCCTTCGATTTCACGCACCTCTTGTCCGACAACTTGCCGCCTGCCGCCGGGCGCTGGTCCGGCTTCCCCGAGCATAACTTCGTCGGCGGTCACAACGACCGCGACAGCATCCCGGTCGACACCCTGATCGCGGCAATCACAAAGCAATTGTCCGAACGCGGGCGCGAACTGGCGACCTACAATCTTGAAGGCGGCCCACAGGGCATGATCGAACTGCGCGAATTCGTTGCGCGCAAGATGACCCAGGATCGGGGCATGCCAACAGCCCCCGATCAGGTGTTGATCACGTCCGGATCGCTGCAAGGCCTGGATCTGGTCAACGGCGTGCTGCTGAACCCTGGCGATACGGTCATCATTGAAGAGCACACCTATGGCGGCATGCTCTCGAAGGTTGCGCGGGCAGGCGCGAAGATCGTCGGCGCACCGATCGATGATGACGGGATCGATGTCGATGCCTTGACCGGCGTGCTCGACCGCTTGGCAGCGGACGGTGTCACGCCGAAGTATATCTACACCATTCCGACGGTGCAGAACCCGACTGGCTCGGTCATGCCCATCGCACGGCGACATGAATTGCTGAACCTCGCGAAGGATCGCGGCATCCCGATCTTCGAGGATGAATGCTACGCCGACCTGGTCTTCGAAGGCGACTGGCCACCGGCGATCCGCGGCCTCGACGACAGTGGCCTGGTGATCCACATCGGCTCGTTCTCGAAGACGCTCGCGCCTGCTTTGCGCCTTGGATACATGGTGTGCGACTGGCCCTTGATGAGCCGGATGATGCCGCTCAAGTCGGACGCAGGCACCGGAGCTTTGGAGCAGATGCTGGTCGCCGAGTACTTCGGCAATCACTTCGATGCACACCTCGAAATGCTGAAGCCGCGCCTGAAGCGCAAACTCGATGTGATGGCGGAAGCGGTCTCGCGCGAATTCGGGACAGCCGCCGAGTTCACCCGGCCAAAGGGCGGGATCTTCTTCTGGATGCGCATTCCGGGGATCGACACAACCAAGCTGACCGCCGCCGCGCTGCGCGAGGATCTGCACTTCAACCCAGGTGCAGGCTGGTCGACCTCAGATGCCAACCCGCGCGCAGGCGAGTCCCTGCGGCTCTGTTTTGCGTTGGCCACCGAAGATCAGATCGATGCAGGCGTTGCAAAGCTGGCCGAGATTTGCCGCCGAGAGTTCGGCGTCCCAACCGTCAGCGGGAATGTCCAACACCCCTGATACGACGCGGGGCTCAGATTACGGAATGGTCAATACCGGAGTGTTTGGATGGTCCCGTACGTAACCGAAACCCCGATACACCGCTGTCAGCGGTTCTTTCGATCCTGTGCGTTCGTCGCCTCGATCGCTGCACGCGCCGCCTGCCATTCAGCGTCGCCCCAGGCCCGCAATTCGTAGAAATTGCCGCCCGTGCCCAAGGCCTGCGCACCATCCATCGCGATGGTCTCGCCGGACAACCACTGACACCCATCGGACATCAGGAACGCGGCGAGGTTCTGTAGCTCCTCCATCGTACCGGGACGTCCCATCGGATTGCGCGCCTTCGTGCGCTCACCCGGCTCCATCCCCGGAGACAGACGCTTGTTCATGCCTTCGGTGGGTATCTCACCCGGCGCGATGCCGTTCAGTCGGATGCCATATCGGCCCCACTCTGCCGCCAGCGATTTCGTCATCACATCGATCGCGGCTTTCGACATCGCCGACGGCACCGTGAACGGCCCGCCATTGCGCACCCAAGTCACCAGGATCGAGGTGATGGACCCGCCCTGCCCCGCCTTGATCCAGCGCGTCCCGACCGCATGCGTCACATAGAACGTGCCTCGCATGACGATGTTGGCAACCGCATCGAACCCTTTGGGCGAGACATCCTCGGTTCGGGCAATAAAGTTGCCCGCCGCGTTGTTCACCAACCCGGTCAAAGGCTTGACCGCGAATATCTCGCCGATCACTTCATCGACGGCGGCGGCGTTCCGGATGTCCAACGCATGGTGCTCGACCGTGCCGCCATGCGCCTCCATCAGTTCGGCTGCGGTATCCGCGAGAACACTCTCACGCCGTCCGCAGATCACGACCTCGGCGCCAAGCTCCAGGAACTTTGCGGCCATGGCCCGGCCCAGTCCCGTCCCGCCGCCCGTCACCAGAATCCGCTGGCCATCAAAAAGACCGGGGGCGAACATCACCCGATCTCCAGCGCGATCTGTTCTTCCTCGACCACATCACCCTCGGCCACGTGCAGTTTCACAACCGTCCCCGCGACCGGCGCCTCATAGGGCACCTCCATCTTCATGACTTCCATGATCAGAAGCTCTTGCCCCTCTGCGACTGCGTCGCCTTCCTTGACGTGCAGCTTCCAGACGGACCCGGCGGTTTCAAACTCGACTTTCGTGGTCATGGCGTGTCCTTCACGGGCGGATGGTGAAATGGCTCGGGCCGACAAGTCCCGGCAGCAGTGGCTGAATCCGGTCGATCCAGCGGCAGATCATCGGACGGGTTTCGCGCGGATCGATCAGTTCGTGCACAGCGAAAGCCTCGGCGCGTGGGAACATCGATTGCTTGGCTGCCAACATCTCCTCCAGTTCCCGGCGTCTGGCGTCCGGGTCCGGCGCAGCCGCAATCTCGCGATGGAAGGCAACCGCCACGCCGCCTTCGACCGGCAACGGTCCCTGCTCGGCCGATGGCCAGGCATAAACCTCGCCCTCCGGGCCGTAGTGTGCGACCTGGGCAACCCCGAAGGACCGGCGCACCATGATTGAACACCACGGCACCGTCAGCATGGCCGCCGTCAAAGCCGCGTTCGCGCCATGCCGGATCGTGGCTTCCTTCTCGGCCTGAGAGCCAATCATGAAACCCGGTTCATCAACGAAGGTGACTATCGGGATGTGAAAGGTCTGGCACAGCTCCATGAAGCGCCGCGCTTTGTGCGCTCCCTGTGCGGTCATCGAACCCGCTAGATACTTGCCGTCATTGCCCCAAATGCCAACGACCTGTCCGTTCATCCGGGCAAGCCCCGTGATCTGCGAGCGACCATACCCTTTGCCGACCTCGAAGAAAGATCCCAGATCCGCGACAAGCCCGATCACCCTGCGCATGTCCAGCGCACGGCGCCGGTCGCGGGGAACGACCGAGATCAGTGCCTCTTCCTGCCGATCCACCGGATCGCTGCTCGATACGACGGAGGCAACGCGGTCGATGCTGTCCGGCAGGTAGGACAGGAATCGCCGTATCTGCGCCAGCGCATCGGGCTCATCCTCGGCGGCATTGTCGACCGTGCCGTTCTTGGTGTGCACCTTGGCGCCGCCCAACTCATCCTTGGTCAGCTTCTCGCCCATCGCGCGTTCCACCACCGCGGGACCTGCGGTCAGGACCTGCGCCGTCGACTTTGACATGACCGAGAAATGCGAGGCGACCAACCGCCCGGCGGGCAATCCCGCCACAGCGCCCATCGCCCCGGTCGCAACGGGCACGGTCGCCATCACCTGCGCCACCGATTTGAACCGCGACCGTTCAAACACCGGTGCGGGCAGCGTTGCCTTGCCGGATCCACCGACCGAGCCGCCCGAACCTTCATGCAGCCGGATCAGCGGCACCTTGTACTGCAGCGCCAGATCCTCGGTGTAGACCGACTTACGGAACCCGGCGGCCGAGGGCGAGCCGCCCTTCAGCGTGAAGTCTTCTCCGCCAATGACGATCCGCCTGCCGTCCAGCTTCGCGAAGCCCAGCACGTAGTTCGCGGGTGAGAACCCGACCAATTCGCCCTTGCCGTCATGGATCGGTTCGCCCGCGCCGCGTCCGACTTCCTCGAACGAACCATCATCCACCAGCGCAGCGATCCGCTCCCGAACCGTGAGGCGCCCCTTAGAGTGTTGGCGTGCGATGGCCTCCGGCCCGCCCTGCTCCAGCGCCCAGGCACGGCGGCGGTGGATCTCATCGGCTTCGTCTTCCCAACTCATGATTGCTGGCTCATTTGAATTCCCGTTCTTCCCACCAGGGGAAGAAATCCGGCAGATCTTCCGAGACCTTGCCGGTGAACTGCGGCGCACGCTTTTCCAGGAACGAGACGATCCCCTCCTTGGCATCAGGACCAGAGCCAAGCGCTGTCATACCCCGGCTGTCGATCTGGTGCGCCTCCATCGGATGATCCGCACCCAGCATCTTCCACATCATGTGCCGGATCATGGTGATCGAAACGGCCGACGTGTTCTCGGCAATCTCTCGGGCCATCTCTCGGGCGCGCGGCAACAGATCCTCCGGTGCCAAGACCTCGCGGACCAGACCGCCCTCCAGCGCTTCCTGTGCCGCAAAGACACGCCCCGAGTAAGCCCATTCCAAAGCACGTGAAATCCCGACCACGCGTGGCAGAAACCAGCTCGAAGCCGCCTCGGGGACCACACCCCGGCGGGCGAACACGAACCCAAAGCGCGCCTCGGTCGATGCCAGCCGGATATCCATCGGCAATTGCATCGTGACACCGACACCTACAGCGGGTCCATTCACCGCCGAGATGATGGGTTTCTTCAGATCGAAGATCCGCAGCGAGACCAGCCCGCCACCGTCGCGCCGCGCATCGTTGGCATCGCCGCGCGACTCATAGTCGAACGTCGCCGCGCCCTGATGCAGATCCGCGCCTGCACAGAAACCGCGTCCTGCCCCCGTCATGATCAAGGCGCGCACGTCATCGTCCGCATCGGCGGCGTCGAATACCTGGAACAACTCGTCCCGCATCGCGTTGTTGAACGCGTTCAACCTGTCCGGGCGGTTCAACGTGATCGTCAGAACATGATCGCTGACCTCGGTCAGCAGGGTCTCGTAGGTCTGCCCCATCAGAACCTCCAGTATCCGCCATCGATCTGGATCAGCTGACCCGTGTGATAGGCCGAAGCATCGGACAGCAGATAGGCCGCGATCCCGCCGAAGTCGCCCGGCTCACCCCAGCGGCGGACTGGAATGCGCTTGCCCGCGTTCTCGGCGAACTTGGCATTCGCCATGGCGTCTGCGGTCATATCGGTTGCGATCCAGCCGGGCAGGATCGCGTTCGCCGTGATGCCGTAGCGCGCGAACTCGACCGCCAACGCGAAGGTCATCGCATTCAGAGCACCCTTCGAGGCTGCGTAATGCTCGGACCGCGCAGCACCCGAGACCGAGGCCAAGGACGAGACGCAGGCCAGCCGCCCACCGGGATCGCCAGCCTCGGCGCGCGCGACCATGTGGGCCAGGACAGCCTGATAGGTGTTGTAGACACCGTCCACGTTGATCGTCATCACGCGAGCCCATTCGGCGGGATCAATCTCCAGGAACGATTTTGCCCCGCGCCCAGAGACGCCCGCATTGGCGAAGCACCCGTCGATCCGTCCGAAGCGTTCGATCACCTGTTCCGTGGTCGCAAAAACGGCTTCACGGTCGGTGACATCGCAGGCCCAGGCCTCGGCTTCGACACCGTGGCCGCGCAGCACCTCGACCGCGGCGGCGTTCTTTCCCGCATTCGTGCCCCAGATCGCTACCGACGCCCCGCAGGTCGCCATCGCCTCGGCCATGCCCAGCCCGATGCCCCCGTTCCCGCCGGTGACCAGAGCGACCTTGCCAGACAGATCGAACAGAGTGCTCATGCTTCCTCCTGTGTCTTGAATGCATCCTTCGACAGAACCCTGTCTGATCGCAACAGTTCACCCGGCAGCGGTGAAACCATCTGTCATGAGATGCTCAGGAGTTCGACCTCGGCGCCATCGCTTCCAAGGTCAGGCGCGTCGCGTCGTCCGCTGGGAACATCAACTCGACCCGCAGCTCGGCGAGTGCGATGTCCTCGGCGGTTCCGAACAGCGAGAACACCGAGAGCAAAGACAGACCAACGTCACCCAAACGATAGCGCGTCGGTACGAACGGCGGCAGGATCCCGTCCGATTGAGACGCCTCCCCGCCGAAGAGTTCACCTGCGCGACCGAGCCAGTCTTCCAGAACATCATCACCCCCGACATGCGCGCTCTCGGTGCGCAGGCGTGTCCGGATATGAAGAAGAACCTCATCAAGGTTCTCGATCGCCGACCTGAGGGCTTCGTTTTCGAGCATAGCATCCAGCAACGAGTCTCCGGCAGCGATCCCTGCAGACCCCAGCAGGTTTTCGGCTGGATGGTTCATCTGGCTAATGCGCCAGTGCCGATCCATCGCCAGTGCCGGAAACGGTTCATGCCGCGTCAGCATCCACCCAACCGCCGACTTCACCGGCGTCATGTCTGATTCACTGAATGTCCGATTGCCATAGGCCGGTGCAAAACCCGCCGATGAGAGCAATGTGTTCCGGGATCGATACGGAACTTCAAGCTCTTCGCACAATCGCATCACCATGCCCCGGCTGGGCCGGGCCCGCCCGGTTTCCAGAAACGATATGTGCCTGGCTGAGACGTTCGAGCAAAATCCCAACTCCATTTGGCTGTACCTGCGCCGGGTTCGCCACTCTCTCAGCGCGTCTCCGAATCCCACGCCCATCTTTGCCTCCAGCCTTCGATCCCAATGGCCTCTTTGCGGCCAGCCTAGCATCCAGAAACCCGAAGGCACTTACCTGCGAGGTAATTGTTTTGCAGCACCTCGCCGCACTAACCCGATCCAAGACGCATGACCGGAGGAAGTTCGATGACACATATGGCAAGCGTGCAATGGCTTCGGGTGATCAGCTGGTGTCTGATCGTGATCGGCTGCTACTTCAGTTGGGCGACAGCCGAACCAGTCAATGCTCTCAGCGTGATGTTCGTGGATCTCGTGTTTCTGCCGATCGACGGGGCACAAACATATGCCGCGCAAGAGACGCGCTTGCTCTCGGCCATTGCCGGAGGTGTAACCGTTGGCCTGGGCGCCGCTGTGCTCTCGGTCACGAACGCGGTCTATCTGGTCGATCGCGAACGCGGACGCCGGATCATCATGACCTTCATGCTTGCCTGGTTCATCTCCGACGGCATTGGGTCGGCACTGGCGGGCGCACCCTTCAACGCCGTAGTCAACTGCTTGATCCTGGTGCCGGTGATCTACCCGCTGCTCGCCGCCAGACCGGATCCGAGTTCACTCTGACCCGCGGCGGATCACGATGATTCAGACCGCGACCGAGTGTCGGGCCGACTCCGCGCCCAGATAGGCATCGAATGCCGCCGCCACGACGCGGCGCAAGGGCGAGCCTGCGTCCGAGACGCGCACCTCCATGCCCTCGCAGACGATCAGGCCATCGCGCACCATGCGGGCCAATTCCGGCCCGGCATCGCTGGCCCAGTTGATCGGCGCCCCGAAGGCCCGCGCCATCTTGGCCAGATCGACCACGCCGTTGCACATGATCGCCTCGATCACGGCACTGCGCAGACGATCGTTCTCGGAGAACGCGATCCCCTTGGCCACCGGCAGTTGCCCTGCGGACACGGCACGCGCCCAAGCCCCGGTTTCCGACAGGTTCTGCACATGTCCGTGCGGCGTGCGCGAGATCGACGTCGATCCAAACCCGATCAGCGTCTCGGCCCGATCCGTGGTGTAGCCCTGGAAGTTGCGCCGCTACTGCTTCTCTTGCGCCGCGACGGCCATGCTGTCCCCGGGCAGGGCAAAGTGGTCCAGCCCGATGGGTTCATAGCCCACGTCGACCAGCATCTTCTGCGCTTCCTGCGCTTGCTCCATGCGTTCAGCCGCGCCGGGCAACGCCGCCTCGTCAATCAGGCGCTGCTTCTTGGCAACCCAGGGCACGTGCGCATACCCGAACAAAGCAATCCTGTCCGGCCGGATCTCGGCGCAGATCTCGATCGATTTCCGCAACATATCGATCGTTTGATGTGGCAGCCCATACATCAAGTCAAAATTGATCCCGGTGACGCCGACGCCGCGCAGGCTTGCGACCGTCTCGCGCACCATCTCGGGCGGCTGTATCCGGTTGATCGCCGCCTGAACCTTCGGATCGAATTCCTGCACGCCGAAGCTCGCCCGCGTGAACCCCAGCGCTCCGATGCGCCGGATCATCTCTTGCGTCAGCGTGCGCGGATCGCTCTCGATCGAGATCTCGGCCCCCGGCACGAAGTTGAAGCGCGCGCCGATCGCCTCCATGATCCGCGCAAGGCAGTCGGGCTCCAGCGCTGTCGGTGTGCCGCCGCCCCACGCCAGGTGCGAGATCGACATCCGCCCGGGCAGCAACCGGTCCATCAGCTTGATCTCGTCCAGCAGATGCGCTGCGTACCGCGCGATCGGCGCGTCGCGCGATGCCAGCTTCATGTTGCAGCCGCAGTACCAGCACAGCTGCCGGCAATAGGGCACGTGCACATACAACGAAACCGGTTCGTCCGGATCGATGGCGCTAAGCCATCCTTCATAATCCTCGGCTCCGATGGCCTCCGAAAAATGCGGCACAGTCGGATAGCTCGTGTAGCGCGGAACGTTTCGGCGGGAGTAGTCGGCGAGGCTGGCGGACATCATCAAAGCCCTCGAAGATCGCGGTTGATGCTCAAGCCTGTCGCACAGAGTGTCAGGCGTCTTTGACATGGATCAGTTTCGTAAAATGGATGCGTTCGGGTACGTTGACGGCAGTCAAAACCGGGAGGACACCATGGAAGACCGTACGAACTGGAATTTTGTGCACAATGCAGCCGAGGGTGCTGAATGGGTGCCCGGCCTGCGCGAGATCTTCGAGTACCGCGATCTCGGCATCAAGGACGGCACCCAGGGCGATTACGTGGCCCATGTTATCCGCCACAACGGCAAGGAACAGGCCGACGCGGTTCAGCAATGGCACATTCACGAATGCGACTTTCAACTCGTCTACGTCCTGAACGGTTGGGCGACGTTCGAATACGATGGTGAGGGAGAGCGCACGATCCGAAAGGGCGACTGCGTGCTGCAAAAACCAATGATCAAACACCGCGAGATCGCGTGTTCCGAGGACTTCGAGGTGCTCGAAATCGTCTCGCCCGGAAACTTCGAGACCAAGATCGTGGACGCGCCCAAGGACGTTGCCGCAGGCTAGCCGGGCCCTCAGACCGACACGAGGCTGCGAACCTGGTCGACATCGCCTTCTGACCGTGGGCCGGACATCCGCACCTGTCCGCGGTCCAGCACGGTCACGACGTCAGCCAGGTCCCAGGCGAAGTCGAAATACTGCTCGACCAGTACGATTGCCATGTCGCCACGTGCGCGCAGAACGCGGATCGCCTCGCCGATATCCTTGATGATCGAGGGCGGGATGCCCTCGGTCGGCTCGTCCAGAATCAACAGGCGCGGACGCATCACAAGGGCGCGCCCGATGGCAAGCTGCTGCTGCTGACCACCCGACAGGTCGCCACCGCGCCGCCCGAGCATGTCGCGCAACACCGGGAACAGGCTGAACACCTCCTCCGGCACATACCGCTCGGCGCGCGGCAAGCCCGCAAACCCGGTCTCGAGGTTCTCGCGCACCGTCAGCAATGGAAAGATCTCGCGCCCTTGCGGGACGATCGCAATGCCGCGCCGCGCCCGTTCGCTGGCCCGCACGCGCGAGACATCGTTGTCCTCCCAGACAATCTGTCCGGCGCTGATCTTCTGCTGCCCGACAATCGCGCGCATCAGCGAGGTCTTGCCGACACCGTTGCGGCCCAGCACACAGGTCACCTCGCCAACCTTCGCCTCGAGCGAGACAGCGCGCAGCGCCTGCGCCGCGCCGTAATGCAGGTCAATCTCACGCACCGCCAGCATCTCAGCGTCCCAGATACGTTTCGATGACGCGTGCATCCGTCGAGACTTGTTCGAATGAGCCCTCCGCCAGAACCGAGCCTTCGTGCAACACGGTCACCTTCACGCCCAGATGCTTGATGAAGTCCATATCGTGTTCGACCACCATCACAGTGTGGTCGCCCGCAATCTCCTCGAGCAGTTCTGCTGTCTGCATCGTCTCGGCATCGGTCATGCCCGCCGCCGGTTCATCAACCAGCAACACTTTCGGGTCCTGCGCCAGCAGCATTCCGATCTCGAGCCACTGCTTCTGCCCGTGGCTCAGGTCGGCTGCCAGATCATTGCGCCGATCGGCCAGGCGAATGATCTGAAGCAACTCATCGATCCGGACCGCTTCGCGCGACTCGGGCCGGGCAAGCAACGTCTCCAGAACACTGCGCTTGCCCGCCAGAGACAGCAGCAGGTTGTCGGCCACAGTATGTGTCTCGAAAACCGTGGGCTTCTGGAACTTCCGGCCAATCCCCATGCGCGCGATATCGGCCTCGTCATGACGGGTCAGGTCGACCGTCTCGTTGAAGATCACATCGCCGGTATCTGGCCGCGTCTTGCCGGTGATGATGTCCATCATCGTCGTCTTGCCCGCGCCGTTGGGCCCGATGATTGCCCGCATCTCGCCTTTGGACAGGGTTAGAGACAAACCGTTGATCGCCTTGAACCCGTCAAAGGCAACGTTGACGTCGTCGAGGTAAAGCATTGAATTTCGAGCGAGATCGGACATCAGGTCACTCCGCCGGTTGCGGTTTGGCTGCCGGTGGCGCCGCCGTGTCTTCGGCCTTCCGCCGTCCCAGGACATCCAGCCCGCCCAGAACCCCCTTGGGCAGGAAGAGTGTGACCACAACGAACATCGCACCCAGCACGAAAATCCAGATCTCCGGGAACCAGCCGGTCAGCAGCGTCTTCGCACCGTTCACAAGAACAGCGCCAATCACCGCGCCCAACAGCAGGCCGCGCCCGCCGACAGCAACCCAGATAACGATCTCGATGCTGTTGGCCGGGCTGAATTCGCCAGGATTGATGATGCCGACCTGCGGCACATACAGCGCACCCGCAACCCCTGCCAGCATGGCTGACAGCGTGAAGACGAACAGCTTGTAGCCCTCGACCCAGTAGCCCAGGAACCGCGCACGGCTCTCGGCATCCCGGACACTCACCAAGACCTTGCCCGCCCGCGAGGGTACGACGATCCGGCAGATCACATAGCCCAGCCCAAGTGCTATCGCCGAGGCGATGAACAATCCCGCGCGCGTCTCGTCCGAGCGCAGATCAAAGCCCAGCACATCCTTGAAATCCGTCAGACCGTTATTGCCGCCAAAGCCCATGTCATTGCGGAAGAACGCCAGCAGCAGCGCATAGGTCATGGCCTGCGTGATGATCGACAGATAGACGCCCGTCACGCGCGACCTGAATGCCAGCCAGCCGAACACAAAGGCCAGCGTGCCCGGCACCAGCAGAACCATCAGGCAGGCGAACCAGAACTGGTCGAAGCCGTACCAGAACCATGGCAACTCCTGATAATTCAGGAACACCATGAAATCCGGCAGGATCGGATCGCCGTAACTGCCCCGGGTTCCGATCTCGCGCATCAGGTGCATCCCCATCGCGTAACCGCCCAGCGCGAAGAACGCGCCGTGGCCCAGCGACAGGATGCCCGCATAACCCCAGATCAGATCGACACTGAGCGCCAGCAATGCATAGCAAAGGTATTTGCCGAAAAGCGCCACCGCGAAGGACGGCAGATGCAGGGTCGAGCCCTGCTCGGCCCACAGGTTCGCCGCCGGCACCGCAACTGCAATGAACGCCAGAAACAGCAGGAAAAGCTGCGTGCGCAGGTCGAGAGCGTTGCGGATCATGCGACGCCCTCGGACCGTATTACTTCAGCTCTAGGCTGTATCCGTCGTCGTCGAAGCTGCGGAAGCCGACCAGCGGCTGCTCCCCGTCTTCCGAGAAGACGAACACGTGCACTGCATCGCCGTTGAAGGACACCCGGCAAAACGTCTTGGGGGCCGCCATGCTGGCCGGGCAGTCTTCTAGATCGAAGTGCGGAACGCTCTCTTCGAACTCCGAATAGGTCAGCGAATGCGGCTCCGCGCCACTCGCCGCGCTTGCGATCGCGGCAGCACAGGCCGCCGCCGTCAGGGTTCGGTACATTGTGGTCTCCTGTCAGAAAAATCGGATCGCTGGCCAGCGACTTTTTTCTGACAGAAACACTCGGATTCGTCGAGAAGTATCTGACTGTTTCAATCATCTACTGCTCCACCGCCCGGCCCTTCAGCGCGAACAAGCCGCGCGGGCGGCGTTGAATGAACAGGATGATAAAGACCAGAACCAACACCTTCGCCAGAACGGCTCCGGCATAGGGTTCCAGGAACTTGTTGACGATGCCCAGCGTGAAAGCTCCGGCCAGCGCGCCCCACAGGTTCCCGACACCGCCGAAGACCACCACCATGAAGCTGTCAACGATATAGCTTTGCCCCAGGTTCGGAGAGACGTTGTCGATCTGGCTCAGGGCCACGCCCGCCAGACCGGCAACGCCCGCCCCCAGGCCAAAGGTCATGGCATCCACCCACCCCGAGCGGATGCCCATCGCCTCGGCCATGCGCCGGTTCTGGGTCACGGCACGCATCTGCAAACCCATCGGCGTCTTCTTCAACACCAGCAGCAGCATGGCGAACACGACCAGCGCGAAGATCAGGATCCAAAGCCGGTTGTAGGTGATCGTCATCTGGCCAAGCTCGAACGCGCCGGACATCCAGTCCGGATTGCCGACCTCCTTGTTGGTCGGACCAAAGATCGTCCGCACCGTCTGCTGCAAGATCAGGCTGATCCCCCAGGTCGCCAGCAGAGTCTCGAGCGGTCGACCGTACAGATAGCGGCAAACCCCGCGTTCGATCCCGACACCGACCGATCCCGCGACCAGAAACGCCAGCGGGGCCGATATCAGCAGTGAGTACTCGAACAGCCAGGGTGCCGAGTTTCGGATCACCTCCTGCACTGCGAAGGTCGTGTAGGCGCCGAGCATGACCAATTCGCCATGCGCCATGTTGATCACGCCCATGACGCCGAAACTGATCGCCAGACCGATTGCCGCCAGCATCAGGACCGAGCCGAGCGACAGCCCGTACCAGACATTCTCAGCCATATCCCAGGCGATACGCTCGCCCTCGATACGCTCCAGCGCCGCACGCGCGGCCTCGACCAGGATCACATTGTCCGCCGATGCAACGGCAGACAGGATCGAGACAGCCGCATCGTCGGACCGTGTCCCAATCACTGCGATCGCCGCCAACTTCGCGCTGTCCTCGACATCCGCGTTGAGCGTCGCGGCCGCACGCGCCTGTTCAAAGGCGCCGCGCACCTCCTCGTCCGTCTCGGCATCCAGGGCGGTCTGCAGCGCTGCAAGCTGTGCCGGATCGCCCGTCTTGTAAATCGATGCCGCCGCTTCCAGCCGCCGCGCGCGATCCGGCGACATCAGCGTCATCGTTCCGATCGCCGCCGCGATGGTCCGGCGCAGCTTGTTGTTGACCTTGATCTTGCGCGCACCGCGCTTCTTGATCTCGCCCAGCGCCTCACCCGTCAACGGGTCGAAGGTATTGAACCCTTTGTCGGCCTTCTCGACGCGCACGACTGCCTCGTCGCCCTTCTTCATCTGCATCAGATCGCCCGCCGACAGGGCCTCCAGGACACTGACGGCGCGCGGATCTCCCGTGGCGGCAATCTGTTCGACCACCTCGGCCCGGTCGTTGAATTTTCCCTTGGGAAGCTCTGCGATCAGGTCCTCGAGCGTTGCGGCCTGAACCGGCAGCGCAATCGCGAAGACCAGAAGTGTCAACAAACGCAGCAGCATCGATGTCCCCGATGTGTTTCAGCGGCACTCTGACGGCGCCTTGCAAGTTGCAGGGTGGAGATCGCCCCCACCCTGCGTTTCATTCAGGTGCGGCTCAGTAGCCTTTGCCGCCGCACTGGTTGGTCTCGGTATTGAAGTTGCCGCAGCTCATCGGAGCGCGCCAGTCCGAGATCAGCGCCTTCGAGTCCGGCAGGAAGTCCGACCACGCATCGCCCACGACCAGGCCCGAGGTCTCCCACACAGTCTCGAACCGACCGTCTTCCTGGATCTCGCCAACCAGCACCGGCTTGGTGATGTGGTGGTTCGGCATCATTGCGGAATAACCGCCGGTCAGGTTCGGCACCGACACGCCGATGATCGAGTCGATCACCGCGTCCGCGTCGGTCGTTCCGGCAGCTTCGACCGCCTTGATCCACATGTTGAAGCCGATGTAGTGCGCCTCCATCGGGTCATTGGTCACACGGTTCTCGTCGCCTGTGAATTCGTGCCAGGCTTCGATGAACTCATCGTTGGCGTCCGATTCAGCCGACATGAAGTAGTTCCACGCCGCCAGGTGCCCGACCAATGGGGCCGTATCCAGACCGGCAAGCTCTTCCTCACCGCCCGAGCACGCGACGACCGGGATATCCTCGGCCTTGATGCCCTGGTTGCCCAGTTCCTTGTAGAACGGCACGTTGGCATCACCGTTGATGGTCGAGACCACGGCGGTCTTCTTGCCAGCCGAGCCGAAGGTCTTGATGTCAGAGACGATCGTCTGCCAATCTGAGTGTCCGAACGGCGTGTAGTTGATCATGATGTCTTCTTTGGCGACACCTTTCGCGATCAGATACGCCTCGAGGATCTTGTTGGTCGTACGCGGGTACACGTAGTCGGTCCCGGCAAGAACCCAGCGCTCGACGCCTTCCTCGGCAGCGAGGTAATCAACCGCAGGGATCGCCTGCTGGTTCGGCGCGGCACCGGTGTAGAACACGTTGCGCTGCGATTCCTCGCCTTCGTACTGAACCGGGTAGAACAGCAGCGAGTTCAGCTCGTCAAAGACCGGCAGAACCGACTTGCGCGAAACCGAGGTCCAGCAGCCAAACACTGCCGAGACACCGTTCACTTCGATCAGCTCGCGCGCCTTCTCGGCGAACAACGGCCAATCCGACGCAGGGTCGACCACGACCGGCTCGAGCTTCTTGCCCAGCAGACCGCCCTTTTCGTTCTGCTGCTCGATCAGCATCAGCATCGCGTCTTTCAGCGTTGTCTCCGAGATCGCCATCGTTCCCGACAGTGAATGCAGGATCCCGACCTTGATCGTCTCTTCTTCGGCGTAGGCCGGCATCGCTACCGCCGCCGCCAGGCCCGCGCCCAGTGCCATTCTCTTGAGGCTTTTCATCGATTCCTCTCCCCGGGGTCGACCCTCTCGTGGCGCCAGCGCCCACCTTGGTCTGTCGTCCCCGCAACGAAGTGTTGCTCCTCGTGGCATGCTGCGGCGATGATCGCCATCACCCCTGACTGCCACGCTCCGTACGCCCGTTGGCTGCTGGCAGCACCATTGGCGAACGGTCGCGAGGATGCGGCGGCACGATGCGAACACAAGGACTATGATGTCGCTTTTTGAGCATATTTTGCACAATGACTAATTTATACGCAGCTGTGCAGTGTCCTTGCGCAAATTCTCGACAATTGACCGGATTATCCGGCACACCCTCGTGAATCCGGTTGCGATTGCCGGGAATCGCGTGCTGATCTCTGCGCGCAGCGACGTGGAAGGCTTCAGGTATCTTGGACGCACCCCTGATCGAGACACAAGCGACCGTGGGCGACAGCGCCGCGAAGGCCAAGTCGCGCGCGGCGGGACCGGCGCCTGTCGTACCGCGTGCGATCGGCACTGTGCGCGTTGCGGCGAAACGCTCAGGCGACCGGACCGTGCTCGACCGGCTCTATCAGAAGGGGTCCGCCAAGGCTCTGCTGCCGCGCACATTCGAAACCGGGCTGACTGCTGTACTACTGAATACCTCTGGCGGCGTGACCGGCGGCGACCGGTTTGCCTACACCGCCGATGCGCAGGCGGGATCACACCTTACGTTGACGACCCAAGCGGCCGAACGCGCCTATCGCGCCCTGCCGGGCCACACCGGCCAGATCGAGACACGGCTGACGGCACATCAGGGCGCGCGGCTGGATTGGCTCCCGCAAGAGACGATCCTTTTCAACGGTGCTTCGCTGAACCGGAGGTTCGATGTGGATCTCGCCGCCGATGCCACACTACTCGCGGTCGAATCCTTCATTCTGGGCCGCACGGCGATGGGCGAAACGGTGCACGACCTGCGCCTGTCGGACCAATGGCGCGTGCGCCGGGACGGCACGCTCGTCTACGCCGATGCGCTGCGCCTGCACGGCGATGCCGATGCCATTGCGCGCCAGGCCGGGACGCTGGGCGGACACCGCGCCTTCGCGACCATCCTGTTCACAAGCCCGGACGCCGACCGGCACCTTGCGCCGCTACGATCCCAGATTGGCGACAGCGGCGGCGCCAGCCTGATCCGCGACGGCGTGCTCGCCGCACGCCTGACCGCCCCTGACGGCTTTCACCTGCGCAAAGCGCTCATCCCAGCGCTCGAACGCCTGCGCGGCGCCCCACTCCCAAGCCCCTGGAGCATCTGCTGCAACTCACCCCCCGCGAAAAGGACAAGCTGCTGGTCTCGGTCGCCGCCATGGTCGCGCGCAACCGTCTGGAGCGCGGCGTGAAGCTGAACCATCCGGAGGCGATCGCGCTGATCACCGACTATGTGGTCGAGGGTGCGCGCGACGGCCGTTCAGTCGCCGATCTGATGGAGGCAGGCGCCCACGTCATCACCCGCGACCAGTGCATGGAGGGCATCGCCGAGATGATCCATGACGTCCAGGTCGAGGCCACATTCCCGGACGGAACCAAGCTTGTGACCGTCCACGAGCCGATCCGCTGAACCGATGCGAAACCCGCCCGAAATCCAGTTAATTGAAAATTACGTGAAGAAAAACATGCGCCGTATCACCTTGGCAGCTTGGGGTTTTGACCACCTTATCCGCCCCCCACAGAAGCGCTGTTGAGCCGATGGTCCTGGGCATCTTCATCGTCCTGACAATCGTCATCGGCTGGGGCCTGCCGCAGATCCTGATACCCCGCCTGCCGGACGGGATGGCCGTGCTGATCGCCTCGGTCGCGACCCTCGCCATCGGCGCCGGTGTTGTCTGGGTCGGCGCACAGATCTTTGGCGCACTCGGCATCGAAGAGCCGCAATCCGCGTTTGACCGTGGCTTCAACGCCTGGAAGCTGATGCTTCTGCTCGCCCCCGCATCCGCCCTGCACGCCCGCAAGACACGCGCGAAGGAGACGTCATGATCCCCGGAGAAATCATCTGCGCCGAGGGCGAGATCGTCCTGAATCAAGGCCGCGAGGCGATCACGATCATGGTCGCAAACACCGGCGACCGCCCGGTGCAAGTCGGCTCGCACTACCATTTTTCCGAAACAAACGAAGGGCTTAGCTTTGACCGAGAGGCCGCGCGAGGCATGAGGCTCGACATCGCCGCCGGAACCGCGGTCCGCTTCGAACCCGGCCAATCGCGAGAGGTGCAATTGATCCCGCTGGCTGGTGATCGGAAAGTGTTCGGGTTCAATCTGAAGGTGATGGGGCCGCTGTGAATGCTCACTGTCCAAAGTAGATGCTCAGAATTGCTGCCATTAGACAAAGTGCTAAACCGACGGCATTCAACCATAGTGGAAACGTGCTCATGTTTCGCCTCGTTAAGTTTCGACCTGAGCAATCAAATTGTTCACGCAACACGGCAGATCAACAACAATTTTCTATACAATCAGTTATATAAGTCTTTCAGATCAATAGGTTGGTTGTCATTTTGTCTGCAAGTTTGCAGTTTTTGAAACATTTTGTGATCGAGATAATGCCCAACGAACCGCAATCCACATCCAATGGCCGCACGGTCCAGCTCAGCGACAAGTCGCCGGGCACACAGCGGGCGTTCAAGTGGTTCTTTCGCATTCTCTACGGCTGGATCGCGCTCGTCCTGATCGGCGTCGTGATCTCGGTCCTGCTCGACATCTGGTTCCCCGCCTGACACGACACAGGGAGACAACACATGCCTACCTCAATCGCCCGCCAATCCTATGCCGCCATGTTCGGGCCAACGACTGGCGACAAGGTACGCCTGGCAGATACCGAACTGTTCATCGAGGTTGAGAAAGATCTCACAACCTACGGAGAAGAAGTCAAATTCGGCGGTGGAAAGGTCATCCGTGACGGCATGGGCCAGTCCCAGGTCACCCGCGCGGACGGAGCCGTCGACACCGTGATCACCAATGCGCTGATCGTTGACCATACTGGCATCTACAAGGCCGATGTCGGCCTGAAGGACGGGCGCATCGTCGGCATCGGCAAGGCGGGCAACCCTGATACTCAGCCGAACGTCGACATCATTGTCGGCCCCGGAACCGAAGCCCTTGCCGGAGAAGGGAAAATTCTGACCGCAGGCGGGTTCGACGCACACATCCATTTCATCTGCCCGCAGCAGATCGAGGACGCGCTGCACTCTGGTGTGACCACCATGCTGGGCGGCGGCACGGGCCCGGCGCATGGCACGCTCGCGACCACCTGTACGCCCGGCCCATGGCACATCGGGCGGATGATCCAGGCGATGGACGGCCTGCCGGTCAATATCGGCCTGTCCTGCAAGGGCAATGCCTCGCAGCCCGCCGCTCTGGTCGAAATGGTCAAGGCCGGTGCCTGCGCGATGAAACTGCACGAGGACTGGGGCACGACGCCTGGCGCCATCGACTGCTGCCTCTCGGTCGCCGACGACATGGACGTGCAGGTGATGATCCACACCGACACGCTGAACGAGAGCGGCTTTGTCGAAAACACCGTCGCCGCCATGAAAGGGCGCACCATTCACGCCTTCCATACCGAGGGCGCGGGCGGTGGCCATGCCCCTGATATCATTAAGGTTTGTGGCGAAGACTTCGTGATCCCCAGTTCGACCAATCCGACGCGGCCGTTCACGGTCAACACGGTGGACGAGCATCTGGACATGCTGATGGTCTGCCACCACCTCGACAAGTCGATCCCCGAGGATGTGGCCTTCGCCGAGAGCCGCATCCGGCGCGAGACCATTGCCGCCGAGGATATCCTGCACGACATGGGCGCGTTCTCGATCATTGCATCGGACAGTCAGGCCATGGGCCGGGTCGGTGAGGTCCTGATCCGCACATGGCAGACAGCCGACAAGATGAAGCGTCAGCGCGGGCGTCTGGCCGAGGAAACCGGCGAAAACGACAACCTCCGCGTCCGCCGCTACATCGCCAAGTACACCATCAACCCGGCGGTTGCCCACGGCATCAGCCACGAAATCGGCAGCATCGAAGTCGGTAAGCGCGCTGATCTATGCCTTTGGAATACGGCGTTTTTCGGCGTCAAGCCCGAGATGGTGCTGATCGGCGGCACCATTGCCTGCGCTCAGATGGGCGACCCGAATGCCTCGATCCCAACGCCGCAGCCGGTCTATACCCGCCCGATGTTCGGCGCGTTCGGCAAATCGCTGACCGCATCCTCGGTGGTCTTCGTGTCTGAGGCGGCGCAAGCCGAAGCGATCGGCGCCAGCCTGGGCATCGAGAAGGACACCGTGGCCGTCAAGAACACCCGAAACACTGGCAAGCACTCGATGGTCCTGAACGATGCGACGCCAGAAATTGAAGTGCATCCAGAGACTTACGAGGTCCGCGCCAACGGAGAGTTGCTGACTTGCGAACCGGCGGAGGTCCTGCCGATGGCTCAACGCTACTTCATGTTCTGACAATGGAAACCGCGGAACTGGACTATGAAGGGCGCTATCTTCGCAGGCGCGTCATCGCGTGCGCTTCCGGGCGCGAGCTGCTGATTGCCCTGCCCGAAGCACGCGCGCTTTCGGATGGCGAGCGAATCTCGGCGGCTGACGGGACACCGCTGGTTATCTGCGCTGCGGTGGAACCGCTGACAGAGGTGCGTGGACAAACGCTGCCCCGGCTCGCCTGGCATATCGGAAACCGGCACACGCCCTGTCAGGTCGAGACGGACCGTCTGCTGATCCAACGGGACCATGTGCTCGAGGACATGCTGCGACAACTCGGGGCGCAGATCGCCCATGTCGAGGAACCGTTTCAACCCGAGGGCGGGGCCTACGGGCATGGCCGCACGCACGGTCATTCGCACTCGCACGACCCGCATACCGATCCCAACGCGCACATCCCGCACCGGCACGGACACACCCATGGATGAGGGCCTCTACAAGCTAACCTCGTGGCTTTCCCCAGCCTACCCGGTCGGTGCCTACACCTACAGCCACGGGCTGGAGTGGGCAATTCATGCCGGTGACGTCGGCGACGCATCGACGGCTGAAAGCTGGATCGCTGCGTGTCTGGAGCACGGTGCAGGACGCAGTGACGCGATCCTGCTGGTCCAGGATCATGGTGCGGCATCGGCGGGGGACTCCACGTATCTCCGTGAAGTTTCGGAACTCGCGTTTGCGCTTGCGCCGTCTTCCGAGCGCCTGCTGGAACCCAAGGCGCAGGGAGCAGCCTTTTCCGAGGTCACGCAAACAGCCTGGGGCGCCGACGCGTGGACCCGCTCGCCCTACACGGTCGCCCTGGGCGCCGCCGCCGCGCAGCATGGCATCCCCGCCAAACAAACGGTCGAGATGTTCCTGCACGCCTATGCTTCAAACCTCGTGTCCGCCTGTGTCCGGCTCGTGCCTCTCGGTCAGAGCGAGGGCCAGCAGATCATTGCACACCTGATGCCCCTGGTAGAGATGGTGTCAGCCGAGGCGCTGACCTCGGATCTCGACGATCTTGGCAGCATTGCAATTCGTGCCGACATCGCCAGCATGAAACATGAAACTCAGGACGTGAGGCTTTTCCGGTCATGAGTGACGACAGCTATGAACTCGGTCAGAAGCTTGCCGAGGACTTCAACCCCGGCATGGAAGCCGCGCTCAAGGGCCGGTACGACGCGCTGGTCCCCGGACTTTCCAAATCGGTCGTGGATTTCGCCTGGGGCCAGCAATACGGGCGCGAGGGTTTGGATACCAAGACCCGGTGGCTGGCGACAGTCGCCGCTCTGACGGCACTCGGCGGGCAGACGAGGCCGCAGTTGAAGGTGAACATCGCCTCTGCGTTGCGGGCTGGTGCGACCCGGCGCGAGATCGGCGAGGTGATCTGGCAGATGGCGCTCTATGGCGGGTTTCCGGCGGCCATCAATGGGTTGAACGCAGCACTCGAAGTGTTTGAGGAACAAGACAATGCCTAGTCCAAACGGCCCGCTTCGGGTTGGTATCGGCGGTCCCGTCGGCGCCGGAAAGACCACCCTGCCCGCAGCACTTTGCAAGGCGCTGCGCGATGACTACTCCGTGGCCGCCATCACGAACGACATTTACACGCGCGAGGATGCCGAAGCGCTGATGCGTCTGCAAGCGCTGCCACTGGACCGGATCAAGGGGGTCGAGACCGGGGGCTGCCCGCACACCGCGATCCGCGAAGCCGCCTCGATCAACCTTGCTGCGGTGGCAGAGCTACGGGCCGCGCACCCGGACCTCGACATCGTGCTGATCGAAAGCGGCGGCGACAACCTTTCGGCCACGTTCTCTCCGGAACTGGCGGATCTGACGATCTACGTGATCGACGTCGCCGCGGGCGAAGAGATCCCGCGCAAAGGTGGTCCCGCGATCACACGCTCGGATCTCCTAGTAATCAACAAGACCGATCTGGCGCCGCATGTGGGCGCGTCACTCGAGGTTATGGATCGGGATGCCCGGAAGATGCGCGGCGACCGTCCGTTTTGCTTCACGCGCCTCCGCGACGGCGAGGGCGTCGACACGATCGGCGCTTTCATTCTAAGTGCGGGCGGAGTGCCGCAGCCAACGGCGGATCATCCAACTGGCACGCATCAGCCAGCTTAAGGCAACGCCTCGATCACTCGGCAAGATAGGCCTGAAGCGCCGTGCGAAGGCCCTTGGCATGGATCAGGTTCAGCCAATTTGAGAATTGCCATGCAAAACCGGTGTGATCCGAGAGATCACCGTAAAACTCGGACATCGCGAGCCACGCTGACGGATCCTTCCGGGCGGCGTGCGCTCGAGCACTCAGCATCTTCCAGTTCGGATCGTTGTCCGCAATCGCGCTTCCGTCTTCTCGGATACCGAAGCAGTATCGCGCCCACGCAGCCGAGACGAACGCGAGCCCGTTCGTCGGTGTTCCACGGGACAACCCCTCGCGGATCGACGGAACAATGAACCCAGGGTGGCGCGAGGATCCGTCAAAGGCCACCCTGCGGGTCGTATCGGCAATTGCTGAGTTGGAGAAACGGCCCTCGATCTGGGCAAGATAATCCAGCGACGAGCATCCGGGCACCGGGGCGACATTCGGAGCAACCTCGTTTGTCACAACCTTTCGCAGCAACCCCGCGATCTGCGGATGCGCCATCGCGTCGGCAATCGTACGGATCCCGAGAAGCTCTGCTGAATTTGCAATGATCTGGTGTCCGCCGTTCAGGATACGGATCTTCATCGTCTCGTAGGCATGGACGGCCGGCGAGAAGGTGACGCCGACATGCTCCAACGGCGGGCGCCCAGCACAGAACGCATCCTCGACGACCCATTGACGAAAGCTTTCATGCGTCACGGGGCATGAGTCCTGAAGACCGAATTCCCGGGCGAGCGCGATCTCTCCGGGTCCGGTCGCGGGAACGATGCAGTCTACCATGGAGTTTGGAAACGTGCAGGCCTCGCCGATCCAATCCGCCAGATCAGCATCCACTAGTCCGGCCAACGACAGGACCGTTTGGCGCAAGAGCCTGCCATTGCCCTGGAGATTGTCGCAGGACAACGCCGTGAAAGGGCCAATGCCGTCGGCGCGCCGCCGCTTGAGCGCGGCAATCATGGCGCCAAACGCAGTCCTGGGTTTCTCCGGGTGCGCAGCATCGTGCTGAATGTCTGGGTGTTTCGCATCGAACGCGCCCGTTGCGGGATCGACATAGTATCCGCCCTCGGTCACGGTCAGTGAGACGATCCGGATGTCCGGCGCAGCCATCCTGTCCATCAACCCTGCATTGGTTTCTTCGACCGGAACAAAGTCGATCATCGGCCCAGTCACCTCGGCCGAGGTTCCTGCGGCGTCGAGTTCGATCAGCGTCGTGAGCCAGTCCTGCGCGGACAGCCTTGACCGCTGGATCGCGTCGGCGGGGCGCACGCCAGCGCCGATGATGGCCCAGTCATACGCCTGCCCGGCCTGCATCAGGCGATGTATGTACCACGCCTGGTGAGCGCGGTGAAAGTTGCCCAGGCCAATGTGGACAATGCCGGGCGTCAGCTTCGATCTGTCATAACTCGGCACGACGGCGCGGTCAGAAACCGCGTTCAACGCGTCGTCGCTCAGCGCTATGAGGTTTTTGTCGCCGCCCACTTCGGCCATCAACTCATCCACTGCCCACCATCCACGTTGTAGCATTGGGCCACGATGTATTCGGCCTCGTCGCTTGCAAGAAAGACCGCCATGCCGGTCAGGTCATCGGCCGTTCCCATCCGGCCATGCGGGACTGACTCGCTGACCTCGCGCTTCTTCTGGCCAGGGGCCTTACCTTCGTATTTCGCGAAGAAGGCATCGACGCCGTCCCAGTGCTCGCCATCCACAACCCCGGGAGCAATGGCATTCACGTTGATGCCGTGCTTGATCAGGTTCAGTCCTGCGGATTGCGTCAAGCTGATCACCGCCGCCTTCGTCGCGCAATAAACCGCGACCAGCGGCTCACCACGGCGCCCAGCCTGGCTCGCGATGTTGATGATGCGCCCCTTGACCCGGCGTTCGATCATGTGACGCGCAACCGCCTGCAGCGTGAACAGTGTTCCGGCAACGTTGATATTGAAGACCCGCGCATAGTCCGCCCGGTCGATCTCGACAATCGGTGCCGCTGTGAAGATCGCCGCGTTGTTGATCAGGATGTCGATCTGGCCATGCGCTTCCACCGATGTCGCAATGGCGGAGTCGATGCTGTCCTGTTGGGTCACGTCCAGTTCGACAGCAATCGCGCCATCTCCGATATCGGCGACCGTATCAAGCGCTCGTTCAAGATCGATGTCGCCGATGGACACGCGCGCGCCTTCCCGCACGTAAGCCTCGGCAAAGGCACGCCCGATCCCGCGGGCCGCACCTGTTATCAGGGCCGACTTGCCCTCAAGCCTCAAACTCGGTTCCCCTGAGCGTCGAAGCGGTGCAACATGTCGTCGCGCGGAGTCAGGTGAACGCGGTCGCCGTGCCGGAAACCGACCTCTCCATCGGCCCGGACAGTGATGCTATCGGCCAATCCTGTCCCGTGGATGTGGAAGACCGTATCCGAGCCAAGGTGCTCCGATACCCCCACGGTGCCCGACCATGCGCCCTCTTGATCCGTGATCGCCAGATGCTCTGGCCGGATCCCAATTGTATGGGCGCCACGTGCCTCGGCCTCTGCGCCCGTAATGAAGTTCATGCGGGGCGAGCCGATGAAGCCCGCGACGAACAGGTTCCGCGGCTCGCGGTACAATTCGAGTGGTGAGCCCACCTGTTCGATCTGTCCTGCCTGGAGCACCACGATCTTGTCGGCCATGGTCATCGCCTCGACCTGATCATGCGTCACATAGATCATGGTGGTTTTCAGGCGCTCGTGCAGTTCGCTGATCTCGAGCCGCATGCCCACCCGCAAGGCCGCGTCCAGGTTCGAGAGCGGTTCGTCAAACAAGAAAGCCGACGGTTCGCGCACGATCGCGCGCCCAATCGCGACCCGCTGTCGCTGACCACCCGAAAGCTGTCCCGGCCGACGGTCGAGATAGTCGGTCAGGTTCAGCACGGACGCCGCTTGTTCGACCCGGCGATCCTGCTCCGCTCGGTCGAGTGATGCCATGCGCAGCGGAAAGGCGATGTTCTTGCGAACGGTCATGTGCGGGTACAAGGCATACGACTGGAACACCATGGCGAGCCCGCGCTTCGCAGGCGGCGTCAAGGTCGCGTCCTGGCCGTCGATCTCGATCCGGCCATCCGAGATGTCCTCCAAACCGGCGATCAAACGCAGCAACGACGACTTGCCGCATCCGGACGGGCCAACGAAGACGGCAAACTCACCATCTTCGATCGTGAGGTCGAGAGGGCGAATGACTTGGATCTGGCCGAAGCTCTTCGACACGCCGTTCAGTACGATCTGTCCCATCTTACCCCCTTATTTCACTGCGCCGAATGTCAGGCCGCGCACGAGTTGCTTCTGACTGAACCAGCCAAGGATCAGGATCGGAGCGATCGCCATGACCGATGCCGCCGAAAGCTTTGCGTAGAACAAACCTTCCGGGCTGGAGTAGCTCGCGATGAACGCGGTCAGAGGCCCGGCCTTCGCCGCCGTCAGGTTCAGCGTCCAGAAGGCTTCGTTCCAGGCCAATATGAAGTTCAGCAGGATGGTCGAGGCAATCCCGGGAATGGCCATCGGGGTCAGCACGTAGAGGATCTCTTCACGCAGGCCGGCGCCGTCCATGCGCGCAGCTTCGAGGATGTCGACCGGGATCTCCTTGAAGTAGGTGTAGAGCATCCAGACGATGATCGGCAGGTTGATCAGCATCAGCACGATGACAAGGCCAAAGCGCGTGTCGAGAAGACCGAGTTCGATGAACACCAGATAAATCGGGTAAAGCACACCGACGGCCGGCAGCATCTTGGTCGACAGCATCCAAAGCAGGATGTCCTTTGTCCGCTTGGATGGCACGAAAGCCATCGACCATGCGGCAGGGACGGCCACAAGGATGCCCAGCAGCGTAGAACCGCCCGCGATGATCACAGAGTTCCAGAGGAACCGCATGTAATCCGAGCGCTCCTGAACAACGAAGTAGTTCTCGATCGTCCAGTCAAACGACAGGAACAGCGGTGGGTCGTTGATCGCCTGTGCCTCGGTCTTGAAGCTGGTCAGTATGGTCCACAGGATCGGGAAGAAGATCAGCAACCCGACGCTCCATGCCAGGAGCGTGTTGATCGCCTTGCGTTTCGTGGTGACGGCTCGTGCCATTGTGCAATCCCCCTCAGGCGTCCAGGTTCTTGCCAACGATGCGCATCAGGAACAGCGCAACGATATTGGCCAGGATGATCGCATAGACCCCGCCCGCGGACCCCAGCCCGACGTTCTGGCTCTCCAGCACCCGCTGGAATATCAGGTAGGTCAGCGTCTTGGTGCCGAATGCCCCGCCTGTCGTGACGAAAATCTCCGCAAAGATCGACAGCAGAAAGATCGTCTGGATCAGGATGACCACGGTGATCGCCCGGCAGAGATGCGGCAGGATGATGAACCAGAACCGTTTCAGCGGCGGTGCGCCGTCCATCTCGGCAGCCTCAAGCTGCTCACTGTCCAGCGATTGCACGGCGGTCAGCAGGATCAAGGTCGCGAACGGCAACCATTGCCAGCTGACAATCAGGATAATGGACTCCAGCGAATAATGGCTCAACCACTGCAAGGGTTCAGCGCCGAAGAACTTCCAAGTGTGCGCCAGAAGTCCGTTCACCGGATCCATGAACATGTTCTTCCAAACCAGTGCCGAGACGGTCGGCATTACGAAGAACGGCGCGATGACCATGATGCGGACGATCCCCTGTCCCCAAAGTGGCTGGTCCAGCAGCAGCGCGAGCAGAATTCCCAGCACCACCGTGATCACCAGGACGCCACCGACGATCAGCAGCGTGGCCTGAACGCTCGGCCAGAACGAGGACGAGGACACGAACCGGACGTAGTTTTCAAAGCCGACCCAGCCCAGGTCACCACCGCGCAGCGGCAGGTATTTCTTGAAGCTGAACCACAGCGTCATCGTGAGCGGCACGAGCATCCAAACCAAGAGCAGGAAGACTGCGGGCGCCATCATCAGACGTGCGGCGGAACGAGAGTGTTGAGTTGCCATGATGCACCTCCGTCACAGGCGGCTGGCTCCGCTCTGCTTGACCGATCAGGTGGATTTTCGGCAGTCCCAGAGGACGGGCACCCGCCCTCTGGAGAAGCCTGCTTGGCAGCCTTAGCGGTAGCCCGCAGCTTCCATGGCGTCGTTTGTCAAATCCTGCGCTTTGGCGAGCGCTTCATCGACGGTTTGCTGACCTGCATAAACCGCCGAGAATTCCTGGCTCACATCCGTCGCGATCCCGGCAAACTCGGGGATTGCGGCGAACTGGATGCCGACATAGGGGCTCGGCTCGACCGTGGAGTTGTTCGGGTCAGCCGACAGGATGGACTCCAGGGTCATCTTCGCGAACGGGATGTCCTTGTAGTTTGGGTTCTTGTAGAGCGAGATGCGCGCGCCCGGAGGCACATTGGCCCATCCCTCTTTCGACGCGACCAGTTCGATATAGCTGTTGGACGTCGCCCATTCGATGAACTGCTTTGCGGCATCCTTTTTCTGCGTGCCCGCCGGGATCGCCAAGGCCCAAGCCCAGAGCCAGTTCGAGCGTTTGCCCAGACCGGTATCCGGCGCCAAGGCAAAGCCGACACGGTCCGCAACGGTCGAGTCGTCCGCATTCGTCACGAAGGATGCAGCGACGGTGGCGTCGATCCACATGCCGCACTTGCCCTGCTGGAAGAGCGAAAGGTTCTCGTTGAATCCGTTGGTCGCGAAGCCCGGAGGGCCGGATTCGTTCATCATGCCGACGTAGAATTCCAGCGTGTCCTTCCACGGCTTGGTATCGAACTGGGCGTTCCAGTCCTCATCGAACCAACGCGCGCCAAACGAGTTGGACATGGCGGTGATGAAAGCGCCGCCCTCGCCCCAACCGGCCTTGCCGCGCAGGCAGATACCGTTGATCTCGTTATCGCGATCCGTCATCGCCGCCGCGGCCTTGCGGATGAAGTCCCAGGTCGGCGCCTCGGGCATCTCCATTCCAGCCTTTTCCATAAGATCCGTGCGGAACATGATCATCGACGACTCGCCATAGAATGGCGCCGCGAACATCGTGCCGTCATAGGACAAGCCGCCCTTCATGGCAGGAAGGATGTCGTCGACATCGTATTCAGCCGACAGGTCATCCAGCGGAACCAGCCAACCGTTCTTTCCCCAGATCGGTGTCTCGTACATGCCGATTGTCATGATGTCGAAAGCGCCACCCTTGGTGGTAATGTCCGTCGTCACACGCTGGCGCAGGACGTTTTCTTCCAACGTGACCCATTCGACGGTGTGACCGGTCTTCTCTTCGAAATCGCCCGCCAGCTTCTGCATCCGGATCATGTCACCGTTGTTCACAGTGGCGATGGTGATCGTCTCGGCGAACGCAACGCTTGTTGCGAGCAGAGATACCAACGAGGCAGCGCCAAGCGCTTTTCCGATGTTCATCTTATTCCTCCCATTGTTTTCTTTCTTGGTTGCAACTTTACGCAGCACCTCTCGGAATCGTCAAACAATTTTTTACGCGCGGAAAGTTTTTTCTTTGCTCACGCAGAGTCCCGCATCACAAGCCGCCCCTCGAACAGGATGCGCTCGTTGGTCACTGTTTGCGTGTCCGCGCCGACAGCGGCAAACAACGCCGTCACAGAACGTCTTGAGATCGCGTCGTAATCCTGAGCGACCGTCGTGAGCGGGGGGCATGTGAATCTCGAGAACGGGTGATCGTCCTGACCTGCAACCCTCAGGTCGCAGGACTCGTGTCTGCCGACGCGTACCCCTCTTTCGTAACAGGCGGTCAGCAGGCCAATGGCCAGCCGGTCATTGCTGCACAGCACGGTGTTCGTCTTGAAGCGTTCCGCCGCCAGCGCCTTGATCCCGCCGGCACGCCCGATCTCCTCGAACGCCCAACCCTCACCTTCGACCTGAACGATCACCGGCGTGTGCCCCAGACCCTCCATTGCCTCGATGTAACCCTGCCGACGCCTGTTCGCGTTCGGATTTGCCGGGGCTTTCATCTCGAAGAAGCACGGCGGCGACCCCGTCCGGCAAAGGTATTCAACGATCAACTGAGAGAACTGCCGACTGTCGGAACCGATGAAGGTGATACCCATGTCCTGCAGGAAACTGTCGAACAGCACCGTCGGGACAGCTTTGCAGAATGCCTCGATCGCACGCCGGTCCGAGTTGCGCCCAAGCGGCGCCAGCAGGACGCCCGAAGGCTTCAGCGATCGCAGGTTGTCAAGGATCTCGAGCTCAAGCATCGGATCGCCATGCGAACTGAAAAGCGTCGGCCTGTACCCCGCGTCAATACAGTGCTGTTCGATGTTCCGCGCAATCTCTGCGAAGAACGGATCAGCAAGGTAGGGCACGACAATGCCCACCGTCTTGGTGAGCTTGCGGTTCTGGTTCACCGCAAAGATGTTCGGGCGATAATCGTAACGCTCCAAGGCGTCTTCGATGCGCTTGCGCGTGGACGCTCGCACACTGTCCGGATCATTGAAATACTTCGACACCGTTGGTCGGGACACGCCGCTGACCGACGCAAACTCTTCCATGTTTCGAACCTTGGATCCGGCCATTCTCGCGACGCTTTCCCGGTCAATGCCATCGGCTTCGAGCCATCTGATCCGGATCTTTTACGAAAATATCTTAAATTTGTCGCGCGTTAATTTTCGATTTCACGCCCTTTGGGCGATTGCTTTGGCAAACACCAATCAGTCCAAGCCATGAAAGCTGGCGCTGGTCGCCGAACGGAGCTTCAACCCCAAAGCCTCGTGGCGCTCGCAAACGAATGCCACGCTCCTCCGCGCCTCAGCGCAGGAACACCGGGCTTTGGATCTCACCTTGCAGCAGAGCCTTCATCGCCGCGCGTCGCTCGGTCAGGGACTGCGCTACCTCCAGGCCGGTTTCCGCACGGAAGTCGCCATCATATGCCCCGGAATAGATCGCCCGCTTCTCTTTGAGCGCCGCGAGCTTTACGTCACGATCGAAACTGTGGCCGAGCCCTGCGATCGTGTAGAACGGCGCGGCGTCGATAGGATCGAGGTAGCCTTCAATCGACAAGGCTTGAAGCGGCCCCGCAGCACCCGTGAAGCGCCCTGGGATAATTCGGTCTGGCGCCAGACCCTGCGCTGTCTCCTCGCCGAGAACGGTTCCGTAGCTGCCCGGCGCTGGCAGGAAACTGCTATCGGTCAAAATCCTCCGCGCGCCGATCCCGACACCGGCACCTGTCAGAAGCGGTGAAATTGACCCAGACAGAACTGAAGGCCCGCCAAGCGGAAGCTCGTCCACGCGCGACGCAACGATCCGGTTTCCCTGCCAAACACCCGAGACCGCCACACGGTCGCCATTCCGAAGCTGGCCGATCATGCCGGCTTCCGGCAAAATCTCGATTCCGTTTACCTGCGCGACCCCGCCGTCACTCTCATCCACGATGACGCGTCCAATCACCGGATGGGTCACGTGAACCCGGCTGGCGAACAGGCCCTCCGTGGACGATGATGCTTCGATTGTCAGGCTTTGCCCAACGGCCAGCCGGTCCGCGCCAATGCTCCCGAACGCATCGGTGATCTCGGTGCCGTCGCTCAGCTGAACGCGCAAACCGTTCACGATCAGGCTGCCAAAATCCGTCAGGGTGCCAACGATCCCGGTGCCGCCAATGCCGCCCTTCGGTTTCTTCTTTGCTTCGCCCAGCTCAATGGCGCTGCTGCACGCACCGACTGCCGACGCGCCAAACCCTGCCAGAATAACGCGGCGGTTAATCTTCCTCATTGTCCCCTGCCCCAGTCTTGGTGTCGCTGGTTGCTTCGTCTTCGCGGTAGAAATAGACCCCGAACCGGAATCGGTGCGTCCCGTCGGGCGCATCGAGATCGCGTTCCTGGTTCTTATGCGCCAGTTCGTTCAGGCGCACCAGAACACTACCGGCCACATCGCGCGCCTCGTCCTCCAACGCGTCGATCGAGTCAGACGTCAGTCTGTTGTAGAAGACGGCGCGCTCCATGAACGGTGGCTCATCGGACAACAGGTTGTCCACCGCCGCCGTGATGTGATCGCCAAGGTTTTCGGCGAAGAAGTAAACCTTCTGGTCCGGATCGGTCGGCCCCAGAAACGCATCCGCCCGCAAGTGGATCAGGTCATCCTCTTGCACCACCAGTCCTTGGCGCAAAAGCTCGTCAAACACCGTGCGGGGACGGATATCCGTACTGACGCTTCGCACCAAAGCATCGAAGCTCGGTCCCGCCTCGGCAGAGCGCGGCAGAGGGATCGGTCGACCATCAATGTCCCGTGTCTGTTCGCCCGCAAGCCACCGACCGAGTACCGATGCAAGCGTCGTCGTCTTCTCTTGAACCGCATCCACGGCGGGTAGATCGTCTTTTCGGAAGGATCGGACGTCACCGCGGTGCACGCCCGTGAGCATACTTATCCGACTGTCGGTCTGACGAGCATTGTCCAGGCTGAAGTCCTGCTCGGCAACTTCGACATAGATCCTCTTGATCATGCGATAAAGCGCCGGAGCCGTCACACCCTGCGAAATCAGCGCGCGCACCAGCGGGCGCAGCACGGATTGCACACCTTTGATGAAGACATTCTCTGCGGGCTCGTCTGCCATATGCCCACACCTAACGCTGGTGGAAAAAAAAGCCACGTCCATCCTTGACGATTCCAGCCCTCGGAACAGCTTTCGACTTTGTGTGGAAAAATTCTCCACAAACAATCAGGAGCGCGCGATGAGCCACCCCTTCACGTTCGATTTCAAGGGCCTGACGTTCACGCTGAACGGCAGACAGCTGTTTCTCGATGACCGCAAGATCACGGCGAAAGAGTTCTTTCTCTTCGCCACGGGAAAGATCGACCTGGCACCAGAACCGGAGCCGACGATTGTCGATATCGTTCTTGACGCATCGGGCACCGAGGGGTTGGACGACAACGGTGGTGACTTCGATATCCTCCGTGAGGCGCTGATCGCAACCGATCTGGTGGACGTGTTGGCGGATCGCTCGGCCGACTTCACTGTGTTCGCGCCGACCGATGCTGCTTTCATTCAGCTTGCAAGAGATCTGGGGGTGGACGTCGCGGACGGAGACGAGGGCGCGGCCCTGAACGGCATCCTCGCGGCATTGGAAGGTCTGGCGGGAAGTCCGGAAGGCGCGCTTGATCTGCTCGCGCAGGTGCTTCTGTACCACGTCGCACCGGGGGGGCGCAGCCTGGAGGAGATCCAGGCCGACGGAACCATCACCACGGCTCAGGGCGGCACCATCGACGTCAGTGGGACACAACTGATCGATGCCGAGCGCGACATCACTGATCCGAACATCGTATTGCCGGATCTCGACGCAGCCAACGGAACGATCCAGGTGATCGATCGCGTCTTGCTGCCAATCGATATCCCGGGCAATGACCTGCCAAACATCGTCGACATCGCGGCTGGCAGCGACGACTTCAACATCCTGGTTCAAGCACTGTCGACGGCAGGGCTGGTGCAGACCGTCACAGATTTGGAAGACATCACCGTCTTCGCACCGACAGATGCGGCCTTCACGCAGCTGGCCATCGATCTCGGTTTTACGGGCGGTGACACGGACGAAGATGCCGTCTTCGCCTTCATCGCGGGTGCACTGGCCGACCTGGCACCAGACAACGATCCGATCCCACTGCTGACGGACATCCTTTTGTACCACGTGTCACCAGGTGCGAAGACCGCATTGCAGGTCGATGCAGCCGACCAGGTTGAGACTCTGCTGACGGGCGCGACATTCGGCACGGAAGGGACGGAACTGGTCGACAACGAGCCGGACATTGCCAATCCAAACATCGTCATCCCGGACATCGCCGGTGACAACGGGACGATCCAGGCGATCGACCGGGTGCTGTTACCGATCGACATCCCGGGCAACGCTCTGCCGAACATCGTCGACATCGCGGCGGGCAGTGATGACTTCAACATCCTCGTGCAAGCACTGTCGACAGCAGGGCTGGTCCAGACCGTCACCGATCTCGAAGACATCACCGTCTTCGCGCCGACCGATGCCGCATTCACTCAGTTGGCCATCGATCTCGGGTTTGCGGGCGACGCAACAGACGAAGGCGCCGTCTTCGGCTTCATCGCGGGTGCTCTGACCGAACTGGCACCAGACAACGATCCGATCCCGTTGCTGACCGATATCCTGCTGTACCACGTCTCGCCAGGTTCGAAATCTGCGGTGCAAATCGATGAGGCCGATCAAGTCGAAACCCTGCTGACGGGCGTCACGTTTGGTACGGAAGGCACCGAACTGGTCGACAACGAGCCGGACATCGAAAACCCGAACATCGTTATCCCGGACATTCCTGGTGACAACGGGACCATCCAGGCGATCGACCGAGTGCTTCTGCCAATCGACATTCCGGGCAACACTCCAGGAGAAATCATCGAGGGGACGCGCAAGCGCGATCACTTGACCGGTACAGACGGTGACGACGAGATCTTCGGCTTCGGCGGGCGCGACAAGCTGGATGGTGGCGACGGTGACGATCTGCTGAACGGCGGTTGGGGGCGCGACCTGTTGGACGGCGGTGCTGGTGACGACCATCTCATCGGTGGTCGGGGGCGTGACTATTTCGATTTTCGCGATATCGAGGGCGACGACGTGGTCAAGGATCTGTCACGCTTCGACCGCGTGCTGGTCTCGAAAGAGGACTTCAGCAGCTTCAGTGAATTGAAAGCTGCGACCGCGTTCACGGATGACGGTGCCGTGATCACTGCCGACAACGGCACCATCACGCTATTGAACGTCGGTGAGCACGGGTTGAACGCACACTTGTTTGACTTCTACTGACAGGATGGTTGCAGGCCGATGCGTTTCGCTTCGGCCTGCTTCCGTCACTCCAGTCGTCTCGCTGGCGACTGACGCGAACTCGGCACGTCCGCGACATCTCTGAGTGGTTGTCCTTCTCCGTGGCGATCGTGTGATCGCTCAAGTTTGCATTTGAAAAAGCAAAGCGGAACCTGCCGGGCTGTACATCGCCCCCCGCGCCGGATCAGATGGTGCCTGCCGCTCTCAGTGCCTCTATCTGCGAAGCGTCGACTCCCAGTCCGGCGAGTATCTCGGACGTGTGCTGACCCAAGTCAGGCGCGGCAGCGCGGATCGTGGCGGGCGTTTCGCTGAGGCGTGGAAACGGAGCGTGCATCGGCAAGCGGTCCATGTCCGGGTCCGGATAATCCAACAATACGCCACGACCACGTGTGTACGCATGGTCTAACAGATCACCGATGTCGCAGATTGGCCCGACGGTGACACCAGCTTGTTCGAAGTAAACCAAGTTTTCCTCCAAGGACCGAGTGAGAAACGCCGCCGAGACGATCTCATCTAATGCCTCGGCATTCTTCACGCGGTCCGGCGGCGTCTTGAACCTTGGATCATCGATCAGTTCCGGACGCCCGATGGCACCGGCCACCTTTTCCCACATCGATTGCATCGACGCGGACATGGCCACGTATTCGCCATCCTTGCACGCATAGACGTTGCGCGGTGCAGCCACGTCCGAGCGGTTCCCCATCCGTTGCGGCGCCTGCCCGGTGGCCACGTAGGTCGCAGCCCACGGTCCCAGGATTCCGAACAGTGGTTCGAACAAAGACAGATCGACAATCTGCCCTTTCGCGGGATTGTTGCGCGCTCCAATCACAGCCGCCAGGGCACCGCCGAAGCCCGCAAGCCCCGCCACAGCATCCGCCAAGGCGAGTGGCGGCAGAAGCGGGGGCTTATCCTCCCACCCGGTCATGGCAGCAAAACCCGACATGCCCTCGATCAGGCTGCCGAACCCGGGTTTGTGGCGGTAGGGGCCATCCTGGCCCCAGCCCGAAATGCGCGTAATGATCAAGTTCGGCTTCGCCTGCCAGAGAGTCTCTGGACCGAGGCCCCATTTCTCGAGCGTGCCGGGTACGAAGTTCTCGACAAGGATGTCGGCCGTACCGACGAGATCCAGAAGCAGCGCCATGCCCTCTGGCGTTCGAAAGTTCAGCGTCAGCGATTTTTTCGAGCGCGCATAAACCTTCCACCAGGTGCCCGCTGCACCGAACCGCCGCAAGTCGTCTCCGACACCGGGACGTTCAACCTTGATAACCTCCGCCCCGAAATCGGCAAACATGTGCGTCATCATATTGCCAGCGGCGAGGCGGCTCATGTCGATGACACGCAGGCCCGCGAGCGGGCCTTCGGCGTCCGGCGTGTAGGCGGTAAGATCAGTCACGCCGACATCCTATTGTCGCGGCTGCGCGCGGACAAGGCACTCGCGACCGATCAATCTGAGCGCCAGACACTTCGCGTTGATAAAACCTCGACTGATCGCCAAGGAGCGGAGAGTTAGTCCGACCGTCGAACAGTCGCGGTTGCCTTCAGTATCCCATGACAAGCGCATCTCGCTCCGCGCTCAACTCCTCCTGGCTGCGCCCCCTTGCTTCTGACAGCACCCCCTCGAAGAGAGCGTCCTGCGTCTCTGCATCCAAACGCGGATCACCCATGCTGTCCCACCAGCCATGGAAACTCTCGGCGAAGTGATCCAT
>JBHJIZ010000031.1:0-37072 GCA_050043005.1 Paracoccaceae bacterium
ATGTCACCGAAGCGGTACGACGTAGGTATGCGTAGCAGTACCATTGCACTACGTTTGCATTTCCGATGCACCCCTGCCTGAATAACAGCGCCAGCGGCGTCAATTGTTCCACGTCCAGGCGCGCAGACGGAAGTCGTTCTCGCCCGATTTGTCCGCGCCGCGTAGCAGGAAGATCGAGTGGTGCGCCATGTTGAGCCCACCCCGCTCGGCATGCATTTTCTCTGCTATTTCACGGTCATAGACGCTGGTGGTCGGCATCATCCGCATGGTCATGCCCCTGCGCGGATGGGGTGAGCGGTTCTCCTCGGAGCCGTGCGCGATATAGACATCGTGCAACGCCATCTGACCGGCCTCGAGTATCAGGTCCTCGGCCAACGAGGCATCGTACTCGTCAGACCTAAGCTCCTGATTCAAAGTATAATTCGGATCATCCTTCTGGTCATGCGCCATCAGGCGGTTGGTCCTGTGACTGCCCGGAATGTATTGCAGTGGCCCGTTTTCAGGGGTGCAATCGTCAATCGCAATCCAGACGGTGCAGGTCGCCAGAGGACGGATTGGCCAGTATTGCCCGTCCTGATGCCAAGGCGTCTTCTTGCCATTCAGGGCAGGCTTGGCGAAAAAGCTCATATTCCAGAGGCAGATATCCGATCCGATCAACTGCTCGACCATGTCCAAGATGTTCGGATCACGGGCATAGTTAAGAAACCCCAGATCATAGCTCAGCAACACCGAGGCATTGTCGCGAAACTCTGGGTGCCGTGCTAGCAAGTCACTGTGGCGGTTGCGAATTTCCTGTAGCTGCGGCTCAGACAGCCGGTAGTCCGGTACCACATAGCCTTTGGCGTGATAGGCCTCGATCTGTGACTGGCTGAGCATGATCTCTCCAATCCTAGGAAAATTCTAGCTGTTCGGTGCTATCTCGGTCATCGGCGGTTGGCAAAAGGCAAAGTCCACCCCGTCCTCGGCTTGCAGGACTTCATCGAGATACAGTTTTCGATATCCGCGCATCGTGCCGGTCAAATGATCCGGAATATCCGCAGACCGGGCCGCAAGCTCAGGCTCCGGCACTAACAGATCCAGCCGCCGGTTCGGCACATCCAGCCGGATTCGGTCACCCGTACGCACCAGGCCCAGCGGACCATCGCCCACGGATTCCGGGCTGACATGCAACACGATGGTGCCCGAAGCCGTGCCCGACATGCGCCCGTCCGAGATCCGGACCATATCCTTAACCCCTAGACGCGCCAGCTTTTTGGGGATCGGGATCAGGCCCGCCTCCGGCATCCCGGGCGCTCCTCTGGGACCGATTTTTTGCAGCACAAGGACGTCATCAGCCGCCACATCAAGATCAGGATCGTCCAGCCGGTTCGCCAGATCCTCCAACCCCGCGAACACGACAGCGCGCCCTTCGTGTACCATCAGATCAGGCGAGGCCGCGGACTGTTTGATGATCGCTCCATTGGGTGCCAACGAACCTTTCAGCAGCGCCAGCCCACCTTCGGGATAGATCGGATCAGATCGCGGACGTACTACGTCCTGAGGCCAATCGGGATTGCTCTGATCCAGCACCTCACCAAGCGTCCGACCATCGACCCTCGGCGCAACCAGATGTAGCAAATCCTTGATTTCATACAGAATTCTGACCAACCCTCCGGCTGCCTCCAAATCCTGCATGTAGTGCGAACCGGAAGGTTTCAGATTCACCAGGACAGGCGTCTCACGCGCCATGCGATCCACCGCCTCCAGATCGATCCGGATCCCCAGCCGCCCGGCAATCGCTGTCAAGTGAATGATCCCGTTGGTCGCCCCGCCAATGGCCAGCAGCACCCGTAGCGCATTCTCGATCGCCCGACGATCCATGATGTCCTTCGGCCGGACACCTTCCGCCGCGAGGCGCACAGCCTGACGGCCAGTGTCCTCGGCAATGCGGCGGCGTTCGGCGCTCACGGCAGGCGCGCAGGCCGAGCCCGGCAGCGCGATCCCCAGCGCCTCTGCGATCAACGCCATGGTCGAGGCTGTGCCCATCACCGAGCACGTGCCCACACCCGGCACAAGCTGTTCATTAACCTCGGCAATCTCGGTCTCATCGACCTCGTCCGCACGAAACGCGGCCCAGAACCGGCGGCAATCCGTGCAAGCGCCAACGACACCCCCCCGATGGGAGCCCGTCAGCATTGGCCCTGTCACAAGCTGGATCGCGGGCACGTTGGCCGAGGCGGCCCCCATCAGCTGCGCCGGTACGGTCTTGTCGCAGCCGCCGATCAGAACAACCGCATCCATGGGCTGGGCCCGGATCATCTCCTCGGTGTCCATCGACATCAGATTGCGCAGATACATTGAGGTTGGATGCGAAAAGCTCTCATGCAAGGAAATCGTCGGGAATGGCACCGCCAACCCGCCCGCCATCTGAACCCCGCGCGTCACCGCCGCGATCAGGTCCGGCATGTTGCCATGGCAGGCATTGTAGCCCGAGCCGGTGTCCGCAATGCCGATCACAGGGCGCGACAGCGCAGCTTCGGAATAGCCCATGCCCTTGATGAAAGCGCGGCGCAGGAACCGCGAGAACCCAGCGTCGCCATAGGACGTCAGGCCCTTGTCCATGCCTTTATTGCTGCGTTCAGCCATGTCACGAACCTGCCGCGCCCCTGCGCGCCAGGCAAACCAGCAGGCTGATATCAGGCAGGATCTTCGATGAAGAACTTGTTCGGGTCGATCTGCACGTTTCGGCGGATCTCGCTCAGCGCGACCGTGGTAGCCAAACCTTGCGCATCCTCGACGATCCACTGGGTCAGTTCCAGCGGATTGTCGTTGAAGACCATGGTGATCGAGCCTTGCTCCGACGCATCAGGGTCAACGGCGACGATCCGCAACTGTCCAGCGCTGCGTTCGATGCGCTGGATTGCACCTTCGTCGCGAAGGTTCACGCGATCACGCAGCAGCAGGTCGAGCGGCGTCTCGCTCAGCGGAAACCGATCCAACGTGTTGTCCAGAGTGTCGTAGACACCGACCCAGAAGCCGTCAGCGACGATCAGGGCCGGGTTCGGCGGGCGATACTCGAACCGGATTCGACCGGGACGACGCATGAAGAACAGGCCCTCGGACAGGTCGCCGTCTGGGCCGACCTGCACGAACGAGCCCTGCATGGTGCCGATCCCGTTCAGATAGTTCGAGATTCGGGTCAGATCGGCGGGATTGGCCTGTGCAAAGGCCTGCGGCGCTGACAACAAGGCAAGTGCGCTGATGCCTGTGGTCATCAGATTGCGTCTGTTCATGGCCCGTCTCCTCACGAAATTCTGTCAAACCAAGGGCGACATCCGCCGCTCTACCCGCATCCAACGCACGCGACGCGCCGCTCCGTTGATAGTGGCGCACCAACGCCCTGACAAGCGCGTGAGGTTCGTTGCAAGTATCGCCACAGCGCTGCCCAAATTGGCCGAGCAATCCGCAATTCGTCCCAACCTCGCCCCCGGATCGGCACGGAGCGGTCGATTCGCTCCCTCAAGAGAAGTCTCAACAGGGGAGGACACCAACATGCTCACAGCTACAACGATCGCTCCACGCGCCATCCCGGCCGCTCTTGCGCTGGCCATTGCCGGATATCTTGGTGCCGCTTTGCAACCAGCATCCGCGATCGAGCGTTGTGAGGCGAACTATACCGTACAGTCCGGAGACACCCTTTCGCGCATTGCTCAGCGCTGCGGAACGAGCGTGCAGGATATCATCTCTGCCAATTCCAAAATCAAGAATGCTACGCAGATCCGGGTTGGTTGGGACCTGAAGATGCCCGGGACGCCCGTCGCTACCGCTGCAAAAGTACAGGTCGTGAGCAAGGACCCGCAGGAACTTAGAGGTCGCATTTCCAACGGGCGCTGGTGCGCGCAACTAGTATCCAATGACGGAACGATCTACGGGCTTGTCGGTCGCGGAGGGATCTTCCGCAGCGGCGCAAAGGTCACGGTGCGCGGACACACCGTAAACGACCCGCAATGCAATACGGATCAGACCTTCGTCGTCACGGAGCTTGAGAAGCACTGAAGTGCAGCGCTAGCGCTCTTCGATCAGGATCTCTCGCTTGCCGACAGCATTTGCAGAGGTGACGACACCCTGATCTTCCATCTGCTCAACCAGGCGCGCGGCCTTGTTGTAACCAATGGCGAGCTTGCGTTGAATGTACGAGGTGGAGCACTTCCGGTCGCGGGCCACGATCGCGACCGCCCGATCGTATAGCTCGTCCTCGCTGTTGCCACCGCCAAGGCCCAGCTTCTCATCGACCAGTGCCTGCGCCTCATCATCCACGCCCTCGGTGACGGCCCCGACATAATCCGGCACGCCCTGCATCTTCAGATGCTGCACGATCTCTTCGACTTCTTCATCCGAGACAAACGGACCGTGCACGCGGCGGATGCGCCCGCCACCCTCCATGTAGAGCATGTCGCCCATGCCGAGCAGTTGTTCTGCACCCTGCTCACCCAGGATCGTCCGGCTGTCGATCTTCGATGTGACCTGGAACGAGATCCGCGTCGGGAAGTTGGCCTTGATCGTGCCGGTGATCACGTCGACCGAAGGGCGCTGTGTCGCCATGATCAGATGGATGCCCGAGGCACGCGCCATCTGCGCCAGGCGCTGGATGCAGGCCTCGATTTCCTTGCCCGCGACCATCATCAGATCGGCCATCTCGTCGACGATCACGACGATGAACGGCAGCTCCTGCGGCTCGAACGTCTCGGTCTCGTAAATCGGCTCGCCCGTGGCGTCATCGAAGCCCGTCTGCACCGTGCGGGAAAAGTCTTCACCCTTCTCCAAAGCGTCGCGTACCCGGGCATTGTAGCCGTCGATATTGCGCACGCCCATGCGAGACATCTTCCGGTAGCGATCCTCCATCTCGGCGACGACCCATTTCAGCGCAACGATTGCCTTTTTCGGATCGGTCACGACCGGCGACAGCAGGTGTGGAATGTTGTCGTAGACGCTGAGCTCCAGCATTTTCGGATCGATCATGATCAGTCGGCACTGCTCCGGCGTCAGCCGATAGAGCAGCGACAGGATCATCGTATTGATTGCGACCGACTTGCCCGAACCAGTGGTACCCGCGATCAGCAAGTGTGGCATCTTGGCGAGGTTGGCAATGATCGGCGCGCCGGAAATGTCCTTGCCCAGCGCCAGTGCGAGCGGAAAGCGTGCGTCGCCGTAATCGCGGCTCTCGAACGTATCGCGCAGCCAGACCTTTTCGCGATCAGCATTCGGCAACTCGATACCGATGATCGAACGGCCCGGTACGGTCGAGACGCGGGCCGCCAGCGCCGACATGGACCGTGCAATGTCGTCCGCCAACCCGATCACGCGGCTGGCCTTCAGCCCGGGCGCGGGTTCAAGCTCATAGAGCGTGACCACCGGCCCAGGCCGGACAGCGACGATCTCGCCCCGCACGCCGTAGTCTTCAAGGACGGTCTCCAGCATGCGTTCATTCTCTTCCAGAGCCAGATCCGACATCTGAGAGCGTGAGATCGCAACTGGCTTCTGCAGCAATGCCAGTTCGGGGAGATGAAATTCCTCAGCGCCTGCATCGTCGAGTGCCAGGGAGGGCTGGCGTTCCGCCTCGGCCTGTCGGCTGCGTCGAGGCTTGCGCATGTCGCGTTCCACAGGCGGGCGCGGTATCTCATCGCCGGGCATCGCCGATTCAATCGACGCGTCGGCTTCCAGAACCTGTGCAGAGAGCGGTGCCGAAAGATCCCCTTGATCGGACAAGCGATCGAAGACGGTGCGTAAGGACCCGAGGGCGGATGACCGCGTCGACGATGTCTCGGCGGGGGCATCACTTTCGACATCCTGCCGCGCATGAACGCGGGCCACGGCCGGATCGGCAACGGTCGCGCGTTCGGTGTCCTCAGACCTCTCAACGCCTCCATCAATCCGATCAAAGCGGAACTCCGGGTCCTGCTTTTTCGCGCCCGGCAAAGGAACCCGGCTCAGATCCGGCATCGACACGGTCGGAACCTTCGGCATCCGCATGCGCCAGCCGCCCGTCGGCGTTGCAGGCTCCATCGTCTCCGACCGAGGCCTCGCCCGCACTTCGCGCAGTTTCGTTACACCCGCCGCGACACCCGAGCGTCCGGCTGAGAACACGGCTGTCGCTACGCCGCGAACAACCAGTTGCAGCGACCGGCCAAGCCAGCTCAGGATAACACGCGCTTCCTCCAGAGTCAGACCAAGCGCCGCGCCTCCGACAAGCGCCAGGGCGAACGCCAAAGCGAGTGCAAGGACACGAATGGCCTGCGGATCGGTCAGCGGCACGAGGTCAAGCAGCATGCGCGCGCCAGTATCTCCCAGCGCGCCGCCCAGGCCCGTCGCCAGCGGCCACCCGTCATAGACCGCGTGGAGAGACGCGAAAACCGGGGCAAAGGCGAGCGCGGGCAAAGCCGGCAGCAGGCGTGCCCAGATTCGTTGCTCTCCCAAGCCAAGCACGAACCGCAACGCCCCGACGAAGAGGAACCCGACCAGCGCCCAGGCGCCCAGCCCCATGTATCGCATCAGCAGATCCGCTGCCCACGCACCCGGTTCCCCGAGCCAGTTGAGCGGCGGCTGCGACGTTCCCGTAAAAAGGCTTGGATCGCCGACATTGAAGGACCAGAGTGCCAGCGCGATCACCACGGCAATTGCCGCGAGACCAAGCCCCAAGAGTGCGTTCACCCATCGGCGCATCGCCGCCGACATATCGGCATCCATCAGTGGCGTGCGGCCCTGATCCCCATACATAATCGCCATACCGGCTCTCCCCGCGGGCCGCCTCCCTGCCCGCTTTGAATCACGTTTCCATAAGCACCGTGCGCACGTGCTCAAGCCCGCGTCTCACATCGTCAGGCGGCGCCACCATCGCCAACCTCAGGTATCGGGTCCCGGGATCTCCACCGCCAAGTGCTGGATCGACCGAGCGAGACAAATAACTGCCCGGCAAAGCCTTCACGCCGGAGCTCTGCCAGAGCTTGATCGACGCCGCCTCGCCATCGCCGACGTCGAGCCACAGGAAAAAACCAGCGTCCGGCGCCGAGTAGCCGGGCAGATTGCCGAGGATCTCGTCCGCAATCGCGTACTTTTGCTGATAGAGTGCTCGGTTGTCGACAACATGTGCCTCGTCGCGCCAGCAAGCCGCCGCCGCGTGCTGTGCGGGGATCGGCAACGGCGCGCCGACATAGGACCGCATCTGGAGCATTCGCTTGCGGTTCTCGGGCCCTGTCACTGCAAAGCCAGAGCGAAGCCCGGCGAGGTTCGAGCGTTTCGACAGCGAGTGGAACGCGACCAGGCGTTCGGGATCCGCACCGATTTCCGACGCCACTTGCAGTGCGCCAACCGGCGGTTCGTTCCGGTAAATCTCGGAATAGCATTCGTCCGCGAATACCTTGAAATCATGGGCTTCTGCGAGGTTTAGCAGCGTCTTCCAATAGTTCCGGTCGGCGCAAACGCCCTGTGGATTGGCCGGAGAGCAGAGATAGGCAACCGTCGTTCGGTCCAGCAAGTCCTTGGGAAGGCTCGCAAAATCCGGCAGAAAGCCGGTCTCGGGACCGCAGGGCAGATAGACGGGCTCGGCCCCGGCCGTGACCGCGGCGACCGTGTAGCACTGGTAGAACGGGTTCGGCAGCAGCACCGCCGGTTGCGCACCATTCTTGAGCTCGGGCGAGAGCGCTACACAGGCGTGATAGAGCCCCTCGCGCGTGCCGTTGAGCGGGAAGACCTGGGCCTCGGGATCGCGGTAACCCTCGGCCACGCTGTAGCGCCGGGCCAGCCAGTCCGAGATCGCCTCACGCAGTTCGGGCAGCCCCTCGTTCGGCGGATACTTCGACAGCTTCGCGGTATGCTCCAGCATAATTTCGCCAACGAAACCAGGGACTTGATGCTGCGGCTCGCCCAGAGACATAGCAATCTCGGGCCCGCCCGGCGCATGCGGTGCCAACAGCCTCCGCAGACGCGGAAACGCGTATTCCGGCAGCTCGGCATAGCGGGCTGGGTACTGCATCATCAGGCCTCGTTCATCGGCGTCTATCGCGCCTTATGCCAATGATACTACCCGGATGCCAGCGCGAGGTCCAGTTCGCCTTGCGTATGAAAGGCTTAACGCCTGCGCCACGGGCACAGCATCGGGACGCGCCTATGGCGACGGGCAGGAACCGAGGCTTTCCGCAAGATAATTTGCGGCAGGACTTTATTGCCGTGTGGAGGTGCCCAAGCACGTGATATCGCCCGTGACAATCTTCACGCAATTTGTCGTTAACCGGATATGGCCGGGTGTTCCGGCCCGTGATGGGCTTGACCCATCCGATTGGCCATGCGCCAATCCGGGACGTGTTTCGGGGCGGGAGCGTACGGGATGAGTGACGAGGGCGAGTTCAGCGAGGCCGACCGCGCTGCGGCTTACGAATTCGCCCGCCAGAAGATCGCCTTAGCGAACATGACGGGCTTAGGGAGCTTGGATCTCCGCCCACACGACCCTGACGGAGTCACGCGAGCGCTAACTAGCTTACCGTCAGAAATTTCTACGCTTAGCAAGCTACAGAATCTGTACCTTGCGAACACGCAGATCAGCGATTTATCTCCCCTTCAGTCCCTGACCGGGTTGCGGGAGTTGAATCTGGAGAACACGCAAGTCAGCGACCTCACCCAACTTGAGGCGCTGACTGGGTTACAGATCCTGCGTCTCTCCAGCACATCAGTCAGTGACCTTACACCGCTCGACGCGCTGAAAAGGCTACGGAGCGTATTCCTAGACTACACGGACGTCAGAGATTTGGGTTCGCTTGAAGGCCTGCGCGAGTTAAAGCGACTCGACCTCCACGGCACAAATGTTAGCGATCTCTCGCCTCTCCAGAAGCTCAGCAAGCTGCAAAAGTTAGAAGTGGGGCAAACGCAGCTGCTTGAGGGCGAACCCGCACTTACGGAAATTTATGATCAGCGGGACCTAAGCGGTCGGCATCAATACGACGGCACGGAACTCGTCCAGAAGATCCTGGAATGGCAGCGGGAGAACGGCAAACTACCGCCAGCGCAAGAACGCGAGAAATTGCTAACGGTCGAGGACCTGCCAGAGCAGGAAGACGATCTGTCGGTTGCCGAGGATGACGGCAAGCTGGAGGTCAAACCCGGGGCGCTGTCGCCCGAGGAACAGGACGACCCGCTGCGCCGCAAGCTGCACGAGCGGTTGAAGCGGAACGTCGACGAGTTGGCGCCGTTCGGGAACTTCCACTACAAGCTGGGTCAGAAGATCAGCCGTCTGAAACGGGTGCTCGACTGCCCGTACGAGGATCTGGATTTCGTCGATGTCTGGTTGGAGATTGAGGAGTTGCGGACCGATGCAGCGCAGGACAACGCGACGCGCGATCCGCCCTATGAGCCGGAACTGCTGAGCACGCTGGCGACAACCATCGATGTCGGCGGGGGCCTGGTGATCGGCATCGACGATGTCGACAAACTGGAAGCGCGCCGTGACCAGATGCGCGAGACAGCCGGGCCGACCAGCGACGAGGCCGCCAAGGAACTCGCCAAACAGATCATCGACGATCCGACGCCGTGGGGCGACCGGCTGCGCCAGTATCTTGGCATCATGCAGGATACCGATCCGGCGGCGTCAGGACGGTTCCGTGCGTTAAATTTCGCGTTGGTGCGAAATGCGATGATCGGCGCGGGTCAGTGGATTCTAAGCAATGCTGGTGCTGGTATCATCGGCGGCGCGTCCTTCGCCGCCGTTACATGGATGGTGAACCATCCGGAGGCCGTCACTGCGTTCGCCGAGTCTATGTCGGCGGGCGCCGGGGATTGGCTGATCCGGTTGGTCGCCCGCGCGAAGGAGATTTTCTACTCGTCAGGCGGTGGTGTGCCGGTTCCTCCGCCAAAGCCGCCGTTCGGGTAGAACCGCACGGGTGGTCTTCTTTCCCGGCGTAGCCGGGCCGCGCCCGTTCAGCGGTTTGCTCGGACCGATGGCGCAATCCGCTTCACCACACGGGCGGGCGCGATTCTCGCACCCACCCTCGGATCGGTCGCGGCCCGAACCGCCCCAAAGCTCAAAACGGATCGATACGTGATACGCTCACAACGCCGAAACCGTTGAGGCACGCAATGCTGCCGCTCGAGACAAAAACCATTGGCTCAATTGGACTTCATCTTCGGCAGCAGCGCCTCGTAGACGACCTCGAATTTCTGATCGCGGAGCCAGAATGCCTTGGAGTCGTCGCCGAACAAAACGGAAATGATCGCAAAGCACAGATCGCAGTCATGGGTGATGAAGTGGCGCGCGAGGATCTTCGCGTACTCCTTCCGCCGTTTTCCAAGCGTTCCGCCGAAATACTTCCCGGCCTTCTTTACACCGGAGTACACGCTTCCGAGTTGCCCGATCACCGGCACTGTCCTGACACCCCGCACGATCGCCTTTCTGGTTTTCTTGCGGATGATGTAGGGCAGTATGTGGTCTGCGATGAAGTCGTGCTCTCCAACCACGCGATCCTTTGCCAGAATCGGGTTGCAGCGCCGGAACTCGGTGTGGCGCTTACGGTGGAGCGATTTCAGCGAGTGGCGCTTGCAGATCGTCTTGTAGGTCGCCACGCCGGAGACACCGGCCTCGCCCAGCAGCGACACGCCCAGGATTGCGGCGGGCAGCAGACCGCCGGTCGCAACAGATCCTCCGGTCAGAGCGACACCCCCGGCGACGAGTTGCGGAACGCCGGCGGTCGTCAGAAGCGCGCTTTGCGGTGCGGCAAAGGCCGCGGCACCCGCCGCCTGAGCGCCTGCCGAGGCGGCGGGAGCACCTGCCGTGCCGACTTCCTGCGCGGTGCGCGCAACCTTCTTCAGAACCTGTACATGGCGGTTGATTGGCGTCTTCTCCGAGTCTTTTGCGATATGCATGAATGTTCGGCGGAAGACCGGCGGGATCGGCGGAAGACCGGCAGCCTTCAGCTTTTCATTCGTCTGGGCGCGCAGCTCGGCCATGAAGTCCGCGCCCAACCGTTCGGCGGCGTCCGGGTCCTTGTCTTCCAGCGCGCGGAGGGCCTGGCCGAGCGCTTTCAAGATTTCGGCGCTGTCGGGCCGTGTGTAGGCTGCGACCGCCTGAGCCAGCCTGCTCACGCTGGTCGGCGGTTTTTCGCCGTTGAATTCTTCTTCCAGGTGCGTCTCAAACAAGTCGCTGTTGCTTTCGAGAATGGGCATTGGGCCTCTCCTGTTCATGGGCGTGTTGCGCCGCTTTTTCAGCCGCGCCGTCGGTGACGCGATGAACAGGAAACAGTCGTCGGCGTGGTTTATTCGCCGCGTCAGGGGGCCCGAATTGGCGTTGAAACAATTCCCGTGAACATGCTTCCGGGGATCATCAGGGATCGAGAAATTTTATATTTTTCAGAGTGTTATAGAGATCGACCGCACGCACACGGCCTTACTACACTGCTATTGCTGTTGAATGCGATCACGGCAGGGTCGAGGCGACGTGACCAAATATGTCAGACCGGGATGGATTTGAGGCCGGGCAGGCTGCCGTTGGCTTGCGCGTCCGGCGTGATCAGGCGCCGGGGCGGGTCGCCGATTGCATCTCGATCTGATAGCCCTCGGGGTCGTTGAAGACGAAGGCGCGGATGCCGATCTCGTCGTTGACGAACATCTCGCTGAGGTTCGCTGCACCCTGATCGGCGATGTAGGCATACCAGGCGTCGACATCGGGGACACGAACGCAGAGCTGGACCGATTTCTGCGCGGTCCACTTGTTCATCCCGTGCGCCTCGTCGACCAGCCCGACATGCGCGCCGCCGCCGATGTGCAGGATCTTGGCAAGGTGGCCCTGATCGATGGCCAGGGGAAAGCCCATCACATCGCGATAGAACGCCTCGGCCCGGGCAAGGTCACGATAGTAGAGGAACGTGATGGTCAGTTCGGCGGGCGCGTCGGGACGGGGAACACTGCCAGTCATGTCAGAGCTTTCTCGATGGCGCGGCCTATGCGGAGCAGGCGTTCCTCGTGATGTGGTGGGGCGAACAGCATGAAGCCGCACATCGGATTGGCCGTGGGGATCGTGATCGAGGACATCACCAGCAGGTTGCCGAGCCGCGTGTTGCGAAGTGCGAGCAGGTTGCGCTGGGTGAAGTAGTCGTGGTCGTCCAGCAAGCGCTGCGTGTTCGGCGGCATGATCGGTGAGCTTGGCATGACGATCAGGCCGTGCTCGGCGATGCGGGCGACGAGGCTGGCGTGGTGGGCATCCATCTCGGCACGGGCCTGCGCGTCCTTGGCGGGATCTGCGTGCTCACCCTGGCGAAAGCGCGTCTCGAGCGGGGGCCACATGGTGCCGGGCTGGGCTTCGATCTCGGCCCCCCATTCGGCCCAGGCCTCGGACGTTACGATCGGACTGACGTTGGACATCGTGTCGAAGCAGGCCTTGAACTCGGGCACCGGCCCGCGCGTGATCCTGGCGCCTGCCTTGCCGAGCGCGTCAAGCGTGGTCTCGAAGGCGGGTGCAACCTCCGGATCGGCATCGTCGAACACGATGGTCTCGGCGACATGGAACGTCTCGTCGGTCAGGCTCGCGCCATCCCAGTCGGGCAGGTCCACATCGGCGAGGATGGCGAACAGGTGCGCTGCGTCCTCGACCGTGCGGGTCAGGGGGCCGACGGTGTCGTAGGTGCGCGAGAGCGCGATGACGCCGTCGGTCGGGATCACGCCTGCCGTGGTCTTCAGCCCGACGAGATCGTTCCAGGCAGCAGGGATACGGACCGAGCCGCCGGTGTCCGAACCGATGCCCGCAGCCGCAAGACCAAGCTTGGTCGAGACAGCGGCGCCCGACGAGGATCCGCCCGGCGCGCGCTCAGGTACGATCGCGTTCGGCGGCGTCCCTGTCATCGGGTTGACGCCGAGGCCCGAGAAGGCAAGCTCGGTCGTGTGGGTCTTGCCGAGGCAAACCGTGCCTGCGTTGGTAGCACGCCGCAGGACCGTGCAATCGGCCTCTGGAATGCGGCCTTTCAACAGGCGCGTCCCGCCTTCGGTTGCGACGCCTGCCGTGTCATAGAGGTCCTTCCACGAGATCGGCACGCCGTCCAGCGGACCTTTGCGGAAATTCGCCGCCGCACGTTTCGCCGCGCCGAGGGCTTCCGTCCGCGCGCGTTCCGCCGTGGTGCGCGCGTATATGTCATCGCGGGCCGGATGCGCGTCGATGGCATCCAGGAACGCGTCGGTCAGCGCGCGTGGATCGATCTGCCCCGCTTCAATGGCACGGCCCAGATCCGCCGCGCTCATTTTCAACCAGTCTTGCATCGCTTTCGCCCCCTGCGTCCTTCGCGTGCGTGGACATTTGCGGGTGGCGTTCCAATAGTAAAGCCCATGAGCGATCCGAAGTACGATGTTTGTATCCTGGGCGGCGGGCTAGTGGGCTCGGCCATGGCGCTGGCCCTGGACACACAGGGTTTCCGGGTCGCGCTGATTGACCCGGTCACCGCGGATGTCCGAGGCGATCCGGGCTTCGACGGGCGCGCGTATGCCGTGGCGCCGGGCGCGGCCAACCTGCTCCGCGCTTTGGGCGCCTGGGACGCGCTGGAGGACAACGCGCAGCCGGTCACCGGGATCACCGTGCGCGACACCTGCACTGGTCCGGTGCCACCTGCGATGCTGCATTTTGATCCGGCGGAGGGATTGAATACGACGCTGGGCTGGATCGTCGAGGATCGGCATCTGCGCGGCACACTGCTGAACCGGCTGTCCGAAAGCGGCGTGCAGTGTTTGGATGGCGCGCTCGGGGAGGTTGCGCGAGAGACCACAGGGGCAGCGGTCCGGGTCGGCGACGATGCTCTGCGCGCCAGTTTGGTGATCGCCTGCGACGGACGGCGCTCGGCGACTGCGCGGGCAGCCGGGATCCGCTATGTCGGCTGGACCTACGGGCAGACAGGGCTGGTTTCGGCGATCGAGCACGACCTGCAGCATGGTGGTGCTGCGCATCAGGCGTTCTTTCCAGGCGGGCCATTCGCCGTTCTGCCGTTGACGGAAAACCGATCCTCGCTGGTGTGGTCGGAGCGTGACGCAGAGGCAGCTCGGATCAAGGCGCTGTCCGATGACGCGTACCTTGCCGAGATCGCACGGCGCCTGGACGGTCGGTTGGGCGAGATCCGACCCGCAGGCAAGCGCTGGGCATATCCATTGGGACTATCGCTCGCGACCGAGTATGCAAGGCCACGGTTGGTGGTTGCCGGCGATGCAGCGCACGGTGTCCACCCGATTGCGGGCCAAGGCATGAATATGGGCCTGCGTGATGTCGCGGCTTTGACCGAAGTGCTGACCGAAGCCGCACGGCGCGGTGAGGACATTGGCTCGATCGATGTGCTGCGCCGCTATGAGCAATGGCGCCGGTTCGATGCAACGGCGCTTGCGCTTGGTATGGACGCCTTGAACCGGCTGTTTTCGACCGATCTGGGGCCGGCGCAGGCGCTGCGCAATCTGGGTCTCGGGCTGATCGGTCACCTCGGCGGCGCGCGGCGGCTTTTCATAGCCGAGGCGTCAGGCCGGTCGGGAGAAGTGCCGCGGATGCTAGCGGGCCAGCCGCTCTGAGCCGACAGTCGCGGCAAACGCGGCGACTGTTACGAAACCGTCACGGAACAGGCGCAGAAGTCCCCCCAAAGACAGGGGGAGGCCGGTATGGCACGCATCGCGATCAACGGATTGGGACGCATCGGCAAGCTGGTGCTTAAGGCGTTCTTTGAGCATGGCCTGCCGGGTGAGATCGTGTGGTTGAACGATCCCGTTGGAAGGCCGCAGGATCATGCGCTCTGGCTGGAGTTCGACACGGTGCACGGGCGCTGGGGCGCGCAGTTCGGCCATGATGCCGACGGGATCAGCGTCAACGGACATCGGATGGGTCTGAGCCATGTCAGCCGGATCGAAGATCTGGATCTGACAGGCATCGATCTGGTCGTGGACTGCACCGGCACGTTCAAGACGCCCGCCAAGGTCCAGCCCTATTACGACGCGGGCGTGAAAAAGGTGGTGATCTCGGCGCCGGTCAAGGAGGCCCCTGCCCTGAACCTCGTCTACGGTGTTAACCATGATCTCTACGATCCGGCGCAGCACCATCTTGTCACGGCGGCGTCTTGCACGACAAACTGCCTGGCCCCGGTGGTCAAGGTCATCCATGACGAGATCGGGATCGAACACGGCTCGATCACGACGATCCACGACGTCACCAATACGCAGACCATTGTTGACCGCCCGGCCAAGGATGCACGGCGCGCGCGCTCGGCGCTGAACTCGCTGATCCCGACGACCACTGGCTCGGCGACCGCGATCACGTTGATATACCCGGACCTGTCAGGGCGATTGAACGGCCACGCAATCCGAGTGCCGGTGCTGAACGGGTCGCTGACAGATTGCGTGTTCGAGGTGAAGCGCCCCGTGACGGTCGAGGAGGTGAACGGGCTGTTCAAACGATATGCGGACGGGCCATTGCAGGGCATTCTCGGGTTCGAAGACCGCCCATTGGTCTCCGCCGATTTTCTGAACGATCCGCGGTCGTCGATCATCGACGGGCCGAGCACGATGGTGGTCAATGGCACACAGCTGAAGGTCTATGCGTGGTACGATAACGAGTGGGGCTATGCCTGCCGTCTCGCCGACATCGTCCGGATGATGGCGCAGGATCTGTGAGGGACTAGGAAAGATGGAGAGCAGCGGTTCATGAGTTCTGGGTTCCGGGTGATGACTGCGACGTGGGTTACCGCAACATTCGAGATCTAGAAAAAGGCCCGTGCGCAGCGATCCGAGCGTTGCTCGAATCCTACTGGGATCAGTGCAAAGGCTATGCGGACGAGATGTTCCGCGAAGAATTCGCAGTTCAGCCCGATCCGAGGTTCTGGGAACTCTATCTGTTTCATAGGCTACTTTCTGCCGGGAAGGCACTGGTCGAGCGCGCAAGACGGCCGAACGATGGACCGGATCTTCTCGTTGACGATGGTGATCAGCGTGTTTGGATTGAGGCTGTTACGTTCGGTCCGGGTGACGATACGAACCCCGATCGCGTTCCCGATTTGAAGTATGATGGCACGGCGCAGTATGTGCCACTGCGAGAAATCGAACTGCGTATCTCCAGTGTATTCATGAAAAAATCGAACACCTTTATACGATACCTTGAAAATGAGAGAGTGAGTAGAAGTGATCTTTGTCTCATTGCAATTAACCCTGGCCAATTGTCTCCTCAAACTAGCTTTGAGGATAGAGGATCTCCTTTCTGCGTACTGTATCCACTCGGTGATCAATATGTTACCTTTCGAAAAATTTCACCAGAAACGACCAGCGGGTACTACTTTCGAACCGAACTTGAGAAGAGTTCTAGGACGAAAGTTCCGACGGGTATGTTCGCGGATGGGCAGCACGATCACATCGCGGGTGTGATTTGGTCAAACACGACGCTTGGAAACTTCTTTTACGGAGAGAATGACCTGACACTATTTCCAAATTCGACACCCATCCGGCCACTTACCCAAGGATGGTTGGATTGGGCAATCGAATGGGGCGCGAGTGTGCATGAAGACAATCAGTGCACACTAACTAGACTCACATGATGCTCTACTCAATCAGCGCGCTCTTGCCAATGCACGACGACGAGTGGTCCGGCCCAGATACGGGTGCATGCACGTGCTCCCCATGATCGTCACCGACCCCGCCGCGCGCAACGGGCTCGCGGCGTACATCGCGGTCACGGCGGCTTATTGGGCGTTCATGCTGACCGATGGCGCGCTGCGCATGCTGGTGCTGCTGCACTTTCACATTTTGGGCTTCTCACCGATCCAGCTTGCTTATCTTTTCCTGCTCTACGAGTTGATGGGCGTCGTCACCAATCTGTCGGCGGGCTGGCTGGCCGCGCGGTTCGGCTTGACCTCGACGCTCTATGCCGGTCTTGGCCTGCAGATCGTGGCATTGATCGCGCTGGCGGGGCTGGACCCTGACTGGCCGGTCTGGACCTCGGTCCTGTTCGTCATGGCCGTGCAGGGATTGTCCGGCATCGCCAAGGATCTGGCAAAGATGAGCGCGAAGAGTGCGGTGAAGGTGCTTGCCCCACCCGAGGACGGCGCGCTGTTTCGCTGGGTCGCCGTGCTGACCGGCTCGAAGAATGCCGTCAAGGGATGCGGCTTCCTGCTGGGCGCGGTGCTGTTGGGCGTGGCCGGGTTCGAAACCTCGGTCCTGGCGATGGCTGGCGTCTTGATCGCCATCCTCGTTGCCGTTGCTGTCTGCATGCCGCCGGGCCTGCCGCGCGGGTCGAAGAAGGCCAAGTTCGCCGAGGTCTGGTCGAAGGACCGCAACATCAACCTGTTGAGCGCGGCACGGATGTTCCTGTTCGGCGCCCGCGACACCTGGTTCGTCGTTGGAATACCGCTCTACTTCTACGCAGTCCTCTCTGACGGCTCCGAAGCCGGGAACCGCGCGGCCTTCTTCCAGATCGGGACATTCATGGCCATTTGGGTGATCGGATACGGCGCCGTGCAGGCAGCGGCACCGAAGATCCTCAAGGCGCGCAACAAGCCCGTGGCCGAGATCATCGGGCTGGCTCAGCTTTGGGTCGGGCTGCTGGCGATCCTGCCCATGATCCTGGCTGGGCTTGCGCTGATCCTGGTGCCCTCGGCCACGCTGACGACAGCGCTGATCATCGGGCTGTTGGCGTTTGGCGCCGTCTTTGCCCTGAATTCCGCGCTGCACTCATACCTGATACTGGCCTTCACCAGCACAGGCCGGGTCACGATGGATGTCGGGTTCTACTATATGGCAAATGCAGCAGGGCGCCTGATCGGCACGTTGTTGTCCGGGCTCAGCTACCAGTTGGGCGGATTGCCGCTATGCCTGACGACGGCGGCGCTGATGCTGGGGCTCAGCTGGATCTTCGCGCGCAGACTGGCTTGAGCACGGCGTCATTGGCGCCGGACATCCAGACGGATACCGTCGATCGATACTTCGGTGCCAGTGGGGTCCGACAGGATCAAGTCGACCCACGCGGTTGTCGGTTTGTCGATCGGAATGCGCAGTCCATCGAGGTTGAACCGAACCGAACGGGCGCCCGCCTCGATCACGATCAGATCGTGCAGCACCTCGCTCCCCTCGTCGTTGCGAAAGTGCGCGCGCAGAAAAACAGGCAACGCCCGGTCCGAATGAGCAGAAAACGTGACCACCAGTTCAGTGCCCACGCGGATCCGGGCCGCCTGATCGGCCGGAAGATCGATGGCCAGGGATACATAGCTGCCATCGAACGCGGCGCTGTCGATCCGCACACTGTTGGCCGTTTTTCCCACGCCGGGCCTGTGCCAGTCAGCATCATGAAACAGCTTCAGCCCGGACGAAAGTTCCGCCCCGCTATCGCACGCTGAGATGTCGGTGGCCATCAGCGAGAGAACGTCATTTGCATCAGCGATCTGACGGTTGGAAAGGCGCTGGGCCATCCTGTGCAATAGGCCGCCCAGACCCAGCGTTTGCCGCGCCCTGAAGGCGGATGCACGGCGCGGGACGGCGCTGTCCGTCATGCAGTGCCCTTCCGGGGCGTGACCAGCTTCGCGGGACGCCGCTCCTCGGCCGCTTTGAACAGGCTAAAGGTCTGGTTCACGTAGTTCACAGCCCCCGAGACGAGATCGAGGTACTCTTGCAATTCGGGCGTCACTTCGGCTTCGATGACCTGCACTGGACGGTCCTGAGGGCTGGTCTCGAACAGCGCATAGAACAGCGGCTCCCCGCGCGAGAGCTTGATGGGCTTATCGGGCTCGTGCCATTCGAACGCCCACATCAATGGGCGCGGCCAGAGGTTGATGGGAAACCGACCACCAAAGATCGTGCCCGGCAAAGGTTCCTTGCTGTAATGCATGAACGGCGAGACCTGGGACATGTAAACAGGTTCATCAGCGATGAAGAGATAGGGCAGCGACAGCTGGATGGTCGGGCGATCAGGATAGCGCCATTCCTTCTCGGACGTCACGTGGAGGTGCTGGCTGAGCTTCTTGGCACGCACCGGCGAGGCATCGCCCGCCAGATTGCGCAGGGCCGGTTTGCCATCCTTGTCGCGCGTGAAAGCGATGTGCAGATCGAACGGGCACTTCACCACGAAGTACCGGCTTTCCAGATTGATCACCGCCGGGCATCGACTGGCTGATTTGGCGTGCGTCTTGTTCATTTCGACCGAGCGGACGCGTTCCGGCGGGTCGAAGACGATGCCGCCCTTACGATCGGTCAGCAGCCAGCCAACACGGACCGGGCCAGTTTGCGGATCGTCATGGTCGGGACGCTCGTAGGTGACGTGGATGTCCATGCGCAACCCTTCTGGCTCAGCGAGTGTCAGCCGGTTGATTACGTTCTGCATGGGCCGACCGGGCGAATCGTCTATTGCCAAGCCATACGAAATGAAAGAAAATTTTGCGTTGATCGATTTATCGCAAAGGGCTCAATTGCCCGTGAATTGTTAGAGGCATTGGTGGATTTTCTCTTTGAAGAGATCAGCAAGAACTCGATCGCCTATCTCGTGATCGAAAGTTGGGGCCCGCCGGTTTTGACGATCGTGGTCGGCGGCCTATTTGCTTCTATCCTGTTCCCGCGATGGCAGGCACAGTACAATCGCGGCAAGGCGCTGGGCGAGCACAAGATCAAGCTCTACGAAGAAATCGCGGAGCACTTCAGCTTGTACATTGCCGCCTGGCGTCGCCTGATATCGATCGCACGCCTTGAAAAGAGGCGGAAACTGTCTGAACGCGAAATGAACCGGAAGGAGCAATTCGTTCTACAACGCAACGATTACCGGGACACACTGATAAGTGAATTCGCCCGGGCCAAATTATACTTTTCCGCGAAGAGCCGTATTGAGATAGAAGATTTTATGAAATGGGATGAAGCCAATGGAACTAAAACCGTCGATGAACTCCCGACGATTAGCGAGTGGCAAGATTGGGAGGAAAGGGTGGTCCAATGTTTGAGAAAAGAATTGAGGATCAGGTGAAGGCGGTCTGCGCGGCCTTGGTTCTCTGCGTTGCCCCGCTGTCCATTCCAGCGCACGCCGAAGCGAAGTTTTCATCGCAGGCGTTTGTCGAATTCTTTATTGACGGAGATGGCGAATGCCCAGGCGCCGGGTGTCCGATGCGCATCGTGACGCCGCAGGATTGTGCCTCCGGGGACGAATGCCTGCAGCAGATTGGCCTGATCAAACGCTCGGCACGTCAAGGATGCCTCAGCGGGAGCGCGCCTTGCGCGAAAACCCGGTCGACCGCGCCGACCGGGTTCGATCTTCTGATCACGTTTCCCGCAGGGTCGGCCGACATCAGCCTTGATATCCGCGCGACACTCGACGAACTCGCGCAGGCGCTGAAGAACAGCAAACTGGTGGAGAAGCAGTTCCTGATCGCCGGGCACTCTGACGCGAAAGGCGACGACGCGCTGAATGTGTCGCTGTCGATTGCGCGCGCCGAGGCGATCCGCGCCTATCTTCTGACGCGGGGCATCGAACCGCATCGGCTGTTCTCCCGCGGCTTTGGCGAGAGCCTGCCCGTCGCCGATGATCCCAATTCGCCGGTAAACCGCCGTGTCGAGATCCGGGAAATCAGCGTCAAGGCAGCGGTTCCGACGCCCCGACAATAAAGATGTGAAGGGCGACTGGTCCGTGCGCGCCAAGCTGTAAGGTTTGACCGATATCGGCTGACCTGGAGGGGCCAGAGATCAGGTTGAGCGTGCGCGGATTGAGGCCGAGTTCACGCCAGCGCGCCCAAAGATCCTCGAACCCGCCAACGATCGTGCTGGCGTCTATGACGGCAAAGTGGGTTTCGCCCAGGAAGTTGAGCGTCACCGGATTGTCCGGACCCGAGGACAGGGCCAGCGCACCGGTTTCTGCCAGCCCCAGTTCGGCGCGGGGCAGTGTCGCCGGTTCCTAGATGCGGCCCGGTCCCGTCGATCGCTCGATCGTGCCCCAGTCTCGGTCGAAGATCGGATCGGACCCAGTGCGGATCGCAGCAGGCAAGTTCCGCTTGCGAAGCTCATCGGCCAAGGCGGCCGGCAGATCATCAATCGAAGAAAGACGCGTCACTGTCGTGTCCTGCGCCTGGGCCTTGGCGATGAACTGATCGACGGCTGCGGCGCCTTCGGTCCGCGCGATCGACGGTTTAAGCCGTTGCGGCTCTGGCGGGCTCTGGCCCTCGGCGGCCCGGCGGATACGGGTGAGGATGCGGTCGCGGGCAGTCATGTTTTGCGTCCAACGCATAAGGATCAGGGCTTTTGCGATGTCTACCCACCTGCGAGACACACGACAAGACCGAGTCGACGCGTTGGAGCTCAACTCAAATATTCACGCAATAGTTGATCGATGCTCAGAGTACTCATCTAAAAGTTATGCCTGCAAATCACCGTCTACCAAGACAATCGCCTAACGTCTTTTCAAATATCGTGCTATCAGGCTGGAACTCTATTTCTCTTAAGGCATTCCAACACCCGGAGGCATGATATGAGCAAGCCCCGCATCTACCGCAAATCTCACGGTCCAGGCTTCGGCGAGTTCGGCACGATCGACGGCAATCGAGGCATCAGCATCAGCATTGGGGGCGGCAATCCGGCCGAACATGGCACGATCGCAGGTCAGAACAGTGTCAGCGTACGCGTTGGACCTGAACTGCGCAGAGTGAATACATCGGGCGGGTCATGGGAGGCGCGCGATACGACCAAGAAGTCTGATATCGGCGGCGCAAAGTTTCCATCAAACGCATCGCCCGGCGATCTCGTCTTGTTTTCGAGCTTCTTCGCCAAGCATCCTGCCGCTTTTATCAAGTGCAGCGCGTTCGGCGCAGATCCGCTGATCTTCTATTACAGCGCCAAGCAAGCCTCGAAGGACGACGGTCAGGGCAGCGGAACGGGTCCATGGAAGCACCTCGACTACTCAAACGTCGCGAGACAGAAATTCGAGTCCCTCGGCAATCATGAACGGGCCTTGTTGCGGTCGGGAACCGAAGGGGCACGCGGTGAGATTCTGGTGCGCCGGCCCAATGGAACCTGGTCTGTTTTCGGCGAGAAGCTTGGTCAGTTCGATCTCGAGTGCGTGCAAGCATACGTCCTTGAAGTGGACGAAGACGCAGCAATCGAAGAGCAGTGGGAAAGCTCTGAAGGCATGCAGGTCGGTGCGCACTTCCAAAGTACCGCCGGTGCAACTGACGATGACCGATCGTTCGCCAGCCTCTACGCGGCCTACCAAGACGCGCCCGACGACCCGGCCCAGTACAGCTCCTGGTTTCAGAAACACCGGCAGAAGGGCAACTTTGGGAAATGGACGGGTGAGCTTGTCAGCAATCTCGAGTCCGGTCCGACCATGGGGACGACCATTCCGCTGGACATGGCGAACTTCGTACAGTCTTTCAAACTGCCGGTGTCGGGTGATGGAGGATCGCCCCTGAACCATGACGGAGCCCCGGGCATGAGCGCGGGCGCCAGCTTCGCCAACATGATCGGTTCTCTCTATGGGCTGATCGTCAGCGCGCACGAACTTTGGCAGGAATCGCGGATCAATCCGGCGAGGATGGAACAGACCGGCCAAAGCCGGCATGCCAATGACATCAAGGTGCACAAGCGTGATCTCGCGACGCACATCTCAAAACTGATGTCGAGCGCATCATCCGGGGCGACAACACTCGCGCAGGCGGCACCCGGTGCCGGTGCTGCGGCATCGATTGCCGGGTCAGTCACGGGTGGAGCCGGCGTCGTGCTGTCACTCCTGGCGATGTATCGAAGCGCCCGCAAGGCGGCCAGTGCTGCGGACCGCATCAAGCTTCTGCGCCGATTGTTGAGAAACGGCACGGTGACGCACAACCCGGATCTCGCCGGGTGCATGGAGTACCTTCTGGCCAAGCTGGTCCATCGCCACCGCGTTCAGATGTTCACGGCAATCGGGGCGTCTTCCGGCGCCATCGGCGGAGCGCTTTTGATCGTCGGTGGTTTTGTCGCTGCCGCGGGTTGGAACCCCGCCGGTTGGGCCTTTATCGGGCTGGCAACAGTTGCCGCAATCGGGATCGGAATCTACCTGCTGCATCGGCGTCGCACGAAGAGCAAGCGCGCGAAGAACCGCGAACAGAAGTGGGGATGTGGCGATGAGACAACCGCGGCGCAGAAACTGCTCGGTATCGCAAACCAGTCCCAACGTGAGGGTGCCGCGGGCATCGCCCGCGCAGTGCTCTTCAATTTCGGCATCACGCAAGAGGATCTCTCGACCGTCGACGTCAAGGACGTCGCGGCTCATATCGGACGGCACCTGCGAAAGTAGTGACGGGCGTCGGTTCCCGGCGAACCTTCGAAGTTGATCGCGCTACTTTCGCGACCGCTGCCACTGGCTCTGGAAGGAGCCCCCTGCCGGTGGCGCCGGCAGATCCCGATGATCCGTCCAACCGGAGGCCAATGGCATCCATGCGAAGTTGCCGCGCCAGCGGCCCATAAGGCCGAGCACCCGGTTCAGCGTGCCGGTGATGGTACGATAGAGCGCGGGACGCGAGGCAATCCACTTCCAGGCGCCGAGCGCATAGCGCGCGGCACCCGGCGTCAGGCCCTTCTCGAACTCCTTGGCCCGGTAGGCGCGCATCATCTTCGGCAACGGAATGCGCATCGGACACACCGCCTCGCACCGGCCGCAGAAGGTCGAGGCGTTCGGCAGATTGCGCCCCTGCTCGATGCCGATCAGCGAGGGCGTCAGCACCGCCCCCATTGGCCCGGGATAGACCCAGCCATAGGCGTGCCCGCCGACGGACTTGAAGACCGGGCAGTGGTTCATGCAGGCCCCGCAGCGGATGCAGCGCAGCATCTCCTGAAACTCCGTGCCCAGCATGTTGGTGCGCCCGTTGTCGAGCAGCACGACATGGTATTCCTCGGGACCATCCGGGTCCCCTGCCCGCTTCGGCCCGGCGGAGAAGGTGGTGTAGACGCTGCTTTCCTGCCCGGTCGCCGACCGTGCCAGCACCCGCAGGATGGTCGAGGCTTCGTCCAGCGTCGGCACGATCTTCTCGAGCGAGGCCATGACGATGTGCACCTTGGGCAGTTGCTGCGAGAGATCGCCGTTGCCTTCGTTGGTGACGATCACCGATTGGCCGGTTTCCGCGATCAGCATGTTCGCGCCGGTGATCCCGACTTCGGCCTCGAAGTACTTCTGGCGCAGAACTCCGCGCGCCTCGGCCAGCATGGTCTCGAGCTCCATGGGACGACCGGGCTTCAGGTGGGTGTGCTGCTCGTTGAAGAGCTGCTCGACCTCCGGCAGCGTCACGTGGATCGCGGGCGCAATGATGTGTGACGGCGTCTCACAGCGCATCTGGATGATGTATTCGCCGAGGTCCGTCTCGACCGGTTTGATGCCGTGCTCTTCGAGGTGCTCATTGATCCCGCATTCCTCCGAGATCATCGTCTTGCCCTTGTTGACCGCCGTCGCACCCGCCTTGCGGCAGATGTCGAGCACGATGCGGCGCGCATCCTCGGCGGTCTCAGCCCAGTGGACATGGCCGCCATCGGCCGTGACTTTCGTCTCGTACTGTTCGAGGTAATCGGCAAGGTTCGCGAGCACGTGGTTTTTCAGGTCGCGCGCCTGATCTCGGATCTCGTCGAATTCCGGCATCGCGGCGCGGGCTTTCGCGCGGCCGACAGCGAACCCGCCCGCAGTCGACATGGCCGACTGGATGTTCTGGTTCGCCAGCGCGTCCTTGACGTTCTCCTTGAAGCGCGGCGTGGTTGGGTTCAGGGCACTCATCGGACCAATGCTTCTTTGCCCGCGAAGCGGGCGCGCCCGACCCTCCCCCCGGGAGGGCGCATGGCGATATAGCACGCCCAACGCGCGACGCAGATGCTTAAAAGCGCAGGCATTGTGGAACCAGCGCGCTCGCCCTCCCAGGGTCGGACGCGCGAGCGCTTCTGCATGTAACGCATCACGTGCACTCCCCGATCGCGGGCTGATCCGTCATACCTGCCAGCACCTCCACCACATGGCGCGCCTTCACCGGGCGCCCCTGACGCGAGAGCTTGCCGCCCATGTTCATCAGGCAGCCAAGATCACCTGCGAGGACCAATTCGGCATCGGTGGCTGCGATATCATCCGTCTTGTTCCCGACCATCTTGTTCGAGATGTCCGGGTACTTCACGCAGAACGTACCACCGAAGCCGCAACAAACCTCGGGTTCCTCCATCTCGGCGACCGCCAAACCGTCGACCGATGCCAGCAGCCTGCGGGGCTGCTCCTTGATGCCCAGCGAACGCAGGCCGGAGCAGGAATCGTGATAGGTCACCTTCGCGTTCAGCTTCGAGCCGACGCTCTCGACGCCCATGACATCGGTCAGAAACGAGACGACCTCGTGCGTCTGTTCTGCCAGCGCTTCAGCCCGTGCCTGCCACGCGGCATCCTCGGGGAACATCTGCGGATAGTCCTTGATCACGGTCGCGGCGCAGGACCCTGAGGGCACCACGACATAGTCATATCCCTCCAAGGCCGCGATCATTGTCCGCGCCAGCGCCTGAGCCCCCAAACAGTCACCCGAGTTCCAGTTTGGCTGACCACAGCAGGTCTGGCTCGGGACGGAAACCGTGCATCCCGCATCTTCGAGAAGCTTCACCGTCGCGAACCCGACACTCGGACGGATCATGTCGACAAGGCAGGTCACCATCATAGCGACAGGCGGGTTTTGCGGGCGGTCCAAGGCGTCACTCCATATCACGCCTTGCGCATAGCACGGGATGGCACCCGTTCAAACGCCGCGTTGTGCGCTGCGGTACATCGCGCCGCACTCCACCTCCTTGATCCATGGCAAAGCCGGCAATCCGGCTTTGCCATTCCCAGAATCGCGCCCTACGGTCCACGAGATATCAGATGCAGAGAGACCACCATGCCCGATGATTTGACGCCGCAGATGAACGCCTTTCTGGACAAGGTTGCCGAGGCGGGCATCCCGAAGCTCGTGGACCTGACACCGCAGCAAGCGCGGGATCTGATGGAGGCCCTGTCTGCGGCGCGCCTGCGCGACTTTCCCGCCCCGGATGTTGTCTATGCCGAGACCTTCAGCACCGGGCCGGGTTACGGCCACGTACCGGTGCGGGTCTACAAGGCCAGCGACGCGGACGATCTGCCGGTAATCATCTATTATCACGGCGGCGGGCATGTGATCGGCAGTCTCGAGATCTACGAAACACTCTGCCGGTTTCTCGCCAACGCAGCGGGTTGCGCCGTCGTCTCGGTTGACTACCGGATGGGGCCGGAGCACCGGTTCCCCGCCGCCGCCGAGGATTCCTACGATGCACTGCGCTGGGTGGCGGACAAAGCCGAGAAGCTCGGCATCGATGCCACCCGGATCGCCGTGTCGGGCGACAGCGCGGGCGGGAACCTGGCCGCAGTCGTTGCCTTGATGGCGCGAGAGGCCGACGGACCGGCGGTGTCGGCCCAGGCGTTGATCTATCCGGTGGTCGACTATCGCGGGGGCACGGCCTCGTACGACCGTTACGGCGCGGGGTACGGGATACTTGAAGCGCCGACGATCGACTGGTTCCGCGAGCACTACTTTGCCAACGCCAACGACATGGACGACTGGCGCGCAGCACCACACTTGGCAACGTCGCATGCAGGACTGCCGCCCGCCCTGGTGATCACCGCCGAGTGCGATGTGCTGAGAGACGAGGGCGTGGCCTATGCCAAGCAATTGTCCGATGCCGGGGTCGCGGTTGAACACACGGAATACGCCGGTGTCGTGCACGGGTTCTTCGGTTATCTCGGCCTGGTCGACGAGGCCGAGCAGGCGCACGGACGGGTCGCCAGCTATCTGAACGGCATTTGGGGCCGCTGATGTCGGCCGACATGCGGCTCGCGACCTATGGCACGCTCGCGCCGGGCGAGGTGAACCACCATGTGCTCGACGGGCTGACGGGAACATGGTCGAAGGGCATCGTGCGCGGCAGGCTCTTGCAGGAAGGCTGGGGGGCCGCCCACGGCTGCCCCGGCATGGTTCCCGATCCGCATGGCGATCCGATCGCCGTGCACGTCTTCGAGTCACCGGACCTGCCAGAGCATTGGGCGCGTCTCGACGACTTCGAAGGGGTAGAATACCAGCGTGTCGCAGTCGCTGTCACAACGCCGGATGGCACTCTCGACGCCTCGATCTACCGCATTCATGTCTGACCAAATCTGACGACAGCGCAAATGGATCGCGACCGCCCGGATACAGCCGGACGGCCACTTTCTGTCGTTGGATTCCTGGCGAGGAGACGCTTCAGAATTCCTCTTTCTCAACCTTGGGCACGCACTGGAAGACAACCGGGCGCGTCGCGTCCTCTTTCACTTCCGCCGCCTTGGGAACGACAATGGTGGTCCGCAATCCAAATCCGGCCGATACGCTGCCCACCGAGCCAGAACCGCCGGCTGGGTTGGGAACGTTTGCCGTTGCCGAGCCGTTTGCGTTGATTTCGATGTTCTCGATCGTGTTCAGCCCGGCAAAGGTCGCTACACCTTTCGCGATCAGCCGGGCCTTAGTTGGATCGACCCGGGTCTTTGTCGGGTCACCACCTTCATCGGGAACAAGCACGCGTTCCACATCGACAGCGGCGGCAGCCTGACATTCACCCGACGAAGAGACGTCACCTCGCTTGCCCTCCGGCAGGGCGATGCAAAGTTGATCGCCCTTGATGCAATCGACAGAACCGGCAGCCTCTTTCTCGGCATTTCGCCTGATGAGTGAGGTGCTGAGACCGAGGCCAGCACGAAAGAAATCATACCACGGTCTGATCTGCGCCGATGACCGCGCCACGACCTTGATGCCATCCTGCATAACGGTGAAAGCGATCGAGACCTGGAAGAAGTTCACCGTCACCGGCAAGAGCAGATCCATGATGACCGATGCCTGATTCACCTTGCTTATGCCCGAGGAAATTCCGTTGTCAAGGAACACGCGACTGGTGCAGCAACTTGGATCGGGCCGAATGACGACCGGATCGGACACCGGCACCTCTTCGGGAAACGTCCGATTGAGCACGGCCGGCTCCCCGTTTTTGATATTCTCGGACATGGCCTGCTTTGCCTTGAAGTGGCGGCGCAATCGGCTCATCCGGATCGCATTGATCATGGACAGCACCGCGAAAATGGCACCGATGATCCAGGATGCGACGAAATCAGTCGCCGCGAACGCAGGAAGGCTGGACATAATCGCAGCGGAAATCACCGATAGCAGCACGAGCGCAAACGCCGAAACGCCGACCTCGCTCAACTGATATGCACGACGGCCACGCACGATCCCAAGAACGTACAGAGTCAGCGGGATCAGAATTGCCGCGAACAATAGTATATTTGGAATTTCTTGAGTCATTTCTGGTTCCTTTGGGTTTTTTAGAGTCACTTCTCCCAATTTTATCGAACCGTGTTTTCCTTGATCATGACCTCTTTTGTTAATTATAAAACGGATACGCAGAGTCTTTGCAATTGGATCAAGAGAATACTCAGAGACTCAGAATCAGGAACTGCCAATGCGTCTTCAGCGGCACCGGTTGGCCTGTTCTCTTCGCTGTGTTCTTGGCACACGAAGGCCGTCGGCGTATGGCTTCAGGCTCCCGACGGAGACCACCTGTGTTAGACGCCTACACGCCCCTGCAGATCGCCATCATCTTCGCCGTTTACCTGGGGGCCGCGACCGCAAAGGGTGTGACCGGGCTGGGCTTCTCGACGACCTGCCTGCCATTCCTCGCGGTGACAATCGGACTGAAAGAGGCTTTGCCCTTACTGATCATCCCTTCGATCTCATCCAACATCATGGTGCAGATCGGCGCCCGGCAGTTCGTGCCGACACTGCGGCGCTTCTGGCCAATGTTCGTCGCAACACTGCCGGGTCTGGTGCTGGGGCTTTGGCTGCTCGATCAGGTCGACGGTGCGACCGCCGCTGCGGTCCTGGGCATCGTTCTGGTGGGATATTGCGTCTTTGCGTGGTCGCGACCCGATCTGCGCCTGCCCGCCCGGTTCGAGAAGCCATTCGGCCCGGTCAGCGGGTTTCTGACCGGTGTGATAAACGGCATCACCGGAAGCCAGGTCATGCCCTCGATGCCGTATCTGATGTCGTTGCATCTGGACCGGAGCATGTTCCTGCAGGCGATAAACTGTTCTTTCACGCTGTCCAGCATCGTGATGATGATCGGGTTGTCGCGCCTGGGACTGGTGCCGATGACTGCGATCTGGATCTCAATCCTCGGCATTGGCTTTGCGATCTTCGGCATTCGTCTGGGGGAGCGGATCCGGGACCGGCTGGACCCGGACCAGTTTCGGCTCGCGGTTCTGGGCATGCTGACCCTACTGGGGCTCAGCCTGATCGTGCGCGGGGTGTTTTAGAGCCACCGGCGCTCGCCGCTAAACTGTCCGAAGATTTAATCCGACTTCAACGTATCCCGCCTAGAACAGCACGCCTGAGTGCATCAACCCGGCGTCACGCCGGACCGGCGAAGGCTCGAACGTCGCTGATCATTTCGTCCAGGCGGCTCAGCATGGACTTCATCATGCTGTCGGAGAGATAGAAAACCTTGCGCGCGCCGACATTGTCGAGCGGTCCGTCCAGCTTGATCTGGCTGCGGTTGACGGCCTCGATCAGGCCGTCCTTACGAGCTTCTTCGATCATGCGGATCTTTGTCGAATGCGAGATCCCGGTCATCGCCGCCGTCATCTCCTCGAGCGTCGAGACCGAGCCGCGCAATTGTTTGGCGAGCATGTTCATGAACAAGTCAAAATATCGCTCGTCCCAGTACTTGCGTTCGCCAAAACTCTCGAACAGCGTCACGCGCAGCAAGCCCATCAGGCCAACAAACTCGATATACTTTACCGCATCTGACGGCGGCTTCGGGGGGGATTTTGCCATGCTCGCCTCCAACCTCGGCGATACCTTATCAAACTAAGACCCAACTTGACAATCATTCGAGTCGTATTTCTTCGATGAAAAATGCCGTGGCCCGATCAGGCCACGGCGCATGCCAATCTGAGATCTGAGATCAGCCGAACATGTCGGACGTGATGCCGTTGTACCAGCCGATGCTTTCCTCGTAGGTCTGTTTGCGCAGGGCTGCGTCTTCACCATTCTGGCTGATGAAACCGTCGGTCTTGGCGATCTTTTCTTCGGTTGCCTCGTAGGATGCACCAACCTTCACACCGTCATCCGTACCGATCAGCGACCAACAGGTGTTCGAGAACCGCGCCGGGAAAACCTTGGACCCGGTGAGCGCCCCGTGCACGGCATTTGCGCAAACCTTGGCCTGGCTGTTCGCCGAGAAGCCTGATTTCGGCATATCGCCCTGTTGGCTGGCATCGCCCAGGACATAGACATCGGCATCCATCTTCGAGGACATGTCGGCGGCATTGACCGGTGCCCAACCCTTGTCGTTGGTTAGACCCGCGGAGGCCGCGATCCATCCTGCTTTCATGGCCGGGATGACGTTGCAGACATCAGCCTTGACGACTTCACCGTCGATGTCGACTTCCATCGTCGCAGGGTTCACGGTGACATTGTTCCCGCCAAAGTCTGGACCCAGCCACTCGATCATGCCGGAGTAGTGGCTCTCCCACCCTTCGGTGAACAGACCCATCTTCGAGAACTTCGGCTTGGGATCGGCGATGATGATCTTGGCCGTCGGGTTCTTCTGCTTAAGGACGTGAGCCACCATCGAGATCCGCTCGTACGGTCCCGGCGGGCAACGGTACGGGTTGGGCGGTGCCACCATGACATAGGTGCCGCCTTCCGGCATCGCCTCGATCTGCGCCTTCAGGAGGGCCGCCTGCGTGCCGCCCTTGTAGGCGTGTGGCATGGCGGTCTGATCGGATAGCGACCAGCCGTTGACCGAGCCGTCGACGAAATCGACGCCAGGCGAGACGATCAGGCGATCGTAGGGCACTTTCTGGCCGCCGGCCAACGTGACTGACTTCGCATCCCGGTCGACGCCTGTCGCCATGTCGTGGATGACGTTGACGCCGTAATCGCTTCCCAGCTTGGCATAGGAATGGCCGGTCGCCTCAAAATCCCAAAATCCGCCGATTGCCAGGTTCGAGAAGAAGCATGTGTAGTAGCGCCGCTGCGGCTCGATCAGGGTGACGTTGACAGCCCCCTTCGAGTCCTTTGCCAGATAGCGCGCCGCGGTCGCGCCGCCCGCCCCGCCGCCGATTATGACGACGTTTGGATGGCCCGCGCCAAGCACTGAAGGCGCCGACAGCGCCGTGGCTGTCGCCGCTGTGGTTCCTAGGAACCCGCGTCTGGTGAATGTCATTCTTCCCTCCCGTTTTGATTATGGGTTTAGTCTACGCTTTTCGCCTTCAGAAGCCGAGTTGATCTTCAATGGCCGCGATCCCGGCTTCCGCACATACGTCATCAAGGTCCGGACCTGGCGCGCCGGAGACACCCACGGCACCGACCATCGCGCCACCGCTTTCGATCATGATGCCGCCGCCCAGCGGCAAAGCCTGATCGATGAAGCGAATGCCGAACGTATCGCTGCCCGGTTGCGTCACCTCGTCAAGCTCAGAGGTGTTCGTCCGGAAACTGACCGCCGTCCATGCCTTGCGCGTCGCGGTTTCGATCGTATGCGCGCCTGCAAACCGGTCCCGCACGAACGCCTGCAATTGGCCCGAGCGGTTCACGACCGACACACCAACCTGGTAGCCTTCGTCGCGACAGTGCTGCATTGCGGCGGTCGCCAACGCGATCGCGAGTTCGGGCTTCAAAGCCTGATAGGTCACCAGACCTTCATCGTCCTCGGGCAGAGCTGGACTGGCGATCAGCAGTGCTGCGAGCGTGGCATAAACAAGGCGCATCATTGGGCTCCTTCAAAGTAAACGGCGAGCGAGGCGATTTCCTCGTCTGACAACCGACTTGCCATCATCTGCATCACCGGGTGAGGGCGATGCTTGACCTTGTAGGCATGCATCGCGGTGACAAAATCCTCGCTCGGCCATCCGGTGATCGACGGGATACCCTCGTCGGCGCCGTCAGACTTGTGGCAGGTCGTGCACTCGCCTGACAGGTATTCGCCGTAGTCGCGATCTCCGGCGATTGCCATGATCGCGGCGTCCACATCGGGATCGCTGGGGGCTGCTGTCGGTGCGCTTTCCGGGATGTCCTGCGGATTGGCTGAGAACTGTCTGAGATAGGCGAGGACGTCGATACGGTCGCGCTCGTCCTTGAGACCGCGGAAGTTCATCCGGGTCTTTGACACCAGCGCTTTCGGGTTCTCGAGGTAGATATGCAGTTTCTCCGGCGTCCAAGTCAGGCCGTCCGCGCCTTCGCGCAACATGCCCTTGGAGTAGCGAAACCCTTCGATGGATCCGGCCTTGCGCCCAAAGATCTCGTTCAAATGCGGGCCGACGCTGTTCGCCGCGCCGTCACCGACGCGGTGGCAGGATTTGCACTTGCCCCAGATCTTCGCACCCCGGTCGGGATCGCCCGTCTCGGCTGATTGCACGGCCACCGGGGACAAGCAGATTGCGAGTACCGTAATGAGTGTACCAGGCCAGCGCATGGGCTTATTGCGAATGGCTCTTGAGGAACTCGATGACTGCCAGCCGGTCCTGTTCCTTCTTCAGGCCGGCGAAGGACATCTTGGTCCCCTTCATCCACGCCTTCGGCTTTTCCAGGAAGGCTGCAAGCGACGCATCATCCCAGACGTGACCTTCGTCGGCTTTCGCCCTCAATGCCTTGGAATATTTGAAGCCATCGACCGCACCCAGAGACGCATCGACAATACCGTTCAGCACAGGACCGACCCGGTTCTTCGCCTTGTCGCCGACCTGATGGCAAGCCTTGCACTTCTTGAAGACCTTCTCGCCGGCGGTGACCAGTTCGGCATTCAGGACGGGCTGCTCCGGTTCGGTTGAGGCTTCCGTTGTCGCCGCCGCAACTTCAACAGCTTCCGCAGCGGGCGCTTCAGCCGAGTCGTCGCCCTCGCCCTCTGGTGTTACGTCCAGCACGCGCGCCCGCATCGTGATCTTCACGTCGGTCTTGCAGTTCGACATGCAAGCGTCGCGGTTGGTGAATACCGGGCTCTGCTCGCGGTCGTCCATGAAGAAGTTGTCTTCGTTCGGCAGGCGAACCTCGGCGAAATTCTCGTGGCTGAGTTCGAACTCGTCATCCACCAGATCGTTCGAGTACAACAGGTAGGCCGTGATCCCATAGACCTCGTCGGCTGTGAGCGATTGCGCGTTCCCAAAGGGCATCGCGCGGTTCACATAGTCCCAGACGGTCGAGAGATTGGGCCAGTAGGACCCGACGGTCTTGACCGGATCGTCCGAGGCCAGCGTGTCCTGCCCCCCCGCCAGCACCGGCCAGCGATCAACGCCCTCGGCGAAATCACCGTGGCAGACGGCGCACTTTTCGACGAAGACTTCTTCGCCGGTCAGCACGTCACCGCTGCCTTCTGGCAGACCGGCGCCATCGGGGCGAATATCGATATCCCAGGCGGCGACTTCAGCTGGCGTGGCGGTGCGGCCCAAACCCAGCGGATCGGCGGCAGCGTGTCCGGCGACGGAGATCAACGCGACAGCGGCTGTTGCCTTAAGAAACTTCAACATTTTCCGCCACTCCCTGCTCGTTGACGTACCAGGTCTGGATGCCGTTGTTGTGGTAGATCGAGTTCTCACCCCGGACAGCGCGCAACGCGTCCTTCGTGGGCTGGATGTAGCCGGTCGAGTCGTGCGCCCGGCTCTGCAGCAACAGCGGTTTGCCGTCCCAGTTGAACTCGAAGTAGAAGCGATGCATCGATTTATCGAGGCTTGGGCCGTCCATCCGCGCCTGCAGCCAGTTTGCACCACCATCCAGCGTGACATCCACGCGCGGGATCGTCCCTCGTCCGGACCAGGCGACACCGGTCAGAACCGTTGGGCCGGGCCCATGCGAGATCGGTGCTTGCGGGCTGGGGTTTGTGATGACGGATTTCGCGTCCATCTCCCAGGTGAAGCGCCGTGCTTTCCCGTCGCCGAGCAAATCGGTGTATTTCGAGGTCTCTTCGCGATGGTGCCAGGGCATATCGCCGACCTCGATCCGGCGGAGCCACTTGACCCACATATTGCCCTCCCAGCCGGGCACGACCAAACGCACGGGATAGCCTTGCTCGGGATACAGCGCCTCGCCGTTCATCTTGAATGCGACCATGCAGTCGTCGAGCGCTTTTTCCATCGGGATCGAGCGGGTCATGGCAGAGGCGTCCGCGCCTTCAGGCAGCACCCATTTGCCGGTGGTCTTGACGCCCGCTTCGGCCAGGATGTCCCGAAGCATGACGCCCGTGTACATGACGTTGTGGATCATGCCGTGCGTGAACTGGCATCCGTTGAGTTGCGCGCCGCGCCATTCCATGCCGGAGTTTGCAGCACACTCGAGGAAGTGGACCTTGTTCACGCGCGGAAAGCGTTTCAGATCCTCTAGCGTAAAGACCAGGGGGCGATCCACCAAGCCGTTGATCATCAGGCGATATTCGGCAGGGTCTACAATGGCGCTGCCCGCGTGGTGGCGTTCAAAGCAAAGACCGTTTGGCGTGATAATGCCGTCCAAGTCATGCAATGGCGTGAAGTTCACCGAACTCACGGGATCGGCAGTAAGCCAGGGCACGTTTCGGCGGACGACGTGTTTTTCGAACTCCGACGGGGTGCCGTATGGACGGGCGTCGACACCTTCGCCAAGTTCCTGAGCCCAAGGTTTAATCTCGAGGATCGCTGGGTCACCGGCCGCGTGCGCTACCGATGCTGTCGCTGCGGCACCGCCAGCGGCAAGACCTGCCGTCAAGAACTGGCGCCGGTTCGCGCCCTTGCGGGTTGGGTTATCGGTCATGCGCCGGTCCTCCCTTCCGATTCGCCATTACATTCACGTTATTGAATGCTATGGATTAAATCCACACTTATCTGAAGTGAAATCTATCAAACGCCTGTCACGTTCACGCTCTTGTTCGTATCGATCGTGACCCTGCCCTTGCGTTTGACGTAGGTCTCGACCACGTCCCAGATCGCCGGGCCTTCGGTGTCTTCATTAACGCTGGCCCAGCCGGAGACCGTGTAGGTGCGGCTCGGATCGATCGGTGAGCCATCCCGCAGCAGCGTCATCTTGGAGATACGGCTGCCCTGCGGTTTTGAGACGTCGATGTGGTAACCCATGCCACCGACGCGGACCATATCGCCGCCCTGTTGGTAGTACGGATCCGGGTTGAACAAGTTGTCGGCAACGTCTTCCAGCACAGTGTGCAGGAACTCGCCGGTCATCTGAGTGCGATAGGCCGCAGGATAAGACATTGCGGTGGCGTTGTGCAGGTCTTCGCGTGTGATCGGATCGCCTGGCAGAAGGCTCGGCCCCCAGCGGAAGCCTGGTGACAAGGCGATATCCGCGTCGCGTTCCTCGATCAGCGCATTGCAGATCAGATCATCCCAGGTGCCGTTGAAGTTGCCCCTGCGATAAAGCAGGCTGTCGGTGTGACCGAGGACTTCCGAGAGTTGCTCTGCGTACGGCGCACGCTGCTCGTCGATCAAGGCGGTCATCGCCGGATCGGGGGCGATCACGTCTGAGAAGATTGGGATCAGCTTGTGCCGCAGGCCCTGAAGCCCGCCATCTCGTACATCCAGATCAATGCGGCTGACGAACTTGCCGTTGGATCCCGACGCAATCAATGCGGTCTTGCCAACCATCAGAGGCTCGGGCAGCGCATCATGCGTGTGCCCGCACAAGATCACGTCGATGCCGTCGACGCGGCTGGCCATCTTGCGGTCGACATCGAAGCCATTATGTGACAGGACGACGACAACTTCCGCGCCTTCGTCGCGGACCTCTTGCACGACCTCCCGCATCCGTTCTTCCCGGATGCCGAAGCTCAGGGTCGGGAACATCCAGCGCGGATTTGCGATGGGCATGTAGGGGAAGGCCTGCCCGATCACGGCGATCTGCACGCCGCCACGCACGAACATCTGGTACGGCTCGTAAGCCGGTTCGTCCCATTCATTGTCAAATATGTTCGCGCCCAGGAACGGAAAGTCGAGTTCATCGACGAGCTCATCCACACGATCCTTGCCGAGTGTAAACTCCCAGTGCGAGGTCATCGCGTCCGGCCGCAGCGCGTTCATGACGTTGACGACGTCCTGCCCCTTGGTCTGCTCGGCGGCGTAAGAACCATGCCAGGTATCGCCACCATCCAGCAGCAGCGTCTCAGGACGCTCGGCGCGGATCGCATTGATCACCGTGGCAACGCGGTCCATCCCGCCCATTCGGCCGTAGCCCTTCGCCAGTGAGACGAAGTCCTGATAGGTCAGCGCATAGGCACCGGGCGAGCCCGCTTCGATGTTGTAGGGCTTCAGGAAATCCTTGCCGGTCAGGTGCGGCGGCAGACCCTTGACCTGGCCGACGCCCAGATTGATCGCCGGTTCCCGGAACCAGACCGGTTTCAGCTGTGCGTGAATGTCGGTCAGGTGGATCAGCGTGACGTTGCCCAGCGCATCGAATTCGAGCAACTGGTCCTGTGTCAGCGCTTGCTGTGCAGCGAGCCGCCACCAATTGACAATGCCCGAGGCACCCACGATCGCCGAGGCAGCAACACTGGCCTGAAGAAAATCACGGCGAGAGATCATGTGGCGCCTCCTTCTGGCAAGCCCATCCCGGTCGCGCCGAGCGGCGCGTTACGAGCACGAAAAACTGGAAACATGCGATGCGCCCCGTCGACCGGGACGCACCGGGATTATCAGTTCCGGACTGCCGGCGTTTCGATCCCCAAGCCAGCGCCGCGAGAGGCAAGGTAAGCCTCGAGGGCGACGATCTCGTCCGAACCCCGCTTGTACGGCGTCGCGCGTATGTTCTTCATACAGCCCGAAAAACGGCGATGCAGCGAACCAAGACCCTGCCATTTGAAGCGGTAGGTCGGGAAGCCGTTGATGTTGCCTTGGGACAGGTGGTCGGCACGGATCATGTTGCCGTAATTGTCCTCGTGACACTGGCTGCACGCCATGTCGAGCTGGCCGACACGGGTGTAATAGAGTTCTTCGCCCTTCTTGATCCAGTCGGCCATCGGGCCATCGGTCTGAACGCCCATCGGCATGCCGCGCGACTGCATCCCGAGCAGCGCCGTCATGGCCAGCATCTCGGGG
>JBHJIZ010000032.1:0-28055 GCA_050043005.1 Paracoccaceae bacterium
GACAACATCACGCGATTGGACGATCGACACATTTTGGTCGCGGTACATCCCAGCCTGCGCCGCTTGTGGCTTTACTTGCAAGATGTATGGCCACCGGCGCCGTCCCGGATCGTTCGCACAAACGTTCTCACCGCGGAGGTCGACGTGCTGTTCGACGATCCTGGCGGTGAACTGTTTTCTGGGGCGACGTCTGCCGTTCTGACGGACAAGCTTCTGATTGCGGGTTCTGTCGCGGATGATGGTCTTCTTGTGTGTGAGCGCGGCCAATCGTGACCGTACTGGTGACAGGTGCCGCGGGGTTTCTGGGCGGGCACATCGTTCAAGGCTTGGAGCAGTCGGGGCGGTCGGTGCGCGGACTCGATCTGGCTTTTCCCTTATCTATCAAGTTTGAGACGTTCACTGGATCAGTCCTGGATCCGGATTTGATCGGAAAAGCGATGCGGGGTGTCTCCGGCGTTGTGCATGCGGCCGCCATTTCACAGCTCTGGACGCCCGGCCGGGTTGACTATGACAGGGTCAACGTTGTCGGCACATGTCGCGTATTGGCGGCGGCTCGGCGTGTCGGTGTTCCGACAGGGCGCGTCTCAAGTTACACCACCATGATTGGGCGCGACACGTCTCCAGGCGATACCGTCGATGAGACCTCTGAGATCACGCCAAACCGGTTGTTGGGACGATATCCGCGAAGCAAACGGCAGGCCGAGCTTGTTGCGATGTCCGCTGCGGAGACAGGGCAGTCGGTAAGCATTGTGTGTCCAACTGCTCCGCTGGGGCGCGGCGATCACAACTTCACGCCGCCGACTGCGATGATCCGGGATCTGGTGTGCGGGCGCTTGCCCGCGCTGCTCGACTGTACATTGAACCTCGTCGACGCCGAAGCTATCGCTGCGGCCACGGTTGCCGCACTCGATCGCGGACGTTCGGGGCAGCGCTACTTACTGGCGGGCGAAGACATCCGATTGTCGGATCTGGCCAGCGAAATCTCAGCGCTATCCGGGCGGCCCGCGCCAAAACATCGAGTGCCTTTGATTGTTGCTCTGGCCGCGGCCCGGGTTGAGGCCGCCGTCGCGCGCGTTACCAAGCGACCGCCAAAGGCGCCGTTGACCGGCGTGCGACTTGCTGCGCGACCGGTTGGCTTCGACACAAGTATCGCCCGCGCTGAATTGGGGTTTGCTCCACGCGCGGTACGAGAGCTTTTGCCCGAAGTCGTCGATTGGATCAGCGCAGTGGAAGGCGGCTCAGGTCAGCCGTAAGTCCTGCCTTTCCAGGCGCCGCCGAGTCCGCGAAGATGGGCCAATGCTGATGCAACGGTCATTGCTGTGTACAGTACCGCAGCACCGGGCAGCGTGAACACCCAGCCGAGCGGCAAGCGATAAAGCCGAATGGTTGGCGCGTAAGCGAGGCTCATCATCGCGATTGCTGTCAGGGCAAGCACCGCAGTCCAGACATCGCCCGTGACCAGCCCGACGACGAGTCCGATCAGCGGTGTGAGATATAGAAATCCCATCCCCAAGACTGCCAGGGTCAACAGCAACCACGATTGATGTAACTGTGTGAACGCCGTGCGACGAACCATGATCCAGATCGAGTTGAAACACTGATTGTTGCGCAGGCTGATCACTTCGTCATCCGCCAAGCCCAGCCAGATCCTGCGGCGGGGCGGGCCGTGCTTGATCCGGGCGGCCAGCGTGCAATCGTCGATCAGCGCCTGCTTCATGGCGGCAATCCCGCCGATTTCGCGCAGGGCATCGCGTCGCACTAAGATGCAGCCTCCAGCGGCCCCTGCAAACGGCATGTTCGCTGCGTTCACCCAGGGAAAGGGGTAGAGTTTCTGGAAGAAGAAAACGAACGCGGGGATCAGCAGGCGGCCCCATAGTCCACGCGCATCAAGCCGCGCCATCAGGGAGACCAGTGTAAGGTTATCCCTTCTTGCCTTCGCGACCAGCCGGCGCAGCGTATCGGGCGCGTGAACGATGTCTGCGTCCGTAAGCAGAACGTATTCGGCATCAGGCGCGACGCTGTCCACGCGAACAACCCCTGAGTTGACGGCCCAGAGTTTCCCACTCCAACCCTCGGGGAGCGGCGCTGCGGTTACGAGGTCAGCGCCCGATTTGGTTGCAATCGCACCCGTTCCATCATCTGAGGAATCGTCAACAACGACGAGATGGGCTCGGCCCGGGTAGTCCGAGGCTTTGTGGATTGCGACCACTTCGCCGATCGTTTCGGCCTCGTTGCGGGCAGGGATCACAATTGCGACTTCGGGCCAATTTGGTACCGCTGCGGCAGGAGCCAGCCGTTGATCTGCACGCCAGAACCCGCCCCAGAAAAGGAGTAGAAAAACCCAGGCAAGACAGCAAGCTGCAACGATCATCACGTTGGCTTAGGGGCGCTTACACCAGATCACAAGACGCTCGCCGCAGCATGCACGGATTGTGTTCGCGCCTGCAGCATCCTATTGTGTTATGGTTGAGCAGCGATCGAGACAAAAAAATGAGTGACCAGGCCCTCAGCGCGCCGGGACCGATCGAAACGCCCTCTGGTAAAGAGGCGGGGACCGAGAATTTTCCGGTCGCCTCTTTGCTCATATCGCCCGCTCTGCGCCCGCACGTTATGTGCTTTTATGCGTTCGCGCGCGCCGCGGATGATATTGCCGACAATCCCGCGCTTTCATCGGACGACAAGATCCGTCGCTTGGATCTGTTCGAGGAAGGGTTGGACGGTATCGGAAGCGTCGCGAAAGCTCTGATATTGCGGGACAGCTTGACTGAAACGAACGTGACCGACCGGCATGCGCGCGATCTTTTGCAAGCATTCCGGCAGGATGCTGTGAAGCAACGGTACGCGGATTGGAACGAATTGATCGGCTATTGCGAGCTGTCTGCGAACCCGGTCGGGCGATATCTGATGGATCTGCACGGTGAGGACAGGGCGCTCTGGCCAGCCTCGGACGCGCTTTGTACGGTGCTGCAGATCCTCAATCACATTCAGGACCTGAAGCTGGATCTGCTTGAAATGAATCGAGTTTATCTGCCCTTAGATATGCTTGCCGCCGAACAGCTCGAGGTCAAAGCTCTGACAGAAGCGACCATGCAGGCACCGCTGCGGCAAGTCCTAGATCGCGTGTTGGACCTTTGTGATCCAATGATTTCGGCGGCCTCGACCCGGGTCGTTCGCTTGCGCAGCCGCAGGCTGGATGCCGAGATGCGGGTGATCACGACTCTCGCTCGACGGTTGTCGGACCGATTGCGGCGGCAGGATCCGCTCGCGGGGCGTGTGAAGCCCTCGAAGCTGGACTTTCTGCGCGCGGCATTGACTGGACTGTCTGCATTCTGGCGGGCGACACCCGCATGACTTCGACCTCGCTCCAGCCAGCGCCGTATGACGGACCTCTCCCACCGCAGCAGGTTGCTGACGAGATCACGCGGGCTGCGAAGTCATCATTCTCATTGGGTATGAAGCTTCTGTCGCAACCGAGGCGGCGGGCGATGCGCGCGGTTTATGCGTTCTGCCGCGTGGTCGACGATATCGCAGACGGGGATCCACCGGCAGATACGATGAGTTCGGAGGAGAAGCTTGCACTGCTCGCCGAATGGCGGGCCGAGATCGACAGGCTTTACGACGGGGTCCCTGTATCAGCGATTGGTCAGGCCCTTCTTGAGCCGGTCGCGCTGTATGCGCTGCCGAAATCCGAGTTCATCGCGATGATCGAGGGGATGGAGACCGATGCGGCGGGGCCGGTGATAGCACCGGATACCGAGGCGTTGATGGCCTATGTGCGTTGCGTCGCGGGATCGGTCGGGTGCCTTTCGATGCGGATTTTCGGGGCGCATAAAGGCAAGGCATCAGACGACTTCGCCGTGGCCCTGGCCGCCGGAATTCAATTGACCAATATCCTCCGAGATGTGGAGGAGGACGCTGAGATTGGGCGTCTCTATCTGCCTTCAGAGGTCCTGGAGCGCGCCGGGCTCGCTCGTGTGCCATCCCGTGTTGCAGGATCGCAGAACCTGCCCGAGGCGTGTCGGATGGTGGGTGAGATGGCGCGGCAGAACTACAAGACGGCTGAGGCGCTAAGCACTCAACATGGGCTCGTGGCACTTGCGCCAGCCCGAGCGATGATGGGTGTCTACCGACGCTACCTCGATTTGATGGAAGCCTGCGATTGGCAGCGTCCGGCGCCCGCAATGACCGGGACGCAGAAGCTGTTATACGGTTTGCGCGCGGTTGTTGCCGGATAAGCCGCATGTCAGCAATCGTGCATATCGTGGGAGCCGGGTTGGCCGGTCTTTCGGCCGCGACGATCTTGGCGGAGCAAGGTCATTCGATCCGTATTTACGAAGCAAATCCGGTCGCCGGAGGCCGTGTCCGGACCTGGTACGACGCCCGACTCGAACGTGAGATCGACAATGGCAACCACCTCGTCCTTTCAGGCAACACATCGGTCGCCAGATATCTGGACCGGATCGGCGGCGCGCATTTGATGGAGACGGCGGATACGGCTTCATTTGCGTTCGCGGATCTTGGCGATGATACTGGGTGGACCGTGCGGATGAGTGATGGCTTTTTGCCATGGTGGGTGCTCTCGCCGACGCAGCGCATCCCGAAGACGTCGCCCAAAGATTATCTAGCAGGATTTGCTCTGGTGGGGGCGGGCGCCGATCAAACTGTGTCTGAAGCGATCCATGACCGTGGCCCGCTTTGGAAGCGGTTCTGGGAACCGCTTACTTTGGCCGTTTTGAACACAACACCAGAACGCGGATCTGCGCGCCTGCTTTGGGCGGCGATGCGTGAAACCTTTGCGCTGGGCGGCCAGAAGTGTCGACCGATGTTTGCACCGAAAGGGCTTGGGTCTGCACTGGTTGAGCCTGCTTTGCGGTATCTCAAGGAACAGCGTGTGCACTTACGAACGCGCAGCGCGCTGAAGGCAATAGAGCCCGGCTCGAACAGAGTCAGGTTCTTGCATTTTGCGGATGGCCAGCGTGCTGAGGTGTTTCCAGAAGACAGGGTGGTGCTAGCTCTCCCACCGACACGCTTGAGCGTTGTCATGCCTGATCAGGACCTGCCAAAGGACGATGCAGGCATTCTCAATGCACACTTTGTGCTCAAGGATCCATCGCTCGCGAAAGACCTTCCTCCTGTGACTGGTTTGGTAAACACGATGACCCATTGGGCATTTGTGCGCGGCGATGTGATCAGCCTGACCATCTCTGCGGCGGATCGTCTTGGCCTGATGGAGGCTGACCCCGAAGAGCTTGCGCCGAAGCTCTGGGATGAAACTCGTCGTGGCCTTGGCATTCCCGATGCACGCTATGCCGCTTGGCGCATCAACAAGGAACGACGCGCGACGATCGACCAGTCTCCGGCCGAGAATTCAAAACGCCCAGATGCGAAAACGGCGTTCACAAACCTGTTTTTGGCAGGCGATGCAACCAATACGGGATTGCCCGCGACGATCGAGGGCGCTATTCGCTCCGGCGAGGTGGCGGCAAGACTGGCCGCCACATGAGGCAGGAATGAACGACGAGACGCGCAGATTCGATTTCGCCGAACCGCTGGATGCGGACTCAGGCGACGCGCGCATGCTACGCGACGCGTTGATCGAAGAGCAGGCCGACGCGCTGTGGGGCATGCAGCGCGATGACGGTCACATCGTCTTCGAACTGGAAGCCGATTGCACGATCCCATCCGAATACATCCTGCTGCAACACTTCCTGGGACGGATCGACACCCAGCGCGAAATTCGGATCGCCCGCTATCTGCGCAAGGTTCAGAATGCCGACGGGTCATGGCCGCTCTTCCACGACGGTGCGGGGAACATCTCGGCTACTGTAAAGGGCTACTGGGCGCTGAAACTGACGGGCGAGGACATCGATGCCCCGCACATGGCGCGGGCGCGGTCGTGGCTGCTGGGGCAGGGCGGTGCCGCGCGGGCTAACGTGTTCACGCGAATTGCGATGGCGCTGTTCGGGCAGGTTCCGTGGCGCGCCGTTCCGGTGATGCCGGTCGAAGCGATGCTGCTGCCGCAATGGTTCCCGTTCCATCTGTCAAAGATCGCCTACTGGTCGCGTACGGTTTTGGTGCCGCTGCTGGTGCTTTACGCCAAACGCGCCAGTGCCGAAAATCCGACCGGGCTGGATATCCGAGAGCTGTTCACAGTGCCGCCGGAGCGAGAGAAGATCTATAACGTAAACCCGACTGGCAGCCGGATCGGGGATCTTTTCCTGAAGCTTGACAAGGGTTTGCGGATCCTCGAGCCATATCTGCCGAAGGGTTCACGAGCGAAAGCCATCAAGGCGGCGGAAGACTTCACCATTGAACGGTTGAACGGTGACGATGGTCTGGGCGCGATATACCCGGCCATGGCGAACGCCGGGATGATGCTGCGCACGCTCGGATATGCAGATGACCATCCGCACATGGTCACGGCGTGCGATGCGGTCGAAAAACTGATGACCGAGCGTGGCGATGATCTGTACTTCCAGCCTTGTCTGTCGCAGGTCTGGGATACGTCGCTCGCGGCGCATGCATTCCTGGAAAGTGGCGCGCCTGATGATCCCAGGCTGATCGCAGCGCTCGATTGGCTGGCGGACAAGCAGATCCTCGACCATGTCGGCGATTGGGCGGTGCGACGGCCTGGATTGCGGCCCGGCGGCTGGGCATTCCAGTACGAGAATCCCGACTATCCCGATGTGGACGACACGGCCGTGGTGGTGATGGCAATGCATCGGACGGATTCGGAACGCTATGCCGAGAACATCGACCGTGCTTGCGAGTGGATGGCAGGGATGCAATCCCGCAATGGCGGATGGGGAGCATTCGACCCGGAGAACGAGCATTACTACCTGAATTCGATCCCGTTTGCGGATCATGGCGCTCTGCTTGACCCGCCAACGGTCGATGTTTCTGCCCGGTGCATCGGTGCGTTGGCGCAGGTTGACCGCGAACGGTTCGAGGCCGAGATCGCCAACGGCATCGCCTATATCAAGCGCGAACAGGAGGCCGACGGCTCCTGGTTCGGGCGTTGGGGTGCGAATTACATCTACGGCACGTGGTCGGCGTTGGTTGGATTGAAAGGCGCCGGAGAGGACATGCGGCAGCCATACGTTCGTAAGGCTGTGGATTGGCTAAAAGCACGGCAAAAGCCCGATGGTGGTTGGGGCGAAGGGCTCGAAAGCTACGAAAGCTGGGGAGCGGGTTTTGCGAAAAGCTCGACGCCGTCGCAGACCGCGTGGGCGCTCTTGGGCTTGATGTCGGCTGGCGAAACAGAGAGCGATACGGTGGCGCACGGGATCCGCTGGTTGTCGGAAGCTCCACGTGATGGCGCGCGCTGGGAAGAGGCGCACTTCACCGGGACAGGCTTTCCGAAAGTGTTTTATCTGAAGTATCACGGTTATGCAGCATTCTTCCCGCTCTGGGCGCTGGCGCGTTACCAAGGCTTGATGAAAAAGAACGACCGTGACGTGCCCTGGGGCATTTGACTTTTTGCGCGCGCCGCGTGCCAATGCGGCCAACCAGCAACGATCGCGCGAGCGCCTAAATGACCTTCACTGCAAACTGGTCTTATCCGACCATGATCCGCTTTGGCTCCGGCCGCATATCCGAAATTGGCGAGGCCTGCGCGGCAGCCGGGATCTCGAAGCCTTTGCTGATCACGGATCGCGGTCTTGCAGGGTTAGATGTTACATCGCGCACGCTCGAGCTGATCGAGCAAGCAGGCTTGGGTCGGGCAGTGTTTGCCGACGTCGACCCGAATCCGACTGAAGAGAACCTCGGCGCAGGGATCGAGGCATTCCTGTCCGGCAACCACGACGGCGTGATTGCATTCGGCGGCGGGTCAGGTCTGGATCTGGCGAAGATGATCGCGTTCATGGCCAAGCAAACGCGCCCCGTCTGGGACTTCGAAGATGTCGACGACTGGTGGACACGGGCCGATGCCGACGCGATCTTTCCGAATGTCGCCGTGCCGACAACGGCTGGAACGGGGTCCGAGGTTGGCCGCGCGAGTGTGCTGACCGAGGCAGCCACTCACCGCAAAAAGATCATCTTCCACCCAAGGGTTTTGCCTTCGGTCGTGATTGCCGACCCCGAACTGACCGTCGGAATGCCACCTGCGATCACGGCGGGTACCGGCATGGATGCGTTTGCACATTGCTTGGAGGCTTTCTGTTCGCCGCATTATCATCCGATGAGCCAGGGTATCGCGTTGGAGGGCTTGCGGCTGGTCGCCGAAAACCTGCGCCGCGCTTATGATGTGCCGACTGATCTGGAGGCACGCGCCCACATGATGTCGGCGGCGATGATGGGCGCGACAGCATTCCAGAAGGGCCTCGGCGCCATTCACTCGCTGAGCCATCCGATCGGCGCCTATTATGGAACCCATCACGGAACCACGAACGCTGTCGTGATGCAGCGCGTTCTCAGCTTCAATCGCACGGCGATTGAGGATCGGATCGTTCGGGCCGCGGCATATCTGGGGATCGAAGGTGGATTTGAGGGTTTCCATGCGTTTGTCGGAGAGCTGAACGCGGCGATCGGTATCCCGGCTTCGTTGTCCGAGATGGGCGTGTCTGATCCGGACGTTCAACAGCTGGTTTCGGATGCGTTGGAAGACCCAAGCTGCGGCGGAAATCCGATCGAGATGACTCGCGAGAACACCGAGGCTCTTTATCGCGATCTGTTGGGATCCTCGTGACAGAGTGACTCGAGGGCGAAGCGCCTTACTCTAGCGCTGCCAGGATTGTACTTACTCAAGGCTGCTGGTTCAGCAGAACGCAGGGTCTTCCATTTGACACGTCCTGAGAATCGCGCTCTACCACCAGAAGGCGAGGGACCCGGCAACGGGGCAAAACATCGCCAAGTCAGGGAGGACACCATGAAGCGAACACTGATCGCAGCTGCGGCTGCGCTGCTGGCGAGCACCAGTCTTGGGCTTGCTGAGAACATCTCCGCTTGCCTGATCACGAAGACTGACACGAACCCGTTCTTCGTCAAGATGAAGGAAGGCGCGACCGAGAAGGCACAAGAGCTCGGCATCGACCTGAAGAGCTTTGCCGGCAAGATCGATGGAGATCACGAGACGCAGGTGCAGGCAATCGAGACCTGCATCGCCGATGGCGCCAAAGGTATCTTGCTGACCGCATCAGACACCTCGTCGATCGTGCCGGCCGTATTGCAAGCGCGCGAAGCAGGATTGCTGGTGATTGCGCTGGATACGCCGCTAAGCCCGATCGACTCGGCTGATGCCACGTTTGCGACCGACAATTTTCTGGCGGGGGAATTGATTGGAAAGTGGGCCGCTGCCGCGTTGGGCGATGAGGCGGCGAATGCCAAGATTGCAATGCTGGATCTTGCGGTCAGCCAACCGACCGTAGGCGTGCTGCGCGATCAAGGCTTCCTGAAAGGTTTCGGCGTCGACCTCGGCGACCCAAACAAGTGGGGCGACGAGACTGATCCACGGATCGTCGGCAACGACGTGACGGCAGGGAACGAAGAAGGCGGGCGCCGCGCAATGGAGAACCTGCTCGCGCAGGAGCCCTTCATCAACGTCGTTTATACGATCAACGAACCGGCGGCGGCAGGAGCCTACGAGGCGCTGAAGGCCATCGGACGCGAGAATGATGTCCTGATCGTCTCCGTCGATGGCGGGTGTCCGGGGGTCGCGAACGTTAAAGACGGCGTGATAGGCGCAACTTCGCAGCAGTATCCGCTGCTGATGGCGGCACTGGGGATCGAAGCGATCGCTGCCTGGGCCAAGGATGGTACCAAGCCGTCACCTACGCCCGGTAAGGATTTCTTCGACACAGGCGTTGCCTTGGTCACAGACAAACCCGCAGACGGCGTCGAGTCGATCGATACCGCCAAGGGCAAGGAACTGTGCTGGGGTTGATCCATCGCGTGATCTGACAGCAGTGTTTACGCCGGGAGCGCTGCGCGCGGTCCCGGAGGTCTAACGGGATCGGGGGCAGGACGGAATGTCGAGCGGACAGCGCTTCGAGGCGGCCGCCGCACGCGACGATACCGTCGCGGAATTCGACGATCACCGGCGTGGCCTGGTTGGCACACTCCAACACTTCCTGCACACGACACCTGCGGCGGTCCCGCTGATCGTCCTGTTGGTCTCGATCGCCGTCTTTGGGCTGCTGCTGGGATCGAAATTCTTCTCTCCCTTCGCGCTCACCCTGATTCTGCAACAGGTACAGATTGTCGGGATCGTCGCTGCCGCACAGTCCCTCGTGATCCTGACTGCGGGAATTGATTTGTCTGTGGGTGCGATTGCGGTCCTCAGTTCAGTGGTGATGGGCACGTTCAGCTTCCGTTATGGCTTGCCGGTACCGGTCGCGATCGCCAGCGGTCTGCTTTGCGGCACGCTCTGCGGATTTTTCAAAGGCTGGTTGGTTGCTCGGGTCAAGCTGCCGCCCTTCATCGTAACGCTTGGCATGTGGCAGATCGTTCTGGCAGCGAACTTCCTTTATTCGGCGAACGAGACGATCCGCTCGCAAGATATTTCGGCCAACGCTCCTTTGCTCCAGTTCTTCGGCAACAAGATCAACCTTGGCGGCGCGAGCTTCTCATACGGTGTGATCTTCATGGTCGTGCTCGTGATTGGTCTGGCTTACGTGCTGCGCCAGACCGCGTGGGGACGGCATGTCTATGCCGTCGGTGATGACCCGGAAGCAGCCGAACTGTCCGGCGTTCAGGTGCGCAAGACGCTGATCTCGGTCTACATGCTTTCGGGACTGATCTGTGCCTTTGCCGGATGGGCGCTGATTGGGCGGATTGGGTCCGTTTCACCGACCTCCGGGCAGTTGCTGAACATCGAGTCGATCACTGCCGTTGTTATTGGCGGGATCTCGCTGTTTGGCGGCCGTGGCGCGAGCCTGGGTGCACTTTTCGGCGCTCTGATCGTTGGCGTCTTCACGCTGGGGCTTCGATTGCTCGGCGCCGATGCTCAGTGGACCTACCTGCTGATCGGCGTCCTGATCATCGCCGCTGTCGCGGTCGATCAGTGGATTCGGAAAGTAGCCGCATGATGAACCCGATCCTGTCAGGTAGGGGACTGGTGAAGCGGTATGGTCGCGTGACGGCGTTGGATCATTGCGACTTTGAACTTTTCCCCGGCGAGATTCTTGGCGTCATCGGGGACAACGGTGCGGGCAAGTCGACTTTGATCAAAGCGGTCTCAGGGGCGGTGATCCCGGATGACGGTGAGGTTCGTCTTGACGGCCACGTTGTCAGCTTTTCGTCCCCGCTGGATGCGCGAGAGGCCGGGATCGAGACGGTCTACCAGCAACTCGCAATGTCTCCCGCGCTATCCATCGCCGACAACATGTTCATGGGGCGTGAGTTGCGCAAGACCGGGATCATGGGCACAGTCTTTCGACAGCTTGATCGTAGGAAAATGGAGCGGCTCGCCCGCGAGAAGCTTTCTGACCTTGGCCTGATGACAATCCAGAACATAAACCAAGCGGTCGAGACACTGTCCGGCGGTCAGCGCCAGGGCGTTGCGGTGGCGCGGGCAGCGGCCTTCGGGTCCAAGGTTATCATCATGGACGAGCCGACGGCAGCTTTGGGGGTCAAGGAGTCGCGACGTGTGCTGGAGCTGATCTTGGACGTAAAATCGCGCGGTATCCCGATTGTTCTGATCAGCCACAACATGCCGCATGTCTTCGAGGTTTGCGATCGCATTCACGTGCATCGACTGGGAAAGCGGCTGTGTGTGATCCGTCCGGAAGACTACGAGATGGCAGACGCGGTGGCCTTCATGACGGGCGCTAAGGAGCCTCCGGCCGACACGGCGGCGGTTCCACAATAACATGTTTCTCGGCATCGATATTGGCACGTCTTCTGTCAAGCTGAGCCTACTGTCGGCAGATTTGCATCAGATTGGCGAGGCTTCCGCCAATCTGACGGTTCAGACACCGCACCCATATCATTCCGAACAGGATCCCGAAGCATGGTGGCAGGCGCTCAGATCTGCTTGCAGTGATCTCGCGACGCGTCACGACCTAAAGCAGGTAGCATCCATCGGTCTTTCGGGTCAGATGCATGGAGCGGTTTTGCTGGATACAGCCGGGCAGATCATTCGACCAGCGATCCTCTGGAATGATGGCCGCTCTCACGCCGAATGCGATGAGATGGCAAAGGTCATGCCGGATATCGGTCTCCGCGCGGGCGTTCCGCCAATGCCCGGTTTCACGGCGCCGAAGCTCCGCTGGTTGGCGCGCCACGAGCCTGAAACGCACGGGCGGATCGCTCATGTCCTGCTCCCCAAAGACTACATCGGATTTCGTCTTCACGGCGGGTTCGTAACCGATCTCTCGAATGCTGCGGGTACGCACTGGCTGGATCAGGAAAATCGCGATTGGTCTGATGCGCTATGCGATATCTCATTCACACAGCGGGCTTGGCTGCCTGAACTGAAACATGGAACCGACATCGCGGGATACGTCTCGCAAAGTGCAGCTGCAGACCTTGGGCTTCGTCCTGATCTTCCTGTTGCCGCTGGTGGAGGGGATGCTGCGACTGGCGCGGTTGGTTTAGGGGCGAGAGACGACGGCGCGGCGTTCATCTCGCTCGGCTCATCCGGACAGCTCTTCGTTGCAACGAAGTCTTACCGTCCCAACCCGGCCCGTATGGTGCATGCCTATTGCCATACCGTACCGGCCACGTGGTTCCAGATGGCGGCAATGCTGAATGGTGCGCGCCCATTACAATGGTTCGCCGACATCGTTGATGAACCGGTGGCTGTCTTATTGGACGCTGCGCAAGGCTGCGATGTCGCTGGGGATCTGACGTTCCTGCCATACCTGACGGGCGAACGCTCGCCCCATGGCGATCCGCACATCCGCGGGAGCTTCTATGGTTTGGCTGACGGGACAACGCGCGCTCAGATGATGCGGGCCGTCGTGAATGCGGTCGCTTACAGTTTTGCCGATGCGTTTGACAGTCTCCGGGATTCGGGAACCCGAATTTCCGAGGTCTTGGCCATTGGCGGTGGAGCGCGAAGTGATCTTTTGCTTCAGACCATCGCCGATGCGACGGGTACAACGATCAATCGGTCAGCAGAAGCCGTGTCCGGACCGGCTGTTGGTGCCGCGAAGTTGGCGGCGGTCGCTTCTGGTTCGTGCGCGATCTCTGACCTTGCATTGCGTCCGCGCGTCGACCGCCGCTTTGAACCGGCGCCCTCTGATTTGCACGACGAGGGTTTGGCGCGTTTCCGCACTCTCTACACTCGGTTAAAGGGTGCGCACCTGGATGGAGTAAAGGCTGAGCGATGACCATTCTTGTTTGCGGCGAAGCCCTCTACGATTTGTTCCAAATTGCGGAGCCCGAACCGGGACGTTTGAGCCTTGATGCACGAGTTGGGGGGTCTCCGTTCAACGTCGCCGTCGGCATTGCTCGGTTGGGTGGTGCCGCCGCACTCTTGACCGGCATCTCGCGCGACCTTCTGGGTCAGCGGCTTATGGCCCGGCTCGAGGATGAAGGCGTTGGCACCGGCTATCTTGTGCGAAGTGGTCGACGGACAACGCTTTCGCTGGTCGGGCTGGACGCTCAAGGAAGCCCGGACTACGCGTTCTACGGCGTCGGATCGGCCGATGTGGCGCTGGAGACGACAGATATGCCAAACCTGACGCCGACGGTTCAGGCGATGCACTTTGGCTCTTACTCGATTGCCATGGAGCCGGCAGCAGACGCGTTCGCGAGCCTTGCTGAGCAAACCCGCGACAGGTTCATCTCACTGGACCCGAACGTACGTCCTACGATCGAGCCGGACATGGCTGTCTGGCGGTCACGGATCGATGCCTTGAGGCGTCGGTGCAACTTGATCAAGGTGAGCGCCGAGGATCTCGGGATGCTCTACTCCGATACTGATCCGGCGGAGATTGCACAGAACTGGCTGGAGGACGGCGTAGAACTGGTGATCGTCACCGATGGTGGCAAGTCCGTCCGCGCGTGGCGCAAGGATACGGTCCAGTCGCTGGCTCCAGATCCCATCGATGTCGTTGACACCGTGGGGGCTGGTGACTCATTTCAGGCGGCGGTGCTCGCAGGCTTGCAGGCGCGCGGTCGGATGGCCGTAGATCCCGACGCGTTGCCCGTTCCGGATCTCAAACGCCTCTTGGCCCGTGCGTCCCGCGCAGCGGCCATCACCTGCACGCGGCGGGGGGCGGAGCTCCCGACGATTACTGATCTGGAAACAGTTGGGTGAGGCTCAAGCGCTTCAGAATGCAAAGACGGCACAACCGGGAAAAATAAGATCGTCCGGCCAGTACAATTCAGTGGTGACTTCTCCTGATCAACCCGTCACGAAGTCTTAATCTCCTCGCGGTTTGAGTGCTGGAGCAACGACCGCGCCGGACGGGCCGGAGAGGGCAGGGAGCACGACGCATGACACATGGCATGGTTTCAGCACCGCAACCTGAGGCGGTCGAAGCAGGGCTCGATATCCTCGCGGCCGGTGGCAACGTTGTTGACGCAGCTATTGGTGCGGGTCTTGTGCAGACCGCTGTGGATCCGCAGATGTGCGGGATTGCCGGGTTCGGTTCGTGCCATGTTCGTTTGGCCGATGGCACACATTCCATCATCGACTTCCACGGTCGTGCGCCCGCTGCTGTCACGCCAGACATGTGGCAGAATCTGATCGTTCGCGAATGTGACGATGGATTCGGGTTTGTGCTGAAAGGCGAGGTCAACGAGATCGGCTACCAGTCGATGACCACGCCCATGACGCTGCGCGCCTTTGACGATATCCTGACCAAATGGGGATCCAAGTCTCTGGCCGAGCTGATCCAGCCAGCAATTGAGTATTGCGAGGAAGGTTTTCAGGTCCGACCCCGTGTCCACGGTTTCTGGACCGCGCCCGCCAATGCTGGGCGTATCCCATCCTTGCGCCGGGTGACGGAGGACACGGCGGCGAAACGGATCTACACGCGCGCCGATGGAACGGTCCTGACGATCGGTGAGGTGCTGCGCAATCCGGACATGGGCGAGACCTATCACCGGATCGCCGAGCATGGGGTGGACGACTTCTACTACGGTGAGATTGCTGAGCAGATCGCCGATGATATGGCGGCACATGGCGGCCTGATCGGCATGGATGATCTTGCAGCGTGTTCGAGCACCGAAACCGAGCCTTTGTGGATCAGTTATCGTGGCCACCGGATTGCTACAAACCAGCCACCGGGCGGCGGGCTGATGATCGCCGTGATGCTGAACATTCTCGAACGGTTCGATCTCGCGTCTCGGGGACACAACACTCCTGACTACATAGCAACTGTCGCCGAGGCGATGAAGATCGCGACCATCGAGAAGGACCGATCGATAGGTGATCCGGCCTTCAGCAAGGTGCCGATCGGAAAGCTCTTGTCCGACGACTTTGCCGTCGAGGCGGCAGGACGTATCCGCAGGGGTGAGAAGGCAAATGTTGAACGCCTCAACTCAGGCGGCGAGTCGACCGAGACGACCCATATCTGCGTTGCAGATCATGCCGGGAACTGCGTGAGTATGACCCATTCACTGGGGTCATCATCGGGGGTCATCACCGATGGGCTTGGCTTCATGTACAACAATTGCATGATGGTCTTCGATCCGCGGCCTGGGCGCACCGGGTCGCTGGCGCCGGGTAAAACGCGGTTCTCGGCGATGTCGCCTACGATCGTGTTCAAGGGAGACGAGCCGTTCCTGCTGTTGGGCGCGCCGGGTGGCACGACGATTACCATGGGGAACCTGCAGACGATCCTGAATGTCATCGACTTCGGCATGGACGCTCAGCAGGCGGTCTCAGCGCCTCGGTTCACCGCAACGTCAAACACGATCGAGCTGACGAACCGGATCCTGAGATCGACCGAACGCGAGCTGCGTGCGAAAGGGTATCCGACGAAGCGGCTGGCCTATAGCTATTACATGCCGACAGTACATGCGATCCGCATGGTTGACGGGAAGCTGGACGGCGGCGCGGACCCATCCGGGGACGGGATGGCGGCTTCGATTTGACCTTGGTTTTTCTCGCAACGACCGGGTGAACTGCGATCAGGCGCGTTCACGAATGTTGGTCAACACCAGTTTCATGATTGCCCAGAACGCGATCAGCAGGGCGGCAGCCGCCGTAAGCATGACTGGACGGTCCGGAGACTCAGCCTCCTCCGAGAGGGGCGGCTCGATGTGAACCGCAAGATACCTGTGTTGGCGTCGGGCCTCTGCCTGGGCGTGCTCAAAGGTCGTCAACGCGAGGGTATAGGCCTGTTCGGCGAACTCGCGATCCACCAAAAGCTCTTCGTAGTCGCCAACCACGTCAGAGAGCGACCGGGAAAGGCCGTTGTCGGCGGCATCCCCTGAGCCGAGCCGTGTGCGCTCTTGCGAAATGCGACCTTGAAGCGTGGTAATCTCGCGCTGCAATGTGCGCAAACGGGGAGCGTCAGGTGCGAGGACATCTGACAGCGAGTCCAATCGCACCTGCGCGCGCGCCAACTCACTCTCGAGTGAGGTGACCAGGCCGAGTGCTGCCTGCGCGTTTTGGGTCGGGTCCACGTCCTGTTCAACTTCGCGGAAAGCGCGAAGGTCCGCCCTGATCTGACGCAGGCGGGTTTGAGCAGCCGAGAGATCTTCTGACGCATGGCTGACTGCATCGGCTCGTGCGGTTTCTGAGAGCTGGTTTACCAGATCGCTGCTGGCATCGAGGATGACCTGCGCGATGGCGCGTGCATCTTCGGCCCGGTGCGCGCGCGCCTCGACGGTCAAGATGCCCGAGGCGCTGTCGATCGAGATATCGACCATTCTTCGCCAATGGTGCAGCCGGTCCTCGATCAACTTGGCCTCGCCTAGGGCGTAGAGCCAATCGGCTGGGGCTCGATTGTAAATCTCTGCCAAAGGCAGTTCGGCCTCAGCCCGTCTGAGCATAGGTTGCGACCGGATGTAATCGTAGAGGATTTGGCCATCTGTCGCGGCGGACGATGCGCCAAGCTGCGTGACCGCACCGAAGATTTCGACCGGTGCGGTCATATCGTTGGAGCGGATAGAGAACGCCGTACGCGATGCAAAACGATCTTCTGCAATCTCCAACAGATACGCTGCGATCAGAACGAACGGGATGAGAACGAAACTTGTGAACGTGACCAGCCCCAACCATGGGATGCTTGCGCGGCGGACAGGACGGGCTCCGAGTGCCGCCGGGTGTCCGATTATGTTGGTTGCGCGCGGCACCGTTTCTTCAGCCGGAAGCGCTCGTGACATCTATGCCTCCTCTGCGGGCCGCAGCCCGAGCACCGTATCAAGGTGATCAAAACCGTCCTCTAGATTTGGGAACCAGAAGACTTGCCCTTTTTCGAGCAGCAGCGCTGCCTGGCAAAACTCTCGAAGCATCTGCCGGTTGTGCGAAACCATCAGCAAACGAGCTGACCGCAGGCGTTGACGGAAACTGCGTTGGCACTTACGACGGAACGCATCGTCGCCGACCCCAATGATCTCGTCGACCAGATACATGTCGAAATCGATGCCGATGCTTGCGGCGAAGGCCAACCGCGCGCGCATACCGGTTGAATATGTCTCGACGCGCTGCCAGTAGGCCGTGCCCAACTCCGCATAGCTTTCGACAAATGTGCTGAGCGATTGCGGGTCCAACCCGTGAATACGGGCGACGAAGCGAACGTTCTGAGCGCCCGTCAATGCCGGGTGAAATCCGCCTGCAAAGCCCATCGGCCACGAGACCGAACCCCTGCGTTCAACAAATCCGCTGTCGGGTGCCAGACTTCCGGCGATCAGGCGCAAGAGGGTCGATTTCCCCGCCCCGTTTCGTCCCAGCACCGCGACGCCGGAGTGATCGGGCAAGGTGAACGAGACACCCCTCAGGATCTGCACTGCTCCCCCAACCCGCCGGAAGGCTTTCGACAGGGCACAGAGCCGGATCAAGGGAGAACAATCCGGGCCCGCGCCATGCGCAAGCTGACCAGCCCGATCACGATCAGGCTCAGCGCGACAGCGAATGGAAAGAGAGGCGCCAAGTACCCGCCATCATAGGCTGGATACACTCCGCCCCGCAGTGATCCGACCACATGAACGACCGGGTTGAACCAGAGAACGTCCTGTGCTTCGCGCGGCAGATACTCGAAACTGTAGAAGACGCAGCTGACCAGCAGCAATGGTCGCGAGATTACGCCCCAAGCAACTTCCCAGCCGCGCGAGATTGCGAAGGCCCACGCGTTCACCAAACCGATGCCCAGTCCCAGAAGTGCCGCAAGCGTGAATGCGAGCAACAAGTCAGGCACGCGCGGACGGAAGGGCTCACCGCTGGCAATGAAGATAACGCCAAGGATCAAACCTGCTACGGCGATCGCCGTTAGCAGTTGCAGGATGAACCTTGCCAGGATGGTATCGAGGGCCGTGACAGATGGAAAACTCAGAAGCGGACGGTTCACGTGGATCGATCGTGCGCAGACATTGGAGATGTCGAGCACCCAGTGAAATCCGAGATAGCCCGTCGCGTAAAATAACGCGAAGCTTTTGCCATATGGCGGGGCGTGCGCGATCTGTTCAAACAACAGTGTGAGCAGCAGGATGACACCCGCGGGTTCCAGAACCGCCCACACGTAGCCCAATGCTGAGCGTCCATAGCGTGTGATCATCTCACGGATGATCAACGCATGCAGTACGCGCAAGTGGCGAATATGCGCTGCGTTCGGCTGGTGCATCGCAGAGCCCTTCAAACCGATGACGCCGTTAACTCAGCATTAAGCGGTAAATTCGAGGTTAAGCACGTTGACGGGTGCGATCCGCGCAAGTGCGTGCGGGTGCGGTGCAACGAAGCTGGATCGAGTGAGATGGAGGCGGCCAATGATCGACAATCTGTTGTCACGATTGCTCAGTGCGACAGACTCACCGTCCGCCGATCTTTACTTTCGGAATGCATGTGGTGATTTCCTGGACAGTCAGGTGCAACAGATCGCGCCGACCGTTTTCCTGTCGAGCGAGGCCTGTCTGGTGGTGCGTCACGCGATGCGGTCGGGCCCACTTCCGATGCGAAAGCGTCTGATCTACTTGCTTGACGACGACGTCGAGGCCGGCGTTGAAGACATGAGCCTGCCGTTTCTTTATCGTCAGAAATTGCGGATGGTCGAACAGCCCGCAGGAAGAAACCTGCTTCCGCGCGCGGACATCGCGGTGGTTTCTTCACCTTTCTTGGAGCAGGCGTTGTCACCGCACGTCCGGACGCATCGTCTTATGCCCTATTGGTCAGAAGGTTTCGCGCCGTTGGATCATTTCGACCGTGCGCTCCTGCCTGGAGGACGCTTTGACATCGCATATCTTGGCAGTTTTGCGCACCGCAACGATCTGAAGTTTCTATGGCCGGTGTTCGCAAATCTGCTTGCGCGCTTTGACCAAGTGCACGTTCATCTCCCACAACGCCATGCGCTGCCGCTCGGTTTCGAACGCCATCCCCGGGTTCATCGCATCGACGGTGCGGGATGGACGGAGTATCGGGCAGGCCTGTCGGACCGACGGTTCCATGTCGCGCTTTATCCGCTTCTCGATACGCCGTTCAATCAAGCGCGTTCGCCCAACAAACTCATAGAACATGCGGTGGTTGGCGCCGCACCACTCTATTCGGCGACCTGGCGTGAAGCGGAACGCATCGAGCATGGCGTCTCTGGCTTGTGCTTGCCGAACGCGCCGCACGCGTGGATCGATGCAATAGCGGCCTTGATCCGCGAACCGGATCGCGCGCGCCAGATCGCCGTAGGCGCGCAAACCGTCGCATCGCTGCTGCACGCCCCCCAGCCTCAACGCGCGCTCTGGCGCGAACTGCTTGGTATCCGGGAGCGATCGGTTGCCTGATGTCCCGTGGCGCAGTCAGATCAACGGACGGGCGTTCGGCCCTTTCCGGTTCCCGGTCTGGATTTCATGGCGTGTCCAACGGCTGTGTTCGTTCCTGGTCAAGACGGCCTCATGTCTTGCTATAGAAGCCGTCTCCAGGATCCGCATTCTGCAGGTTCTCCCGCGCGCGCTTCTGGTCCCGTTTGAACGGGCACTCCTGAGACAGCGCGCGAGGACGTTGTTCGATGCCGAGCACTATCTCAACGTGAATGCTGACGTCCGAAACGCCAACTGTGACCCTCTGCGTCACTACTTGCTCTACGGTTGGCGCGAAGGGCGCAATCCCAACGCGCGCTTCGATGAATTGTACTATCGCTCCGAAGCAGGCTTGGCGCCGACGGTACCGGTAAGCGGCTTGGGGCATTTTGTGGCGCTCGGGGAGCGGGCCGATCTCTCCCCTTGTCCTGGCGTATCGCTCTCGGACTGGTTCCGGACACACCCGGAAATCGGGATTGCACGCTCGAACACGTTCGATGACATGCTTACGAAGGAAGCAGCGGTCCTGAGAACCGTCCCCGACATCGAAACATCTCGCAAGTATCTCGCAGCCTGTAGGCCGATCCGATCAGAGCGTGAAGCGGATGACGTCATTATGCCGGTCTTTCGAGGCCATGCAGAAACCCTCAACGCACTGTGTCACGCGCTCACGGCGAAGTGCCAGACCTCGTGGCGCGTTGTCGTGATCGATGATCAGATCCCGGATCTGGCGCTTAAATCCGACATCAGAAACCTGGCGCGGCGCGGGCTAATCGATCTGATTGAGCAGCCAAGTAACCGGGGATTCGTGGCCGCAATCAATCGTGGGATGGCGCAGAACCCTGACCGTGATGTCGTCTGGCTGAATTCGGATACCGAGGTCTACGATGGCTGGCTGGACCGCCTTCGCGCCGCCGCCTACAGCGCGCCCAAGGTCGCGACGGTGACACCGCTCAGCAACAATGCCACGCTGTGCTCCTATCCGCGGATCGACACCAACAACGCGATGGATCTCGAACTGCCGTGGCGACACGTCGACCGGATTGCGGCGAAGGAGAACGCTGGGATAGCTGTAGATGCGCCCACATCGGTGGGGTTCGCAACGTACGTGCGGCGCGATGCAATCGAAGATATCGGCGCGCTGGACGAGGCGTCTTTCGGGCGCGGATACGGCGAAGAGAACGATTTTTCGCAAAGAGCGATCAAAGCTGGTTGGCGGAACCTGTTGGCGGCCGACACTCTGGTGCGCCACTTCGGCGGCGTTTCGTTCGGGTCGGAGAAGTCAGCCAGAATTGCGTCGGCTTTGGCTGTTCTGGATCGAAAGTACCCATGTTACCGCGCTGACGTTCAGAGGTTTATGTCCGAAGACCCTCTGCGCGCCGCCCGTCATTCGATCGATTTCGCTCGCTTGATGGCGCTGAGACGCAAAGAGAACGTGTTGATTGTCACGCACACGCTCGGCGGCGGCACGAAGCAGCATGTCGAAAGCGAGATATCGCGGCTAAGTTCGGATGGCACTTCGGTGTTCTTGCTCACAGGCAGTCCCGGGCGTGCCCAGAAAATTCGCCTGAGTCATCCGAACGCCGGCGCACTTCCGTCGTTTGAGGGTCTGGACCTGGATGAAGACGAGCTTTGGAAAATCCTGGAAGCACTGGCGCTAGATCACGTTCAGATCCATCATTTGATCGACTTCAGTGAAGACGCGCCGAGCGTGCTCCGACAGCGTCTCGACGCTTTGAGGTTGCCTTGGTCTTTTACGGTCCATGACTATTTCTCGGTTTGCCCACGGATCAACATGGTCGATCTAAGCGGCATGTATTGTGGCGAGCCGGATGTTGCTGGTTGCCGGCGTTGCCTTCTGCGCCGGGGATCGCCCAAAGGCAGACCGGACATCGCGTCCTGGCGGAGCCGTTATCACGCTCTGCTCTCAGGCGCGCGACGTATCGTTGTGCCCGACCGAGATGTTGCGGACCGCTTGCGGGCAAACTTCCCGGATCTTGGAAACCTCTCGGTCATCCCGCATGAAACTTGCCGTGCCGTTGCGCTGCGTGTCAGGGCCCCGCGTCGGGGTCCACTCCGCGTTGCTGTTATCGGCGCCATCGGTCCGATCAAGGGGATCGACGTTGTGATGGCCACCGCGCTTCGCGCTCAGAGAGAAGCCGATGGGCCGCAGTTCACGGTCGTCGGTTACACGCATAACGACACGGCCGCCAAAGCCTGCGGGATCTCGGTGACCGGATCTTACGACAATGCCGAAGTCGATCTTCTGTTGGAGAAGGTTGATCCGGACGTGATCTGGATTCCTTCAATTTGGCCCGAGACCTATTGCTACACGCTGTCTATTGCATTGAGGTCTGGTCTCCCGATCGTCGGATTCGAGATTGGCGCAGTCGCGACGAGGCTTAGCGACGCCGGATGTGGGTATCTCGTTCCGCTGACTTATGCGAAACAGCCCGACCGGCTTATCGAGGCTTTCAAGTTCGCGGCGGCTCCAGAGATCGCAGCTAAAGCGGTTGCATGACCTGTCACGCGGGCTCTTGTGTCCGTCTCGGCGCGCATTGATGAGTGATGTCGGCTGTCGGTAGTCGAATACAAGGCAACGCTTCGAACGGCGCTATGATCTCACGCAAGATACGTGCCCGGCGGTCAGCGCTGATCTCGAGAAATCCTTCGGGCGCAGGATAGGGCGAAGCGCCGCCGGTCATGAGCCGCGTGATCTCCGCATCGCGGTCGGGGGTCGACATGCGTCGCCTGAGTTGACCGATCCTATGCAGTGCTGCGGGCTCGATGCTGGAGTTCGCAGGGTCGGGCGCATCGATTTCCAGCTGAAGTCCAGCAAACTCTTCGAAGATCGAAAGCGCGCTACCGAGGTTGCCACGATCGGGCAGACGGTAGTGTTTCATGGTTCCTTCGGGTGTGACCGACGTCCACAAACCAATGCGTCCGGCCACATCGACTGCCTTGTTTCGAAGAACCTGGTCCACAAAAGCGTTCAGATCATCAAGTTGGCCTGAGCCTTCGACGGCTTTGACGTACTGATTGAACAGCGATCTGATCCAACCGAACACTTCGCGGGAAAAGATCACGAACTCGAAGCGCGTGGTCGCGTCGGATAGATCTTTTGCAAGTCTTGTGGCGGCCTCACGTCGATAGAGTGAGAGGTACTCAGACGAGATGATCAACCGCTTACAGTTGCGATTTCGCGCTTCTCGGACGAGCTGTGCGATGGTGCGTGGCTCAATCTCGCGAGCGTCTGGTCCGAAGCCGTAATGTCTCGAAATACCGTACTGGCAATCGTGGCCATTCTGTTCAGGGTACCATGTGTCTGCGGCCAGCAAGATCGGCCGAGCCTGTGCAAGCGCCTTCTGGATGAACGTCGACGCGCATTTGTTGAGACCCAGATGGACCAGAACGTGCATGTTCCCCAGCCTTCGTCCGCCGCGAGCGCTGGTAAAATGCTGCGAGGATGGCTAACGCACGATTAATAGAGGTTCAGCTCAGCGCTTCCATTGCGGTGGCCAGCGCAATGTCTTTGTCGGTTAGCCCGCCTGTATCATGCGTGGTCAGCCGCACCTCGACGCGATTGTAGACGTTTGACCACTCGGGATGATGATCGGCGGCCTCTGCCTCGAATCCTGCTCGCACCATCCACGCCATCGCGGCGCGGAAGTTCTTGAACTTAAAGGTCTTCTCAATGGCCTTACCATCGGAGGATGCGGCCCATCCCGCGGCTTTCAGTTCTTCGGTCATCCCAGCCATAGATCTTTCCTTATCCAACCTGAGGCGCGTGCCCTTGCCAGCGCGCGGCGTTCTCCCGAATGGCCTGGGCGCGCTGTTCCGAGGGTGGGTGGGACGCAAGCCACGAGGCTGACCCTCCCGCGCCGGGCAGCAGTTTTGGCAGCTTCTCGAGCAAGCGGGCCTGGTGTTCGGCGCCAATGCCCGAGCGGACCATGAGCGCTGTCGCATAGGCATCTGCTTCGAATTCGTCATTGCGCGAAAGCTTGGCCGTGATCGTTCCGAGCAGCCAAAGGGCGATGTAGGCGCCGAAGAATGGAATGAGACGTCCCAGAACGGTGCCGAGAACCAGTTGCGCCGCCTGCATTCCGCCGACCTGCAAGGCCCTGCGTTTCATGTGGCCCAGTGCCAGATGTCCCATTTCGTGCGCAGCGACCGATGCAAGTTCGGGCCCGGAGACATCGCCTCCGCGAAAGGCATCGATGAAACCCTGGGTCACATAGATCTCTCCGGTATCGGTCGCGAGGCCGTTCGGATTGCGGTCCGGCAGGACACGTACTTCGACATGTTCGATCCCGGCCGCGTCGGCGAGGCGTCCGAAAAGGCTTTCGAGCTGGTCATTGCGCAGCGGTTCGGATTGGCCGCGGAGCGCATGACCGGAAGCCTGGGCGCGAAACCGGAACCAGAAATAGGCCCCCGCGACCAGCAGGAGGGGAAGAAGCAGCTTGAACATGAATTGAATATAGTCTGGCGTCCCGCCTACGTCAGGGTCGGAGAGGGTTTATTCGTGCTAAATCCGCAAGAGAGCTTTCGGCGCTGCGTCCTTTTTCAATCTCTGCCCGACCTCCACCTTCGAGCGCAGCAAGAAGGAGCACCGTTATGGAACCGATAGAAGCCGCGACGAAGCCAACCGAACCCGAGGTCTCGGTCGGGCATGTTCATCTGCGGGTCGCCGATCTGGAGCGCGCGATTGCGTTCTATTCCGGTGTTCTCGGCTTCGATGTCATGCAGAAGTTTGGCGATCAGGCGGCGTTCCTGTCGGCTGGCGGATACCACCATCACATCGGGCTGAATACATGGGAGTCGAAGGGAGGCACGCGTCCGCCACCCGGGCACACGGGCCTTTATCATTCTGCTTTTCTCTACCCCACGCGAGCGGCGTTAGGACGGGCGGTCAAACGTGTCATTGATGCTGGGTACCCGATTATTGGGCGCGCGGATCACGGCGTCTCGATCGCCGTGTACCTGGATGACCCGGACGGGAACGGTGTTGAGCTTTACTGGGATAAACCGCGCGCCGACTGGCCCGTCGACGCTGATGGAAACCTCGCAATGATCAATGCCCCTTTCGATGTCGATGCGTTGATCGCTGACGCGGCCTGAAGCATCGGATCTCACGGAAGTTTGCATCCTGCGGTACCGGCGAGCGATTAAGTAACGTTCGCCAAACTGCGCGGGAGCTTGTCGTGTCCAACCTGTTTTCAGCGTTTCGTCTTCGCGACGTGACGTTTCGCAACCGGATTGCCGTGTCGCCAATGAGCCAGTACCGGGCGGAGGACGGGTGCGCGAACGATTGGCACATGGTGCATCTGGGACGGTTCGCGCTCGGCGGGGCGGGATTGGTCTATGCAGAAGCGACCGCGATCGAGCGAGATGGCCGTCGAACCCATGGCGATCTTGGCCTGTGGGACGATCGTCAGGTCGAGCCGCTGGTGCCCATCACGCGATTTCTGGAGAATGAGGGAGCCGTGCCTGGCGTACAATTGGGGCACGCAGGGCGGAAGGCCTCGGAACGGCGTCCCTGGCATGGTGAGACGCCCGTCGACGATGAGGACCTGCGCGAGCGCGGCGAAGCGCCGTGGCCCGCGATAGCGCCGTCGCCGGTCCCCTATGCCGAAGGATGGCCAACGCCGCAGGACATGAGCGAGGCAGATATTGAGCGCGTCCTTGCAGCTTTCGGTATGGCTGCGCGTCGGGCGCGGGAGGCCGGATTCAAGATCATCGAAGTCTATGCGGCACACGGGTTCTTGGTTCACCAATTCCTGTCGCCGATCGCCAATCAGCGCACCGACAGATGGGGCGGTTCACCCGAGAACCGGCGCCGCTTTGCCGTCGAGGTTGCGCGCGCAATCAGAACTGCGTGGCCGGAAGAATTGCCCTTGGCATTTCGCCTGTCGGCCACCGATTGGCTGGAGGGCGGTGTCGAAATCGACGAAACCATCGTGACCGCCCGCGCATTGAAGGACGCCGGGGTGGACATAATCGACTGTTCCACCGGTGGGATCGGAGGAAAAGAACGCCCGCGCCGCATGAAAATCGAGCAGGGGTTTCAAGCTCCGTTCGCGCAGGCAATCCGCGAGAACAGCGACATTGCGACAATGGCCGTCGGTTTCCTCTGGGACGCTGAACTCTGCGAAAAAATCGTCTCGTCAGGTCAGGCGGACATGGTCGCGCTGGCGCGGGAATTGCTCGATGATCCCAACTGGCCGCTTCATGCGGCACGGGCGCTGGGTGCGGAGACCAACCATGAGAAATGGCCTGTCGAAGCCGGCTGGTGGCTTATGAAGCGGGAACGCCTGCTCGCGAAACTTGGGCTCCGGTAGTCACCGGCTCAACTCGCGCGTTGCGGCGTCCAGTCCTTGCAGTGTCATCGGGAACATCCGGTTCTCCGTGATCTCCCGAACAATGCTGATCGAATGCGTGTAGCGCCAGTGCTTCTCTGGGACCGGATTGATCCAGACCGAGGATGGCCATTGGTTCAATGCCCGACGAAGCCAGACCTCGCCTGCCTCGGGGTTCCAATGCTCGTTGGCGCCGCCGGGATACATGATCTCGTACGGTGACATCGAGGCATCGCCGACAAAGACCAGTTTGTAGTCCGGGCCGTACTTGTTGATGATATCCCAGGTCGGGATCTGCTCGTCCCAGCGGCGCCGGTTGTTCTTCCAGACGCCCTCGTACAGGCAATTGTGGAAGTAGTAGTATTCGAGGTGCTTGAACTCGGCCCGGGCGGCGGAGAACAGTTCCTCGGCGACCTTGATATGATCGTCCATCGATCCGCCGATGTCGAACAACATCAGGATCTTGACTGCATTGCGCCGTTCTGGGCGCATCTTGACGTCGAGATATCCATGCTCGGCGGTCGAGCGAATGGTGTTGTCCAGATCCAGCTCGTCCGGCGCACCGTCACGCGCCCAGCGGCGAAGGCGTTTCAACGCGACCTTGATGATGCGGGTGCCAAGCTCGATGTCGCCGTCGAGATCCTTGAACTGACGCTTGTCCCAGACCTTGACCGCACGGCGGTGGCGCGACTCTTTCTGTCCGATCCGCACGCCCTCGGGATTGTAGCCGTAGGCGCCGAAGGGTGAGGTCCCAGCGGTTCCGATCCATTTCGAGCCACCCTGGTGCCGGCCCTTTTGTTCCTCGAGCCGCTCTTTCAGCGTCTCCATCAACTTTTCCCAGCCGCCAAGCGCCTCAACCTCCGCCATCTCCTCTGGAGACAAGTGCTTCTCTGCCATCTTGCGCAGCCATTCCTCGGGCAGATCCATGGTCTCCACGCCGTCTGGCGAGCCAGAGACGGCTTCGAGTCCCTTGAAGACCTGGGCGAAGACCTGATCGAACCGGTCGAGGTAACGCTCGTCCTTCACAAGTGCTGCACGGGCCAGAAAGTAGAAATCCTCGACATCGTACATGACGAGCTGCTTCTGCATGGCCTCGAGCAGCGTCAGATGCTCGCGCAGCGACACCGGAACCTTGGCTTCCTTGAGCCCGAAGAAGAGATTCAGAAACATAGGTCCTCCGGCGAATGGCCTGCAGCGAAGGTAGCGCTTATACCCGCGTCAGCAAAGATGGGTACGCCCGGTTAGAAGCCTCGCAGCCTCTCCACTATGTTGTGGTCCGTTCCGAGTGAGAAAGCGCCCCAGTCCCGAAGGCGATCGATAAACGCGTCACGGGCGTCGTCGTCGTTCAATTTTGCATGGGCAAGCATGATCTGGACATATGTCGCGATCAAAGACCCTTCCTGACCGTGTGCCAGGAACGCCTGTTCGAGCCCGTCCGAGGCTTTCAGAGCATCCTTGTAGCGTTTCTCGTCATTGAGCGCTCGCACTTCCAGAAGGCGGATCTGAGAGTTTCTGATATCATCGGCGCCGTGGGCCGTGCTGCAAATCGTCCGGGCTTCACGGATCCTTTGGAGTGCCTCGTCGTCTTCCTGTTCAACCTGGATCTGTGCCAGCGTGGTGGCGGCAGTGCAATGGTACGCGCTGTTCGGCTGGGTGCGTTGTGCCTGTGCGATCAGATCTTGTGCGCGCTCTGAGCGTTCGAGATCCGATAGATCCTTGCTGAGCAGAAGACGGTGCAGTCCGTTGCGCCATTTGAGGAAGACGAATTGGCGAACCTCGGGCAATGGCGGGGCGTCCACGTCGCGGCCCTCCGGGTTAATGTCATCCAGTACGATGCGCGCTTGCTCTGTTGTCTCTCGC
>JBHJIZ010000033.1:0-62848 GCA_050043005.1 Paracoccaceae bacterium
AACGACCGCGCCACCCGAGGATGACACCAGGACCACCGGAGCGCCGATGCGCAGGTCGGCACGCGCCCGGGCGACCCGTTCTTCGTCATTCAAAGTCAGCGTCACGTTATCCTCTCACGATCCTCGCCGACCGACATATAGTAACAATTGACCCGATATACGCCTAAAAATGTAACACTCGCCCACGCGACAACACGAGACGGTGAGCCCTTGAAAAAATTCGTGGTTTCCTCTCGCCCCATCCCCAAGTGACCCGCCAGAACGTCACACGAAACTTACGAAGAAGAGGGGATACGCATGAGCGTCGCAAAGAAAATCCTGTTGGTTGATGATGATGGTGACCTGCGGGAAGCCTTGGCCGAACAGCTGATGATGATCGATGACTTCGACGTCTATGAGGCTGAAACCGGAAATGGCGGGCTGGAGCGCGCAAAGACCGAAATGCACGATCTCGTCATTCTGGACGTGGGCTTGCCGGATCTGGACGGACGCGAGGTCTGCCGGATGATGCGCCGCAGCGGCGTGAAGTGTCCGGTTCTTATGCTGACGGGCAACGACTCCGACGCCGACACGATCCTTGGGCTCGACGCCGGCGCCAATGACTATGTGACCAAGCCGTTCAAGTTTCCGGTCCTGCTGGCGCGTATCCGTGCACAGCTGCGCCAGCACGAGCAATCCGAGGATGCGGTTTTTGCAGTCGGCCCCTACAGTTTCCGCCCGGGCGGGAAAATGCTGGTCGATGAAGCCGAAAAGAAGATCCGCCTGACCGAGAAGGAAACCAATATCCTGAAGTTCCTGTATCGCGCCGGTGGCCGCACGGTCGAGCGGGACACGCTGCTGCGCGAGGTGTGGGGCTACAATGCCGGCGTCACGACGCACACCTTGGAGACGCACATCTACAGATTGCGCCAGAAGATCGAGCCCGCTCCCGGCAACGCTCGCATACTTGTGACCGAAACTGGGGGTTATCGGCTGGCGACATAGAGGCTGGGATCTTGAACCGTTAACCATCCCGACCCATTTAGTCAGGCAGGACGGCGGCTCCCCCCAAGCAAACCGCCGTCTAACGGGCGGCATCCCCCTCAGCCTGCCCAAATCGGCCTCTGGCCTGCGCCCGGTGTTTACCCGCCCCGGGCGCATTACGTTTAGGGCCAGCCCCGCGTTACCCTCAAAAACATGCAAATCGCAAAACCGTGATCAGAAGCTTCGCTAGGGCGTAAAGCGCTGTCCTTGCGACCGTTGCCCGATGAAGCGCTCTCAGATTAATCTATTTAAATCAGATGCTTAGTAGCCGCGCCAAGCGCCGCTCGATGAGGGTTCCATCAGACTGACTGGCTAGTGATCCCTTGGTACGACCAAAGAATCGAATCACCTGCAGTAATGATCTTCACATCGAATCTCCTCTGAGTTGCAGAAAATAGGTGCAGCGCAGCATGGATCACCGAACCCGCATTGCTCGGTTCGGACCGAAGATCCCGAAGCACCGAATTTCCGGCGCTCTCGACCTGCCGAAACGATGACACTGACGTAACCCGGCGCCGGTCCCCGCGTTCGGATCGAGAGTCGATGCTTGAGGATACGGATATGAAACTAAACCGAAAACACGTTCTGGCACTACTGGCGGGCGGCGCATCGGGCGCCAATGCAAACGGTGCCATGGCCCACGAAGCCTGGCTGTTGACACCCGCCGAGGTCGAAGCGCTTTCCCGCGCACCGATCCCGGATCTCTTCACCAATCCGATCGTTCTGGGGGCGGCAGGGCTGGCGGCCGCCATCGCGGCGATTGCTGCACTGCATGCAGAGGATCGACTGCAACCTTTGGAGGAGAAGCTCGCCGCGCCGATTTCTCACTTTGCCGCAGGTCTTGGCCTGTTGGCCGTGCGGATCGGTCTCGCGCTGATGCTCGGGCTCGGCGCGCTGGGTGGGCTGCCGCGCTCCGGGACCGAACCCTGGACCCAGGCGGTGCTGTTCGTCCCGGACATGCAGCTGACACTTGTTCCCGGATGGGAATGGCTCGGGACCGTGGCGCTTGGACTGTCGCTGCTGCTGGCAACCGGCGTCTTGACCAATGTCGCGGCGGCCGGTGTCGCGATCCTCTCGGCACTGGGCATCGTGGCCTTCGGGACGACATTTCTGTCCTATGCCCCGCACTTCATTGCACCCGCACTTCTGCTGATTGTCTTCGGGCCGGGATGGTGCGCGGCGGACCGATATCTTGGAGCGTTTCCTCAGCCCGCCGCGAGCGATCGGAGCCGGAAGATCGTCTGGCATGTCGCTATGGCACTGGTAGGGGGAACGTTCGTCTATCTCGGTGTCGCGTTCAAGCTGCTCCAACCGACGCTGATGATCGCGATCCTGCAGCACGGCGAGTTCCCGACATTCGGACTTCCGATCGAGATCGTCGCCCTTGGCATGACAGGTGTCGAGATTGTCGCGGGGTTGCTGCTGGCCATGGGACGGCTCGTGCGCCCGGTCGCGATCTTCCTGATGGGTGCCTTCACCTTCTTCGCCGTGATGCTGGGTGAAACGCCCCTGTTCCACGCAAACCTCTACGGTGTCGCGTTGATCCTGCTTATGGCGGGCGCAATGCCGCCCAAACCTGAACCCAGACGCGTCGTAGCCGCGACCAAACTGGCTTGAGGGAGGCGAGCATGATCACGTTCATACACCGCCATTGGCATGGCCTTGTCCTGATTGCCGTGCTGTTTGTGACAGCGCTGATGGCCTCGCAGGTGAATTCGAAGTCAGGACCGCCACGCAGCGTCTTCGTCGCCTGGCCAGCCGAACGGTCGGCTCCCGAACTCGTCCTGACGCCCGGGCAATACTCCGATGGTACGTGGTTCGTAGATTTGCGGGCAGAGGGTTTTGCGTTCAGCGAGCTTTGCCAGGCGGTCAGCGGTCCACAGACGATAGGCCACGCCCACATCTACAAAGGCGACACGAAGGTTGCAGCGGCCTACGTGCCACGCGCTGAGTTGGGCGCCCTCAGCCCTGGGCAGCACCGCTTTCGCGCTGTTCTGCGGGCACAGGACCATCGGGCGCTGATCGGTCCGGACGGATTGATCACGGCCCAGATCGTGATCCACGTGCCGGGCGATGCCGACGCGACCCCGGTGACTCCGCACTGAAAACGCGCTGGCAAATCATGCCGAGTTCCCGTTTGATGGCTCGCGAAGAAACGGGAGTTTGGCATGGCGGACGGTCTGGGACGCGGCGATCATCTTTATCTGGTGGATGGCTCGGGTTACATCTTTCGCGCCTACCATGCTCTGCCGCCCCTGACGCGCAAGTCCGACGGTCTGCCGATCGGCGCCGTTTCGGGCTTTTGCAACATGCTCCACAAGCTGGTGATCGGCGCCGGCACCAAGGGTGCCACGCATTTGGCGGTGATCCTGGACTACTCCTCAAAGAGTTTTCGCAACGAGATATACGACCAATACAAGGCCCAGCGTCCGCCGCCGCCCGAGGATCTGGTGCCTCAGTTTCCGCTAATCCGCGACGCGACGCGCGCCTTTGGGCTGCCCTGCATCGAGATGGAGGGTTACGAGGCTGACGATCTGATCGCGACCTATGCCGATCAGGCGGCTGCGATGGGTGCCTCGGTCACAATTGTGTCGTCCGACAAAGACCTCATGCAGTTGATCGCGCCGGGGATCGGTATGGTCGATCCGATGAAAAACGTTGAGATCGGACCCGAGGAAGTCGAGAAGAAATTCGGTGTCAGCCCCGAGAAAGTCATTGATGTTCAGGCGCTTGCCGGAGACTCGGTCGATAACGTGCCCGGTGCGCCTGGGATCGGTGTGAAGACCGCTGCAACACTGATCCACGAATACGGCGATCTGGATTCACTCCTGGCGCGGGCCGAAGAGATCAAGCAACCCAAGCGTCGTCAGACGCTGATCGACAACGCCGATCAGATCCGCATTTCGCGCGATCTGGTGACGATGAAGCGCGATGTGCCGGTCGCGGTCGCGATGCCCGAGTTCTCGTTGAACGCACCGGACCCGGACGTTTTGCTCGGCTTTCTCTCAGATATGGAGTTCCGCACGCTAACGAACCGGATTGCCGAGGCGATGAACGTCGAAGCACCGGTTGTTGGCGCAGTCGAGACAGAAGCCAAGGCTTCGTCGGGCGCCTCGGGCGATTGGGCGCCCGGCGCGGTTCGCGCGCTCGAGCCTATCGAAAAGGCCGCCTACCGAACGGTACGCGACATCGAAACGATGCAGGCGATCATAGACGAAGCCTATGAACACGGACACCTCTGCATCGATCTCGAAACGAATTCGCTGGACGAGATGGTGGCAGAGATCGCCGGGTTCGCGCTGGCTGTAACGCCCGAGACGGCCGCTTATGTCCCTGTCGCCCATGTCTCTGGCGACGGCGATTTGCTGGGCGCGATGGAGCGTGCGCCGGATCAGTTGGACATCGAGGCGGTTTTCGAGGTTCTGCGCCCGATTCTCGTCGATCCATCGATCATCAAGATTGGTCAGAACCTGAAATATGACCTCAAGGTTCTGGCCCGGTACGACACGCCGGTGGCGCCGATCGACGATACCATGCTGATGTCCTATGCACTGGATTCAGGGCTGGGCGGGCATGGCATGGACGAATTGGCCGAACGCCATCTGTCCCATAAAACCGTTTCGATCAAAGAGCTTATCGGCTCTGGCAAGTCTGCGATCACGTTCGATCGGGTCGAGATCGACAAGGCTGCACACTATGCCGCCGAGGATGCGGACGTAACCCTGCGGCTGTGGCACGGGCTGCGGCCCCGGCTGGCGGCGGAGCGGGTGTCGACCGTCTATCACACGTTGGAACGCCCGCTGATCCCGGTACTGGTCGACATGGAACGCAACGGCATCAAGGTCGACCGCGACGTGCTGGGTTCGATGTCGAACCGCTTCGCCCAGAAGATGGCCGAGTTCGAGGACGAGATCTACGCGCTGGCGGGCCGCAAGTTCAACCAGGCCTCGCCCAAGCAGCTCGGAGAGATCCTGTTCGACGAAATGGGCCTGGAGGGCGGGAAGAAAACCAAGACCGGTGCCTGGGGAACCGGGGCGGATGTGCTGGAAGTGCTGGCTGCTCAGGGGCACGATCTGCCAGCTAAGATATTGGATTGGCGGCAACTTTCGAAACTGAAGTCGACTTATACGGACGCGCTGCCAACCCATATCAATGGCGAGACCGGGCGGGTCCATACCTCGTTCTCGCTGGCAGCGACCTCGACAGGCCGGCTTGCCTCGACCGACCCGAACCTGCAGAACATCCCCGTCCGGACCGAGGAAGGCCGGGCGATCCGCACCGCTTTCGTTGCCGAACCTGGTAACATCATATTATCGCTGGATTATTCGCAGATCGAGTTGCGGATCCTGGCCCATATCGCGGACATTCCAGCGCTCAAGATGGCGTTCAAGGATGGTCTGGACATTCACGCCATGACGGCGTCCGAGGTCTTTGACGTACCGCTGGACGAGATGACTCCAGACATCCGCCGACAAGCAAAGGCTGTGAACTTTGGAATAATTTATGGCGTGACAGCGTTTGGCTTGTCGAACAATCTTCGTATTCCACGCGCCGAGGCACAGGATTTCATCGACCGGTACTTCGCTAAGTTCCCGGGAATAAAGCAATATATGGAAGATACGAAGGCCCATGCGCGCGAGAAAGGGTATGTCGAGACTCTGTTCGGGCGGCGTATTCACACTCCGGGGATCACACAGAAGGGACCCGGGCGGGGTTTCTCCGAACGTGCCGCGATCAATGCACCGATCCAGGGCACGGCGGCCGACGTTATCCGGCGCGCTATGATCCGTATTCCGGACGCGATCTCGCAAGCCGGTCTGGATGCCCGTATGTTGTTGCAAGTTCACGATGAATTGCTCTTCGAAGTGCCCGAGGATCAGGCGGACGCGACCGCTAACGTGGTCCGCGCAGTGATGGAGAATGCTGCCGCACCCGCAGTCGAGATCGCCGTGCCTCTGGTCGTTGATGCGGGCCAGGGCGCGAGCTGGGAAGAAGCGCATTGATCACCTTGGAAGATGGATATCGAGGTGGGTAAGGCGATGCGCGGCAGCGCGTTTCGAAGGTGGACATTCAGGTGGGCAAAGCTTGTTTAGGCTGATGTTCACATGGATATTGATGCGCCTTCAGTGACTCAGCCAACCGTCAAGGATTTGCTCGATCGCGGCGCCAAGCTTTACGCGGGAGGGCACACGGCAGCCGCCGCCAAGGTCTATCGCGAGGCCCTGACGATCGCGCCCAGAGACCCGACGGTTCGTCTGCGCCACGCCATCGCGATCTGGCATGGTGAGGACCGGGCCGAGGAAGCCTTGGCCGAGATCCGCGATCTGGGCCGCGAGTTCCCGCAGGCCGCGATCTTCGCCCATGAAGGGCTGATCCTGAACTCCCTGGGACGGTTCGAAGACGGCGTTGCGGCCTCTCGCAAGGCGATTGCAAAGGACCCAGACTATTCGAGCGCGTGGCTGGATCTGGCGACCGCGATTCCGCCCGCCGAGGCCGAATCCTTGGTCGCGGAACTGCGCGCGATGCTGGCGGCCGAGCCAGAGGCCAAAGCCGCGCGCGACCTGCAGTATGCGCTGGCGACGGCGCTGCGAAAGATCGATGATACGGATGGTGCATTCGACGCCACCGCAGAGGGCAACCGGCTGTCTCCCATGCGCTGGGACGCGGCGCAGGAACTCGGGATGCAAGACCTGCTGCGGTCTGTCTTCGACGCCCGGCTGATGCAACGGTTGCAGGGCGCAGGACTCGCCGATGACCGGCTGGTCTTCATCACGGGAATGCCGCGATCGGGAACGACGCTTCTGGACCGGATGCTGACGGCCCATCCGGTGATCGCGTCGGTTGGCGAGACGACGACGGTCGGCATGATTTTCAATCAGCTCATTGGCCAGGTGGGACGCGATCCGGCCAAGCTGCGCCAGACGCTGACGCCAAGTGTCATTACCCAGATGGGACAGGCCGTCCTTCAAGGCGTCGCCGGACGGCTGCAAGGCCAGCAGGCGGCGCGCATCATCGACAAGATGCCCCCGAACACTCTGTTCTGGCCGCTGATAGCGGCAATGTTCCCGAATGCGCGGATCCTGCACATGCAGCGTCATCCGCTGGGAACATGCCTGAGTTGCTGGGAAGCGAGCTTCGCGTTCGGGTTGGATTATGCCACCGACATGACCGCCCTGGGGCAGGCGTATCGCCAATACGCGGACCTGACCGATCACAGGACTGTCCTGATGGGCAGCCGGATTCGTTCCGTTCTGTACGAAGACCTGGTGACGGACTCCGAGCCGGTTGTGCGGGGTGTGCTTGAGCATCTTGGCCTGCCCTTCGATGCCCGTTGTCTGGAGCCCGATACGTCGGGACCCGTCAAGACGGCGTCCGTTGCACAGGTGCGGGCGCCAGTTTCGTCCGGCTCGCTTGACCGCTGGATGCGATATCGTGGCCGCTTGCAAGCTGTCGTGGATGGGATGGGTGGAGAGCACTGGCTGGCGGCCCGTTGGCGCGCAATTCAGGCGAGATCCCGGGAGCAACGCCCGGAATAAACAACATTCTTGCGCCAAAATTCCGTCACGCGGCTTTGCCAAGCCGGGTTCATCGGTTTAACGTGCCGTGTTGCAGCGCACCATTGCGCAGGATAATCACGGGCGGACCACCGCCCGGAGACTGGGGAAAAAGGGATGACGAACATCCGCTCGGTCGGCGTGATTGGCGCCGGACAAATGGGAACAGGCATCGCGCAGGTCTTCGCACAGGCCGGTTTCGACGTCCTTCTGAACGATATCGACAAGGACAGGGTCGACGCCGGGATTGCCGGGATTGGCGATCAACTGGACAAGGCCGTGGCGCGCGAGAAGATCTCGGTCGCCGATCATGGTGCGACGATGGCCCGGTTGAGGGGCACGATGGACCCCGCTGAGCTGGGCTCGGCGGATCTGATCGTCGAAAGCGCGACCGAGAACGAGCAGATAAAGGTTCAGATCTTCGCCGGTCTGGCGGCGCATCTGGGCGAGCACACGCTTCTGACGACGAACACATCGTCGATCTCGATCACCCGGCTGGCCAGCACGACCGACCGGCCCGAGCGTTTCATGGGCCTGCACTTCATGAATCCGGTGCCGGTGATGCAACTGGTCGAACTGATCCGTGGCATCGCCACCGACGACGAGACCTTCACAACCATGAAGCAGGTCGTCGCGACGCTGGGCAAGACAGCGGCCGTGGCCGAGGATTTCCCGGCCTTCATCGTCAACCGTATCCTGCTGCCGATGATCAACGAGGCGATCTATACGCTGTACGAAGGCGTCGGCAACGTCGAGAGCATCGATACGGCGATGAAACTGGGGACCCGGCATCCGATGGGGCCGCTGGAACTGGCTGATTTCATCGGCCTGGATACCTGCCTGGCGATCATGAACGTTCTGCATGAAGGACTGGCGGACACCAAGTACCGGCCCTGCCCGCTGCTGGTAAAGTATGTCGAGGCGGGATGGCTCGGCCGAAAGGCCGGTCGCGGATTCTACGATTATCGCGGCGAGGGCGCGCCGGCGCCAACTCGCTGATGACGCGAAAATTCGCGCGCGATTGATCAGTCGTGTTGTTCAGTAGGCTTCTCGTCAGAGATCGCTGTTTTATGTAACGCGCGTTAAAACGCCATTGTTCATTTGGTGCAGTGGAAAAATAAACCCACGAATTCCTGCCCATCCGCGCTGCATGTCCGTGAGTTGAGAAGTATATAAAGGAAAATCGTCACGGAGTCGGGATTTTTTGAAATTTGATATCTTTAACTGAAGGTTTTTGAAATCTTCATCATCTTTATATGAGGCATTCGCAGATCTGCTTAATAGCCCGAGAGCACAGAATTCTCCATCGCTCGCTTTGGACTTCGGAAAAAGATGATCAACCTCGCGGCCCTCGGCGTTTAACGGGATCACGAGCTTAAAAGCGTTCCTGTAATCGGTGTAAGAGGGAGCGGCGTAAACCGTACCCCAACCACGTCTGACCAACACAAAGACGTTGGCGGCGCTGCGTTGGCCGACTCGAAACACTTCTACTCCGTCCTGTTGTCGGTCCGCTTTACCGATCAAAGGTGCAGGCCAGTTAATCTTTTGCTCGCGCATCTCCCGACCGAACTGTTTTGACGTCGGCAACATCGGCACAACTCTCCCTACACGTGATTCATATGCTAACGCAGGGGATGAAGGTGCAGGCTATCAAGCGAGATCGTCAACCAGTATCTCTGAGCCGCAGCCTTCTTTGCCGCTGACGCAACAATGCTTTACTGTAATGTGACTTTTCCCGGGTTTCGGACTTCCTAGGTTGATTGCCATCAGAACACAGTTCCAAGCTTGGAGATACCGATGCGCCTTTCGTCCCTTATCGTCGCCGCCGCACTGGCGCTGTCCCCCGTCGCCGCGACGGCAGCACCTTATGTGCTCGATAAAAGCCACGCCCATGTGAAATTCTCGGTCGGGCATCTCGGCTTTTCGACCACCCATGGACAATTCCGGTCTTTCGACGCCGAGATCGACTTTGATCCGGGCAATGTGGAGGCGACCAGCGTCAGCTTCACGATCGACGCGGCCTCTGTCGACACGTTCTGGGAAGCCCGTGACAAGCATATCCGCGGCAAGGATTTCTTCGATGTCGAGAACCATCCGCAGATCACCTTCGTCTCGACCTCGGTCGTGCCGACCGGCACCGACAGCGCTGATGTGACGGGCGATCTGACCCTGCGCGGTGTGACCAAACCGGTCACCTTCCAGGCCAAACTGAACAAGCTGGGACCGTCGCCGTTCAACCCGAACCAGACGATCGCGGGCTTCACCGTGACGGGCGAGATCGACCGGACCGAGTTCGGCGTGAGCTATGCCGCCCCGGCTGTCAGCGCCATTGTTCCGATCCAGTTGGATATGGAAATGAGCCCTGCACAGTAAACAGTACACAGGCTCCCTGCGCCGGAGTCCGGTGCAGGGACCGTGATATTGGCGGCCCGAGCCGAAACAGGACAAATGCAGGAGACACGCATGACCTGGCAGATCTCACTCCGCCAAACCTTCCTTAGCCTTGTGGCAACGATCGCCATCGCGGCGCCTGCCTCGACGACGCTTGCCTACGAATGGGTCGTGCAACCGGCGAATTCCAGGATCGGGTTCGAGTATCAGGGTGATGGTACTCCGAAGTCAGGCGTGTTCTCGCGTTTCGAAGGGACTGGCCAGTTCGATCCAGACAGCCTGTCGGGCGCGGAGTTGCTTCTGACAATCGACACGTCGAGCATCGACCTGAACGACGATCTTGCAAGTGGATTTGCGCAATCGGCCGAGTGGTTCGACTCCAAGAACCACCCAAATGTCATTTATCGGCTGATCGACCTGACCCCGATCGAGGGGACCCGCTACGCCGCAAGGGGGCAGCTGACGATCCGCGGTGTGGAGCGACCGATCACGTCGGAGATCAATCTGGCGTTCGATGAAGACCTGGCGGCCGCAGCAGGCTCGCTCGTCATTGTCCGCGCAGATTATCTGCTGGGCGTCGGTCCCTCGGCGATCTTTGTCGAGATCGGCCCGGACGTGATCGTGAGCTTTGACCTGCGGGCAGCCCGCACAGAATAAGGACCGGACGCATGGCGCTGAAGAACACGGCAACTGGCTGGGGCTGGCTCGCAAGACTGTTTCACTGGTCGATGGCCATCGTGATCATCGGACTGCTTTGTGTCGGCTTCTTCATGGCCAACTTTGTGAGCGACATCTACCTGCAGTTCGAACTGACGCAGGACCACAAAAGCTGGGGGTTCGTCGCGTTCTCGCTGGCGCTGTTGCGCGTGCTCTGGCGGTTGGTCAACCGGGCGCCGGACCTGCCGGTGGAGATGTCCGGCCTGGAACGGCTGGCCGCACATGTCGGTCACTATGGTCTTTACGTTTGTATCGTCGTGATGCCGCTGTCGGGCTGGCTGATGTCGTCGGCGTCGCCCTTGCAGGACTCCTACGGGATCAAAAATATGGTCTTCGGACTGTTCGAGTTGCCGGATCCGTTCATACCCGGAACCGAGGCATTGGAGAGCCTGTTCGCGAACATCCATTTCTTCACGGCGATCACCCTGGTGCTGCTTCTGCTGGGCCATGTGGCGGCGGCGCTGAAGCACCATTTCATCAATCGCGACCGTGTCCTGATGCGGATGCTGCGCGGATGATTTGAGACAGGGATGGGCGAGGCGCCCATCCTACAAAGGGTTTTTGGCGGGCGACTTCACCGAAGGGCCGGTAGACTCACCCACATCGCCGGGATAAGAGGGCGCGCTGAAAAATCGCCCCTATAACGGACGCTTCAACCATGGCCTCGCTGAACGACATTCGCTCGACCTTCCTCGACTATTTCGCCAGGAACGGGCACGCGGTCGTCGAGTCCTCGCCGCTGATCCCGCACAACGACCCGACGCTGATGTTCACCAATGCCGGGACGGTCCAGTTCAAGTACGTGTTCTCGGGGCTGGAGACGCGGGACTACAACCGTGCCGTGACCTCGCAGAAATGCGTGCGCGCCGGGGGTAAGCACAACGATCTGGACAATGTCGGGTATACAGCGCGGCACCACACGTTCTTCGAAATGCTGGGGAATTTCAGCTTCGGCGACTACTTCAAGGAGCAGGCGATCGAGTTAGCCTGGCCCCTGGTCACCGGTGAGTTCGGATTGAACAAGGACCGTCTGCTGGTCACCGTGCACCAGACAGACGAGGAAGCAGCCGGGCTGTGGCGCAAGGTTGCAGGGCTTCCGGATGACCGGATCATCCGCATCGACAGCGACGACAACTGGTGGCGCATGGGCGATACCGGGCCGAACGGTCCGTGCACCGAGATCTTCTATGATCACGGGGACCACATCTGGGGTGGACCTCCGGGTTCGGCCGAAGAAGACGGTGACCGGTTCATCGAGATCTGGAACCTGGTGTTCATGCAGTTCGAGACGTTCCCCGGCGGGGAGTCCAAGCCGCTGCCCGCGCCGTCGGTCGCCACCGGCATGGGGCTGGCGCGGATCGGTGCCCTGTTGCAGGGCAAGCACGACAATTACGATACCGACCTGATGCGCGCGCTGATCGAAGCCTCGGCCGGATTGACGGACGGGGAGCCGGATGGCGCAGGCAAGACGCACCACCGGGTGATTGCCGACCACTTGCGCGCGACCTCGTTCCTGATCGCCGACGGGGTTCTGCCGTCGAATGAAGGCCGCGGATACGTGCTGCGCCGGATCATGCGCCGCGCGATGCGCCATGCGCACCTGTTGGGTGCTGAGGACCCGGTGATGTACCGGCTGGTGCCAGCGCTGGTCGCTCAGATGGGGCAGGCGTTCCCGGAGCTGGGCACCGCGCAGGCGCTGATCGAGGAGACGCTGGAGAGCGAGGAGAAGCGCTTCCGCACGACGCTGGATCGCGGCCTGAAGCTGTTGGATGCAGAGCTTGAGGGCTTGCCAGAGGGTGTAGCCTTGCCCGGCGAGACGGCGGTCAAGCTTTACGACTCCTTTGGCTTCCCGCTCGATCTGACCCAGGACGCGTTGCGAGAGAAGAGCCGGACGATCGAGACCGAGGGCTTCAAAAAGGCGATGGACGCGCAGAAGGCAGCGGCGCGCGCGGCCTGGAAAGGCTCGGGCGAGGCTGCGGACGATGCCATCTGGTTCGACATCGCCGAGACGTACGGAACCACCGAGTTCCTGGGCTACGACACCGAGAAGGCCGAGGGACAGATCCTGGCGATCGTCAAGGACGGTGCCCTGGTCCAGAAGGCCGATATCGGCGAGGATTGCTGGATCGTGCTGAACCAGACCCCGTTCTACGGCGAAAGCGGCGGCCAGGTCGGCGATGCCGGGGTAATCAAGACCGACACAGGCGAGGCGACGGTTTCGACGACCGAAAAAAAGAACGGCGTGTTTGCCCATCGTGCAGCGGTGACGAATGCAGGTTTGGAGGTCGGACAGGCTGCAGAGCTGATCGTTGATGGCACCCGGCGTGCCGCGATCCGCGCGAACCACTCAGCCACGCACCTGATGCACGAGGCGCTGCGCGGACATCTGGGCGACCATGTTGCGCAGCGTGGCTCGCTGGTGGCGCCCGATCGGCTGCGGTTCGACTTCACGCATCAGAAGGGCATGAGCCAGGAGGAGATCGGCGACGTCGAGCGCGAGGTAAACAGCTACATTCGCCAGAATGCAGCCGTGACGACAAGGTTGATGACACCCGATGACGCGCAGGAAATCGGTGCACGCGCCCTGTTCGGCGAGAAATACGGTGACGAGGTCCGCGTGGTCTCAATGGGGGCGCGGCCCGAAGGCGAGACTGGGCCTGCCGGGTCCGTGTACTCGCTGGAACTGTGTGGCGGCACTCATGTCGAGCGAACAGGCGAGATCGGCGTGTTCGTGCTGACCGGTGAAAGTGCGTCCTCGGCTGGCGTCCGGCGCGTCGAGGCCCTGACCGGCGAGGCGGCCTATGAGTATCTGACGACCCAGGACCACCGGCTCACGCAGGCGGCGTCGGCTTTGAAGTCGCGCCCGGAAGAGGTGCCGGACCGCATTGCAACGCTGATGGACGAACGCCGCAAACTCGAGGCCGAGGTCGCCGAGTTGCGCCGTCAGGTGGCGTTGGGCGGCGGTGCGAACGCATCCGGGCCAACGGTCGAAGAGGTCGGCGGCACCAAGCTGATCGCGCAGGTGCTGACCGGCATCAGTCCAAAGGACCTGCGTGGTCTGATCGACGAGCACAAGACCTCGCTGGGCAGCGGCGTGGTCGCTCTGATCGCCGATGCCGATGGCAAGGCGGCGGCGGCGGTTGGCGTAACCGACGACCTGAAGGACACAGTCTCAGCGGTTGATCTGGTCAAACTGGCGGTCGAAAAACTGGGTGGCAAAGGCGGCGGTGGCCGACCCGACATGGCGCAGGGCGGCGGACCCGATGCCTCGGGCGGCGAGGCGGCGCTGGACGCAATCCGAAGTGCGCTGGCGGCCTGACATTCCGACGTTGTCCCAGGCTTGACCCGGGACCACCTGAACGATGATTGACCCGGGCCGTGGGAGATGCGGCTGTCCAACAGGGTTCACCAGCTACTGAGTTTGCGCAGACCTCAGCGCGTCATCGTGAACCAAGCAACAATCGCGGCCCGTTCCTCGGGTTCCATGTAAGTGATGTTGGCGGGCGGCATTGCCCGGCTGACACCTGCGTGCAGGTAGAGCTCGCGCGCGTGGGCTGCAAGCTGGGCGTCGGGCTCCAGCTTCACGCCCTTGGGCGCGGTCGCGATCCCGTCCCACAATGGCTCGGCCGCGTGGCACATGGAACAGCGCGACAGCGTGATATCGCGCACCGATTCAAAGTGTGGATCGTCAACCAGATGCGCCAGCCGGGGCGGCACGCTACCTTCGGCAAGATCTTCCACCGCATCGCCCGACGGCATCGACAGCCAGACAATCGCGATGAAGATCGCCGTCGTCGCACCCCAGGTCCACCACAGCGTCCCGCCCTTCGCGTGCATTGTGTTGAAGAAGTGCCTGATCGTGACGCCCATCAGGAACACCAGACTGGCGATGATCCAGTTGTGCTCGGTCGCGAAGGAAAGCGGGTAGTGGTTGGACAGCATCAGGAAGATGACCGGCAGCGTCAGGTAGTTGTTGTGGGTCGAGCGCAGCTTGGCGAGCTTACCGTATTTCGCGTCCGGTGTGCGCCCGGCCTTCAGGTCGGCAACCACGATTGTCTGGTTCGGGATGATGATCAGGAAGACGTTCGCCGTCATGATCGTCGCGGTGAAGGCGCCGAGATGCAAGAGCGCCGCGCGCCCGGTGAAGACCTGCGTATACCCCCAGGACATCACCACGAGGATCGCGAACAGGATCAACATCAGCACCATCGGATGCTCGCCCAACGGGCTTTTGCAGAGCTGGTCGTACAGCACCCAGCCGATGGCCAAGGACCCCGCCGAGATCGTCACCGCCTGCCAGATGGCGAGATCCGCCTTCTCCGGATCGATCAGGTAAAGCTCGGCCCCCATCCAGTAGACGACGGCCAGCAGCGCCGCACCCGAGAGCCATGTGGCGTAACTCTCCCATTTGAACCAGATAAGGTGCTCTGGCATGTTCGCGGGCGCGACCATGTATTTCTGGATGTGGTAGAACCCGCCGCCGTGGACCAGCCATTCCTCGCCATCCGCCGGGCCGGGGATGCTGCGGTTCAGACCGAGGTCCAGCGCGATGAAGTAAAAAGACGAGCCAATCCAGGCAATTGCCGTGATCACATGCAGCCAGCGCACGGCGAAGCTGACCCACTCCATCAGGATGACCTGATCCATCAGATTGATCTCCGGTCCGGGCTCATCGGGTCAGCTCCCGCGATAGGTTGAATAGCCGAAGGGCGAGAGCAACAGCGGTACGTGGTAATGCGCCGCCTCGGCCATGGCGAAGCGGATCGGGATGATGTCGAGAAACGCGTCACTGGCATCGTTGGCGCGCAGATAGTCTCCGGCATGAAACTCCAGCTCGTAGGTACCCGTGGCGAAGTCCGGTGTCGGCAAAATGGGCGCGTCGGTTCGGCCGTCTTCATTCGTAGCCATCTCGGCGATCCGCGTTCGCTCGGTGCCCGACATCCGAAAGAGCACGATCGTCAACCCCTCGGCCGGGCAACCTCGGCTCGTGTCCAGCACATGCGTCGTCAGATATCCACTCATGACCGGCCCTTCCTTGGGGATTCGTTTCGCAGGTGCGTCAAAGCGGATCTTGTGCAAAATTTCTGACAAATCACACCCTTCTTCTGTTTAGATCGGGTGAAACGAGGGACTCAGACGTGAACCGCTACCCGCGCGACATGATTGGTTACGGCGCTGCATCATTGTACGCGCACTGGCCCGGCGACGCGAAGATCGCCGTTCAGATCGTGATCAACTACGAAGAAGGCGGCGAGAATTGCTTGCTGCACGGCGATGAGGCGTCCGAGGCGTTCCTGTCCGAAACCGTGGGCGCGGCGCCCTGGTCGGGGCAGCGCAACTGGAACATGGAGTCGATCTACGAGTATGGCGCGCGGGCCGGGTTCTGGCGTCTTCACCGGTTGTTCACGGGCATGAATGTCCCGGTCACGGTTTATGGTGTCGCGACGGCACTGGCGCGGGCGCCGGAGCAAGTCGCGGCGATGAACGACGCTGGCTGGGAGATTGCCAGCCACGGCCTGAAGTGGATCGAGTACAAGGACTTCACCGAGGACGAAGAGCTTGCGCATATTGCCGAAGCCAAGGCGATCCATACGCGCGTCACGGGTGCAGCCCCGCGCGGCTGGTACACCGGGCGGTGTTCAATGAACACGGTCAGGCTGATCGCCGAGGATGGCGGCTTCGATTATGTTGCGGACAGCTACGCCGACGATCTGCCGTACTGGATCCGGGTGGGCGACCGTGACCAGTTGGTGGTGCCCTACACACTGGACGCGAACGACATGCGCTTCGCGACGCCGCAGGGGTTCAACGCGGGCGATCAGTTCGAAGCCTATCTGCGCGACAGTTTCGACGAACTTTATGCGGAAGGTGTCGCAGGCAGGCCCAAGATGATGTCGATCGGTCTGCATTGCCGTCTGGTCGGGCGGCCCGGGCGTATCGCGGCGCTGCGGCGGTTTCTGGAGTACGCACGCGGACACGCGGATGTCTGGTTCGCGCGGCGGATCGATATCGCCGAGCACTGGATGAAGATGCATCCGCCGAGGTTCGATCCAGAGGCACCATCGCGCTTATCGCATGAGGAATTCCTTGAACGCTTCGGTGGCGTGTTCGAGCATTCGCCCTGGGTGGCGGAGCGGGCGTTCGAGCTGGAGCTCGGCCCGGCGCACGACACGGCAACCGGACTGCACAGCGCGATGGTGCGCGCGTTCCGGAACGGCATGGACGACGAACGGCTCGCAGTCTTGAAGGCGCACCCCGATCTTGCCGGCAAACTGGCGACAGCGAAACGGATGACCGTTGAATCGGCGGCCGAGCAAGCCTCGGCCGGGCTGGACGCGTTGACCGATGCCGAACGGACGGTCTTCACGGACCTGAACACCCATTACGTCGAACGGTTCGGCTTTCCATTCATCATCGCCGTGCGTGATTACGACAAGCCTGGAACTCTGAAGCAGTTTCAGCGCCGTATCCTGTTCGATCGCGAGACCGAGTTCGACGAGGCCTGCCGTCAGGTCGAGCGCATCGCGTATTATCGCCTGAAGGACATGCTGCCGAGATGACCGACCGCACCTATGCCACGCCGCCGGGCGGGCTGCCGCCGCAATCTGCGCTGCACACCGGTCGCGCCGTGTTTACCGAAGCCTACGCGCTGATCCCGGCGGGGACGATGCGCGATATCACGGCGAGTTTCCTGCCACACTGGGAGAAGACGCGGCTGTGGTTGATCGCGCGCCCGATGACCGGGTTCGCCGAGACGTTCAGCCACTACGTGATGGAGATGGCGCCAGGCGGCGGCTCGGTGCAACCGGAACCGGATGGCGAAGCGCAAGGCGCGATCTTTGTCACGTCCGGCACGCTGTCGATCCAGTTGGATCGCACCACTCACGTTTTGCAGCCGGGTGGGTTTGCCTATCTGCCGCCGCGCGCGCCCTGGACTGTCGAGAATACCGGAACCGAGACCGCGCGGTTCCATTTCCTGCGCAAACGCTACGAGCGGGTCGATGGGCTGGAGGCGCCGTCGCCGATTTTCACGCGCGATCAGGACATCGAGCCGATTGCCATGCCAGACACTCAGGGCCGTTGGGCGACGACGCGGTTCATGGACCCGGACGATCTGAGCCACGACATGCACGTCACCATCGTGACGCTTCAGCCGGGCGGTGTGATCCCGTTCGAAGAGACGCACGTGATGGAGCACGGGCTCTATGTCTTGCAGGGCAAGGGCGTCTACCGGCTGAACCGCGACTGGGCCGAGGTCGAGGCGGGCGATTACATGTGGCTGCGCGCGTTCTGTCCGCAGGCCTGTTATGCGGGCGGATCCGAACCGTTCCGGTACCTCCTCTATAAGGACGTAAACCGCCATGCGAAGCTTGATCTCGGGCTCGGAGGCCGTGGGTGATCACGGCGGCTCCCCTGTCGGGCGCGGCGTTCGCGCCGTTCGGGGATCTGATCGAACTGTCTGATGGCCCATTCAAGACGATCAATCAGGGCCGATGCCACCGATTTCATGATCTGGCGACACTGGATTTCACCGATGGGCGGGCCGGGATCAGCCTGTTCCATGCTGAGGTTCGCCAGGCCCCTTATGCGATCGAGTTGATGGAGCGTCATCCCGACGGCTCGCAATGCTTCGTACCCATGCAGGGATCGTCATACATCGTGGCCGTCGCACCGGACGACGCGGGCCGTCCCGGGCAGATCCGTGCGTTCCAGGCCAGCGGTGCGCAGGCTGTCAACTATCACCCGAACACGTGGCACGCGGTGCTGATGCCGATCTCGGGCAGCGGCTTGTTCGCCGTGATCGACCGGATCGGACAAGGCGCCAATCTTGAAGAACACTGGTTCGACACACCGAAAGTGATCGAATTGAACGAGACTTAGACAGGGACAGAAGGCACCATGGCTGACACGTCGATCGGAACCCCCGAACAGCTCCGCGATCCGGACTATACACCCGCACTGCACAAGGCCGTACCGCTGGGCATCCAGCACGTGCTGGCGATGTTCGTCTCGAATGTGACGCCCGCCATCATCGTCGCAGGGGCGGCCGGGTTCGGGTTCGGATCGAACTCGCCGGATTTTCCGGAACTGCTCTATCTGATCCAGATGTCGATGCTGTTCGCGGGCGTCGCGACACTGATCCAGACTGTCGGCGTCGGACCGGTGGGTGCGAAACTGCCGATCGTCCAGGGGACGAGCTTTGCCTTTATCCCGATCCTGATCCCGCTGGTCGCAGGCAAGGGCGTCGACGCACTTTCCGCCGTTTTCGCGGGCGTTATCGTGGGTGGCAGCTTTCACGGAGCCTTGGGCCTGATTATCGGCCGCATCCGGTTCGCACTTCCCCCGCTGGTGACCGGGCTCGTGGTGCTGATGATCGGGCTTTATCTGGTCAAGGTCGGCATCCAATACGCGGCGGGCGGTATCCCGGCCTATGACAAGCCGGAATATGGCAGTTTGCTGAATTGGTCGGCAGCAATCGTCGTCATCGCTGTGACGCTGCTGCTGAAGTTCTTCACGCGCGGCATGCTGTCGGTTTCGGCGGTGCTGGTCGGCATCCTGGCAGGCTATCTTTATGGTCTGGCGGTCGGCATGGTGACCTTCGACTCGATCGGGACGAGTTGGGATCGCGCCGCGGCCTTCGCCCTGCCCGTGCCGTTCAAGTACGGTTTCGAGTTGAGCACCGCCGCGATCATCGGTTTCTGCATGATGTCGTTTGTCTCGGCGGTTGAAACTGTCGGGGACGTCTCGGGCATCACCAAGGGCGGTGCGGGGCGCGAGGCGACGGACACCGAAATCGAAGGAGCGACCTTTGCTGATGGTGTCGGCTCGGCCCTGGCAGGGGTCTTCGGCGGTCTGCCGAACACGTCGTTCAGTCAGAATGTCGGGTTGGTCGCGATGACCGGTGTGATGAGCCGCCATGTCGTGACAATCGGCGCGATTTTCCTGATTGTTTGCGGACTCGTCCCAAAGGTCGGTGCCGTTGTGCGCACAATCCCGCTCGAGGTTCTGGGCGGCGGCGTCATCGTCATGTTCGGTATGGTTGCGGCCGCGGGCGCGCGGATGCTGGCGGACGTCAACTGGAACCGGCGCAACATGGTGATCTTCGCCATTTCGCTGTCCGTGGGCTTTGGGCTGCAATTGGACCCGAAGGCGGTACAGTACTTGCCGGAGACACTGCGGATCATGGCAACGTCGGGACTGCTGCCTGCCGCGCTGATCGCGATCGTTCTCAACCTCGCGCTGCCCGAGGAACTGGAAGAGGACGAAGCCTAAGCGCCGTTGTGTCCCGGGTTTGACCCGGGACCGTCTGGACGGCTTCGAAGCGGTCCCGGATCACGTCCGGGACAGCGCGGTGCCATCCGAAATCCCACACCTAGAAAGGTACGCGTCGGTCGGTCAGGCGTTGAGTGCGAGGATGTGTCCGGCCAGATAGAGCGACCCGCACATCAGGACGCGGCTTGGCACGTCCGCGCCCGCCGCAATTTGCCGAAGCGCCACTTCAACCGATGCGACGGGTTGCGCCATGCCACCGGCGAGAGCCGCCAGATCCTCGGCACTAAAGGACGCTTCCGCATTCGGAATAGGTACTGTCCGAACCGAGGTGGTCCGCGGTGTCAGAGGGCCAAGGAAATCCTCGGCCGACTTCGTGTCGAGCATCCCGCACACCAGATGCACCGGACGCGGGTTGCGGACATGCCAGTCGTCCATCACCGCCGCGCTCGCCTCGCCCGCTGACGCATTGTGTCCACCATCAAGCCAAAGTTCGATCTTCGTGGGCAACAGGTCGACCAAAGGACCGGCGCGCAAACGCTGCATACGTGCGGGCCATTCTGCCTTTGTCAGCGCTGCTTGAGCGGCAGCGTCTGGAAGTCCCATCGCCCGCAAGGCCGCGATCGCGGTTCCCGCGTTCTGGATCTGATGCGCGCCCGGCAGAGCGGGTGCATCGAGATCCAGCAACCCGTGCTCGTCCTGATAGACTAGCCGCCCATGTTCGGTATGAACCGTCCAGTCTTGCCCACTGATACGCAGCGGCGCGCCAATCTCGGCCGCGCGGGCCTCGATCACCTCGCGCGCGGCGTCGGTCTGTGCCGCGACAATGCAGGGCACGCCGGGTTTCAGGATCCCGGCCTTCTCCGCCGCGATCTCCGCGACTGTTTCTCCGAGGAATTGCTGATGATCGAGCGAGACCGGGGTGATCACGCAGCGCTTGGGCCGGTCGATCACATTCGTTGCATCCAGCCGCCCGCCAAGCCCAACCTCCAGCAACGTGTAATCCGCTGAGTGCCGGGTGAACGCGAGCAGGGCGGCGACCGTTGTAATCTCGAAGAAGGTGATCGGTTCCCCGCCATTCGCAACTTCACATTCCTCGAGGATCGCGGACAGCTCGTCCTCGTCAATCAGCGTTCCCGCAAGCCGGATGCGTTCGTGAAAGCGCACCAGATGAGGCGACGTGTAGGCATGCACGCTATGCCCCGCCGCCTCGAGCCCGGCTCGGATCATCGCCTGGGTCGATCCCTTACCGTTCGTCCCGGCGATGTGCACCACGGGCGGCAGATTACGTTCCGGATTTCCAACCGCATTCAGCAGCCGCCAGACCCTGTCGAGCACGAGGTCGATCTTCTTCGGATGCAGCGCCAGAAGGCGTTCGAGCACCACGTCGCTTGTCACGGTGTCCTTCATAGCCGGACTGCCCTCAGACTGTTTTCTCGGTGGGAGCCGCCGGATCGCTGGCTGTCTCGTCACCGTCCGGCGTGACGGCCTCCGTCGCATCCGTGGCAGGCGCCGTTTCTTCCGGTTCCGGATCGGCACTTGGCGGTGGCAGATCACCGTGTTTCATCGGCTGCTTGCGCATCAGCAAGCGCAGCAACCGGCCGAGTTCCTCGCGCATATCGCCGCGACTGACGACCCGGTCGATCATGCCGTGCTCCAGCAGATACTCCGAGCGCTGGAAACCTTCCGGCAATTGTTCGCGGATCGTCTGCTCGATCACGCGCGGACCGGCGAAACAGATCAGCGCGTCCGGCTCGGCCAGATGCACATCGCCCAGCATCGCATAAGACGCAGTCACGCCACCGGTGGTCGGATGGGTCAACACTACAACGAACGGTAGCTTCGCCTCGCGCATCATCTGGACGGCAATGGTCGTGCGCGGCATCTGCATCAGGCTCAGAATACCTTCCTGCATGCGCGCGCCCCCGGCGGCAGCAAAGACCACCAACGGCGCGCGATGCGCTACGGCGGTCTCGGCGGCCTTGAGCAGAGCGTTGCCGACGGCCATCCCCATCGACCCGCCCATGAAGCTGAAGTCCTGTCCGGCGCAGACGACCTCGAGCTGGAAGATCTGGCCCTGTGCGACCAGCATCGCTTCGGTCTCGCCAGTCTTTCGGCGTGCGTCGCGCATGCGGTCGGTATAGCGCTTCTCGTCCCGGAACTGCAGCGGATCGGCCAGCGGTTCATCGACCTCGATCTCGACGAACACCCCACCATCGAAGAGCGCCCTGAAACGGTCGCGCGGAGTGATCGCCATGTGATGGTTGCAGGCAGGGCAGACGTTCAAGTTCGCCGTCAACTCGCGGTGAAACAGCATCTGTCCGCAGGACTCGCACTTCACCCACAGGTTTTCGGGCATGTCGCGCCGCGTGAAGATCGACTTGATCTTCGAGGGCACGTAATCGGTGATCCAGTTCACTTAGTTCGTCTCCCGGACAGGTTGGCGCGTAAATAGGCCGATGATGCGCCGGGCGCAATCCGTCAGGTGCGCTGTTCCTGCGTCGGCAATGGCCGGGAGGTGCCGCCCTCGGTCAGGGCAACAAAGGTAAACTCAGCCTCAGCCACGCGTTCGGGATCCCCCCAGATTTCTCGCCGGACCCAGACCTCGGCCCCGATCCGCATCGAACTCCGGCCCTCGCCGATCAGCCATGCGTGGTTCGAAACCAGATCACCGACGCGCACGGGCGCGAGAAAATCGATACGGTGACACGCGACAGTTGCTGTACGGCACCGCGCGCGCTGACGGGCAATCACCGACGCGCCAAGATCCATCATCCCCATCAACCATCCGCCAAACATGTCGCCACCAACATTCGCATCGCTGGGCATTGCAACGGCGCGGAGGGTCAGTTCACCCTTGGGATCGGATTGATCGGTCATGATTGGCGACGTCAGTCGCTCAACACATAGACATCGTCGACGCCCAGTGCCTCGACCCGCTGATAGCCCTTTTCGCGCATCAGGTTCGGTATGTCAGTGCCGCCGGTGTTGTTCTCGACCGTCCATGCCGTCACCTTGATGCGGTCGAACGGAAACGTCGACAGGACGGCCATTTCCCCACCTTCGACATCCAGCGAGATATAGTCGATTTCCTTCAGGAAGTTCTGGTCCAGAATGGCCGGCAGCGTCTTGGTTTTCACCTTGATCAGTTCACCCTTGTGGCGCGGATCGCTTTCGACCGTCTCACGCAGCTTCGTGTCGTAGCTGGCCGTCAGCCCCGACATCTGGCTGTAGCCTTCCTGCACGTCGAGGAATTCTGCCTCGCCGTCTTCATCGGACAGCGCAAGCTGAAGGCACGTCGCCTTGCGAAACGCCGAGGCTTTTCTGAAGAACGTCGGAGACGGCTCGACCAGCAGGCCTTTCCAGCCACGCAACAATTCGAAGAACAGGCAGTTCGACCCGGTGATCCCATCATATCCACCGATTTCGACGAAAGTCCCCTCGCGCTTGCCTTTGAAGACCCGCTCGTCGAGGAACGCATCCTGCCCGGACTGGCTGAAGAACATCTCGCGCCGCCCGTTCAGCTTCTCGCAATCCCAGATCTGCTGATTGATCTGTCCGCGTGTGCGGGCGTGCTTGATCTTGCCGGAGAGCTGGCGCAGCAAACGGTGCCCTTCGGCCATGGCTTGCTTGCCTCGCCCGATGACCTCGCGCGCCCGGACATACTGCCGCTGCGCTTCGTCGGTGGCACTGTCGTTCATCTTTGCTCCGTCGCGCTCGCCGATCAGCCGAGGATGGATTTGATCCGGGCACCGGCCTGACCGAAGTCCATCCGTCCGGCATAGGCGGCTTTCAGCGTGCCCATGACCTTGCCCATGTCACGCAGGCTCTCGGCACCGGTGTCGGTGACAGCCTTGCGGATCGCGGCATCAACTTCATCTTCGTTGAGCTGCCTTGGGAGAAACTCGCGGATGACCTTTTGCTCGGCCCTCTCGCGCTCGGCCAGTTCCATCCGCCCCGCTTCCTCGTAGGCTTTGATCGAGTCATCGCGCTGCTTGACCATTTTGGCGAACAGCGTCGTCATCTCCTGATCGGACAGGGCACCGTTGCCGTCGCCGGTCCGTTTGGCGATGTCCTGATCCTTCAGCGCGGCCGTCATCAGACGCAGGGTCGACAGGCGAATGCTGTCCTTGTTCCGCATAGCGTCCTTGACGGCTTCCGAAAGCCGGTCTCGCATGGAGCCCCCATTTGTTGCACCGCACTCTTGCGGCAGTGGGCGCGGACCCTAGCACACGGTCTCTGGCAGCATCAACACGGGTGTCAGGCGCTAAGATATTGGAATCAAAAGGTAATATTATTTCCCTCAAGTCTTGACCGGGTCCGGTCCGATGCCTAGCGTGCGCGCGGTCCGTGTTGCGATTCTGTCATCTTCCTCGGGCCCAGAGACCGACATCCGCACGGAAGGTATCTCTCATGGACCGCACGGCTGCTCCCTTCGCAGAAATCTTCGCGCCAACCCGCACCCTGACGGCAGCACTTGCCTTGGCGGATGGTACCGTCCTGCGCGGCACGGGGTTCGGAGCCGTCGGAACAGCGGCCGCGGAACTCTGTTTCAATACTGCGATGACCGGGTATCAGGAGATCATGACCGATCCGTCCTATGCCGGACAGATCGTCACCTTCACCTTCCCGCACATCGGCAATGTCGGTGCGAATGCCGAGGACGAAGAAACCGCGGATCCGGTCGCCCTGGGGATGGTCGTCAAGTGGGACGTCACCGATCCGGTGAACTGGCGCGCGACGCGTCACTTGTCGGACTGGCTTGCCCGCACGGGACGGGTCGGCATCTCTGGCATCGACACGCGGCGTCTGACGCGCCTGATCCGGGATCAGGGGATGCCGCATGTCGCGATTGCACATGCGCAGGACGGAGGGATCGATACCGACGCATTGGTGGCAGCGGCCCAGGCATTTCCGTCAATCGATGGCTCGGACCTGGCAAAAGACGTGACCTGTGCGCAGAGCTACCGCTGGGACGAGATGCGCTGGGCCTGGCCCGAAGGGTTCCCGAAACAGACCGCGCCGCGCTACAAGGTCGTCGCCGTCGACTTCGGCGCCAAGCGCACGATCCTGAGGTGCCTCGCGTCGGCCGGGTGCGACGTGACGGTGATGCCCGCGACTGCCACGGCGGAAGATGTGCTGGCCCACAATCCCGATGGTGTGTTCCTTTCGAATGGCCCGGGCGATCCCGCAGCGACCGGAACCTATGCCGTCCCGATGATCCAGAGCGTGATCGACGCAGGAAAGCCTGTGTTCGGCATCTGCCTGGGTCACCAGATGCTGGCGCTGGCTCTCGGCGGCGACACCAAGAAGATGTCGACCGGCCATCATGGCGCAAACCATCCGGTCAAGGATCTCGAAACCGGCAAGGTCGAAATCACCTCGATGAATCATGGCTTTACCGTGGATGCCGATAGCCTGCCCGACGGCGTGATCCAAACCCACGTCTCGTTGTTCGACGGCACGAATTGCGGTCTGCGCTGCACGGACAAACCGGTCTTTTCCGTGCAGTATCACCCCGAGGCGTCGCCCGGCCCGCAGGACAGTTTCTATCTGTTCGAGCGCTTCGCCAAAGCGATGGATGCGGTCAAGGGATAAATGGTGCGCAGCCTCAGCGTTTCATCCGCACGGATTGGACCTCCGAGCCATCACGGGTGACTTTAAACAAGGTTTAACCAAAGCCTTCCTATCAGTTCTGGGAACCCCGCTTGATCAGGAGGCCCCCCGGATGCTGATGGAAATCGAAGGCAAGTCAGAGCTTCACAAGCCGATCGTTCCGAACAAGGGACGCATGATCATGGACGCCTTCGAGACCTATCGCGTCCGGTCCTTCGCCGATCTCGGCGCTTGTTGGGGCGTCAATGCCGGGTACTCGTACCAAGCGCTGATGTCCTTCAACATCGAACGGGCCTATGTCGTCGATACGCATGTCACAAAAATCGCCGAGGAACGATCCAGGCTCTACCCCAACCTGCAGTTCGTAACCGGCGAGATCGGTTATCAGGACACCGTCGACCAGATCCCCGGTGTCGATGCGATCATCCTTTACGACATGCTGGTTCATCAGGCGAAGCCCGACTGGGATGAGATCATCGACATGTACGCGCCGAAGACGCGGCTCTTCGTCGTCTACAATCAGCAATGGACCGGCTCGCAACAGACGCAGCGCCTGATCGATCTGGGCAAGGACGAATACCTGCGAAACACGCCGGGCGGCACCAATGACGCCGGCGTGCGGGTCGACAAACGGATCGACGAGCTGTTCGACAAGCTCGACCAGAAGCATCCACTGTTCGACAAGACCTACCGCGATGCTCACAACTACTGGCAGTGGGGCATCACCGACGCGGATCTGATCGCCGCGATGTGGCGGAACAACTTCAAGCTTGAGTGGATGAAGAACTTCGGAAGCTTTTATGGTCCGCTACCGAACTTCGAGAATCACGGCTTCTTCTTCGTCAAGAACAACACCTGGGATTACTGAGTGAAGTCTCGCCGCGAGTAGCGTCGGACCGACCCGAGAGCCGGGTCCGCTCAATCATCCGACGCCGGTTTGGCACGTCCGGCCTTAACCGCACCTCGCCGGGTCTTGGCATCCATACGGCGGCGCTTCGACCCAAGTGTCGGGCGCGTCGGGATGCGTTTCTTCGGGCGCTCAGTTGCCTTGCGCATCAGTTCCACCAGCCGCGCCACGGCATCTTCGCGATTGCGCACCTGGCTTCGGGGCTTGTCCGCCTGGATGATGACCGCGCCGTCATTGGTCCACCGACGCCCCGCAAGCCGTCTGAGCCGTACTTTGACGTCCGGGGGAATGTTTGGTGACCGGTCAGCCTCGAACCGCAGCACCACGGCGGTTTCGACCTTGTTGACATTCTGTCCGCCGGGACCCGAGGCACGCGCAAAGGTCTCGGTGATCTCCCAATCCTCGATCCCGATTGTATCGGTGACACGGATCATCTGATGCCCGACCCCACCGCAGAACGACTGCGGGGATCAATGCCCGGTATCGGCCTTTTCAAAGGCAGATTTCTGAGCGTCAGTTGCCTCGGTCTGATACTTCTCGCGCCAGTCATCATACGGCATGCCATAGACGATTTCGCGCGCGGCGTCCTTGCCGATCTCGGCGCCCTGCTCGGCTGCGGCCTCGGAGTACCAGCGGCTGAGACAGTTGCGACAGAAGCCGCTCAGGTTCATCAGGTCGATGTTCTGCACATCTGTGCGCTCCCGCAGGTGATCGCGCAGCTTGCGAAATACGGCGGCTTCAAGGGCGGTCTGGTCCAGGTCGCTCATCGTCTCTCCTGTTCGCTGATGCGGCGTATCTAGGATGTGCCGCGCATCCGTACAATCGCCCGGCGCAAGATGGGCGCGAGCCGTTCGGCCCAGTCATCCTCGCCGGTACTGTCGGCGATCAGATCATTGCGGATCTCGATCAGCACGTGCGGGATGCCACGCTTGGTCCCGTGCATCCACATGCAATCGCCCGCGAGCTGACCAGAATAGGGTTCGTTGTCGCCGACGAACAGATCGCCCTCGGCGCGCAGTTCGTCCAGCAGCGGCGCCACCAAACGATCATCGTGGTCCCAAAGAAGACCGATATGCCAGGGTCGCGTCGGCCGCCCTCGGAATTGCGGCGTGAACGAATGGACCGAGACCAGCACGGCTGCGGACCCCACGATGTCCAGTTCAGCGTCGATGGCGTGGTGATAGGGCCAGTAAAGTGTCTCCAACCGCCGCGCGGTCTCGTCCCGTCCGACGTCCCGGTTGCCGGAAATGATCGCACCATCCGACAGCTTCATCACAAGTGTGGGATCGTCGGCGCCCCGGTTCGGATCGATCACCAACCGCGACCAGGTCGACAACACCGCAGGACAATCCAACCGCTCCGCCAGGCCCCGTGTCACACCCGCCGCACCGACGTCGAACGCGATGTGGCGTCCCATATCCTCGGGCGGCAGGCCGAGCGGCGCGACGTCCGGCGGCACAACGTTCGAGGCATGGTCACACACCAGGACCAATCCGGACAGGGCATGAGATTCGCCGGACGCGGCGATCCGTTCGATCGGGGGGAATTCGGGCATTGGAGCCTTCTCAGTGGAATGCGTCACCTAAAACCCGCGACGCCCCGTGGCAAGCTTGCAACAATATTAGTCAGCCATTGGTTGAAACTGTCACGCCGGGACGCGATAAGGCGCCCGGATCAGAACCGATCGGGCAACGGGGGCACTATGCGCAGGGAAAGAAACACCAAAATCGTCGCGACGGTCGGCCCGGCGTCCTCATCGCGCGAGATGTTGAAGAAGCTCTTCATCGCAGGGGTGGACGTGTTTCGCCTGAACATGAGCCACGGCACCCACGACGATGTGCGTGAGCGCCACCGGTTGATCCGCGAAATTGAAATGGAGCTGGAACGCCCGATCGGCATTCTGGTGGACCTTCAGGGCCCGAAGCTGCGTGTCGGCAAGTTCAGCACCGACTCGGCCGAACTGGACCAGGGCGCCCGTTTCCGCTTCGATCTGGACGACGCCCCCGGGTCGGTGGACCGGGTCTGCCTGCCGCATCCCGAGATCTTCGCAGCGCTCGAGCCCGGTGCCACGCTTCTGGTCAATGACGGCAAGATCCGTTTGAAGGTCCTGACGTGCGATCCGGAATCGGCTGAGTGCGAGGTGATCGTCGGCGGCACGATCTCGAACAACAAGGGTGTCAACCTGCCCGATGTCGTCCTCCCGCTGGCGGCGCTGACCGAGAAGGACCGGGCCGACCTTGCCTTCGCACGCGGCCTGGGCATGGACTGGCTGGCGCTCAGCTTCGTGCAGAAGCCGGAAGACGTCTACGAGGCGCGCGAGCTGCTGGAAGGCGACCCGGTCGCCATCATGGTCAAGGTCGAGAAACCGGCTGCGGTCGCCCGCTTTGACGAGATCCTTGATGCCAGCGACGGCATCATGGTCGCGCGCGGCGATCTGGGCGTCGAGATGATGAGTTGGGAGCTTCCGCCGATCCAGAAACGGATGATCCGGGCCTGCCGCAAGAGCGCGAAGCCGGTCATCGTCGCGACCCAGATGCTGGAGAGTATGATCGAGAACCCGCAGCCGACCCGTGCCGAGGTTTCGGACGTGGCGACCGCGATCTACGACGGCGCCGATGCCGTGATGCTCTCGGCCGAAAGTGCAGCAGGAAAGTACCCGATCGAAGCCGTCGCGATGATGGACAACGTCGCCCGCAACGTCGAAAGCGATGCGCAATACCGCGAGTCGATCGAGATCAGCCCTGAATTGCCGCGGGAATCAGTCTCGGACGCGATTGCAGCCGCAGCCCGGCAGGTTGCAGAAGCGACCGACGTGAAGGCGATCTGCTGTTTCACCCACTCCGGCACCACTGCGCTTCTGGCGGCACGTGAGCGCCCGGTCATTCAGATCGTCGCGCTGACACCGATTGCCGGGACAGCACGACGCCTCGCCCTTTCCTGGGGTCTGCACTGCGTCCAGACGCCCGAGGTTGAACGCTTCAAGCTCGCCGTCGTGCAGGCCTCGCGCACGTGTCGCCAGTATGGTCTGGCAGCGGAAGACGACCGGATCATCGTGACGGCAGGTGTGCCATTCAACCGACCCGGGACAACAAATATCCTGCGCGTGGCACCGGTCGACGAGCGCATGATCTTCGACGGCGGACAAGAATAGCTGACGGCTTGCGGGCGGCGCGCGGCGGACCTATAAGCCGCCGGCCGCACTCCTGCCGACCTGCCAACCGGAGCACTTCATGACCGACGAAACCGTCTCGACCACCACTGTTGCCGCCGGCCAGCTCAAGGCCATCGTCGAGCGGATCGAACGTCTGGAAGAGGAAAAGAAAGAAGTCGCCGAGCAGATCAAGGAAGTCTACGCCGAGGCTAAGGGAAACGGTTTTGACGCCAAGACGCTGCGCAAGATCGTCAGCCTGCGCAAGAAACCGACCGAGGAACGCGAGGAGGAGGAGGCTCTGCTGGACCTTTATCTCTCGGCCCTCGGCATGGTTCGGTAGACCGGGACAAGCATGATGGGAACGCGCAGGCGGATCGCGACGTGGAACGTCTGCTGGTTCACTGCACTGTTCGATCAGGATAATAATCTTCAGCTCGATGATGGATGGTCCGCCATGCATGACATCACGCGCGCGCGCCAAGCCGATGCGATTGCTGCTGTCTTGCGCCGGATCGATGCCGATCTCTTTTGCATCATCGAGGCACCCGATACCGGATCGAAGCGCAGTTCGGTCACAGCGCTTGAACGGTTTTCAGCACAATTTGGATTGCGGCAATCTCGCGCCCTGACCGGGTTTCAAAGCGGTACGGAGCAAGAGATCACGCTGCTGTTCGATCCTGCGGTCTTCAGTGCCGAGCATCGTCCGCTCGGTCAGCCACTGGATCCGGAGGCTGCGGATCTTTCAACGAATTGGCGTGAGGCTCCGCGCTTCGACAGTTCCTTCCCGTTAGATCTGGACGGAGACGGCGAGATTGACCTCCACCGGTTCTCGAAGCCGCCTCTCGAAGCTGATGTCACCGATTTGACCTCGGGCCGGGTGTTTCGCATGATCGGCGTGCACGCGAAGTCCAAGGCGCCGCATGGTGCTGAAACCCCGGAAGCGGTGCAGAAAATCTCTCTCCGAAACCGCCGCAAACAGCTCGCACAATGCGCCTGGTTGAGAGAGCGCATCGACGATCATTTCGACCGCGGAGACGACGTGATGGTGCTGGGCGATTTCAATGATGGTCCGGGTCAGGACAAGTATGAGCGTGTATTTGGACGATCGGGTGTCGAGATCGTCATGGGATCCGTCGCCGATCCCGACCGCATCCTGCGCAACCCGTTCGGCCGCAGGGGAAAGCCGCCCTACTCGGATCGGCCATCGACGGCGCGGTTCTACAATCGCGATACCAAGACATACCTCAACGCCTTGCTCGATTTTATAATGCTTACACCGGGCTTCGCTGATCCGAGCGCACCGGATTGGCGGATCTGGCACCCCTTCAACGATCAGGAGTGCTTTGACGACACCGGGTTGAAATCAGATCTGCTGAGCGCGTCCGATCACTTTCCGGTCTCGATCGACCTGACACTCTGACCGTCGCGCGCTTTGAATGAAGCTTTGCTCAGGCATCGCGTTTGTCGATCTGAAGCTCGTCGATCTTGCGATAAAGCGTGGACCGACCGATTCCCAGACGGCGCGCCGTCTCGCTCATACGGCCTCGATAGATCGTGAGAGCCTTGGCAATCGCCTCGGCCTCGATGTCTAGCAGACGCCGGATATGGCCGTCGTCTTTGATCAGCGGATCCTTGGGTGACTCGACGATGTCCGCGGTCTGCACGGCTTGACCGATCCGATCCGACCGCAGCGAGGTTCCGAGCGGTTTCTGAGCCGGCGCATTGATCCCGTGCAGGTCCGTCGGCCGGATCAGCGGACTGTCCGCCATGACAACGGCGCGGTGGATCGTGTTTTCCAGCTGCCGCACGTTCCCGGGCCACTCGGCATGGGCGATCGCTTCCATAGCCGATTGCGTAAAGCCCTCGACGCCTACACCTTCCGCTGCAGCGAAGCGCTTGAGGAACATCCGCGCCAAACCAGGAAGATCCTCTCGCCGTTCGCGCAGCGGCGGCAATTTCAGCGGGAAAACGCTCAACCGGTAATACAGATCTTCGCGGAACCCGCCGATGCCGATCATCTCGGCCAGATCCCGGTTCGTTGCGGAAATCAACCGAATATCGATTTTGACCGGTTGCGTCGCACCGACGGGATCGACTTCGCCCGTCTGGATTGCGCGCAACAGCTTGACCTGTGCATCAAGCGGCAATTCTCCGACTTCGTCGAGGAACAGAGTTCCGCCGCTCGCTTCCTGGAAACGGCCAATGCGCTTCTCGGTCGCGCCCGTGAAGGCCCCCTTCTCGTGCCCGAAAAGGATCGACTCAACCAGCTGCGCCGGAAGCGCACCGCAGTTCACCGCGACAAATGGCGACCCTGCCCGCTCGCTCGAGCCATGAATGGCCCGCGCGAACACTTCCTTGCCGGTACCGGATTCGCCTTCGATCAGGATCGGAATGTCCGAGCGCGCCGCACGCCGCGCCATCGCGATCGCATCGCGAGTCGATGCAGCGACCGACACCAGTTCCTCGAAGGACAGGCGGTTTTCTTCGGTCTTTGAAAGGCGCCGCACCTCGGACGACAAATCCGACATGGCAAGCGTATTCCGAATCGAAACGTCCAATCGCTCGGGGCCGACGGGTTTGATCAGAAAATCGTTGGCACCGGCCCGCATCGCTTCCACGGCGCGCGAGACCGAGCCATCAGACGTCATTACGATCACCGGCGTCTGGAGACCGGCATCGCGCATTGCCTTGAGAACGAGTATGCCGTCCATGTCCGGCATGTGCAGGTCCAGCAAGACCAGATCGATCTTTTCTGCGCCGTCGTCCTTTAGTCTTGGAACGACATCTTTACCGCACCCAACGCTATGCGCTGTGTACCCGGACGCCGTCAGGACGGCCGAAATGTAGCGCCGTTCCTGTGCGTCGTCGTCTGCGAGAAGGATTCGTGCATCCATCGTTTCTGTCCGATTCCGGGGCGGTTCCAACATATCAAAAGGCATCCAGGTTGATTTTCTGTCACTGAACGACGCATCGAGGTCGAATTTCTCAGCGAAATTGGTCGAAATGGAGGCAATTTGTCCGCTGCAGAACGCCTTTCACCTGCCAAGCCCTGTATATGTACCGTTTTGACGCTATGGGCATCGAACGCGACACATGGTCCGTTTCCGTCGGCCAAGCATCGAACACCGTGGCGAACACATCGACCTGACACAGTCTGGCGAGCGCGGAGCCTTTTTAATTCAACGGCCTCATCATCTTTTGCTGCGAGTAGATCGGCCATAAACAGCCCGTTTCCCGCACATAGAAACGTTAACGTTTTGGTCCATGATCGTCGGTTTTTCGGCGCCATCAAACGACAACCGACCCGATCGGCTGCCGTGCGATCCGCGGCGAAGTCAGGTACGCTTTGGTCCGAAGTTTGATCGTTCCGCCGGGTAAAATCGGTCTTAAACCAAGAGATCAGACTGTTGTTTATGTGCACCTGCGTCGATAAAGTGCTGATCAGGAGCGGAAATCGCTGGTTGAACGATTGTGCTTAACGGCCATTCGTGTCAGGGAAAAAGGGTGTGCCGGGTAACACCGGCAGCAAGCAATCGAGGGCACGCGATCAACGTGTGTCCGACCGGAAAACGGAGAGAGGGATGAAGACTGTAACTCGTTTGTTGCTGGGCACGGCGGCGATTGCTCTCGCTGGCTGCACCCAGTTACCCGGATCGTCGCTTGGCGCGACGTTCGGTGCCGAGCGCTATCTCAAGGCCGATCATGGGGGACCGGGCTTCGAGGGTGCACTGGCTAAGGAATATACCGAAGTCGGTCGTCGCGCGGCGTTCCAGGACGTTCGCTGGCGGAACTCGACAGCCTACATCGCCAAGGCGAAGCAGGCAGAAGCTGGTACGGCTCCTGCACCGTGGGCTCCCGATCAGCTTGGGGTCGGTGGTGAAGCTGCGTCGCTCTACGAAGGCGTCGTGGCAACGATCAACGACAACAAGGCCGAGCGTCCCGAGGCTTGCGCCCGTGCACAGGCAATGTGGGATCAGTACCTCGAAGCCCTGCGTGGCGGCGAGACCTACTGCATCACACCAGCCGACGCCAAGGCTCTGCTGGACGAGGCGCTCGCAGCGTGCGGACCGGCCGTCGATGCCAACTACATCGTCTACTTCGGCTTCAACCGCACGAACCTGACGGACCGTGCTCGTGCGACGCTGGACGAAGTTGTGACGGCTGTTCAGTCGATGGGCGCAACCGCCCTGTCGTTGGTTGGACACGCCGATACCGTTGGTTCGACAAACTACAACCAGGGTCTGTCCGAGCGCCGCGCACGCCGCGTTGCTCAGGGTCTTGTCGACCGTGGCATTCCATCTGGTGCGATGACACTGGCTGGCCGCGGCGAAAACCAGCTTGCACGTCAGACTGGCGACAACGTTCGCGAGCCTCTGAACCGTCGCGTCGAGATTACGCTGTCGAAGTAATCGCGACTGAAACAATGGAAACCGCTCCGGTGCCTCGCGCCGGGGCGGTTTTCTTTTGTGCGATCCAGCGCCTCGGTCTTGTCATGTCGTGGTTTCGTCCTCACGTTGTGCTCAGATGAGTGGAGGATCGCGATGTCCCAACTGGTCCGAACATGCCTTTGCGCGGCGATGCTCGCCGTCTGCGCGCCTGCGAGCGCGCAATCGATTCCCGAACTCAAGCTCCCCCAGGAACTGGACAAGACCTTCCGCAAGTTCATGGAAGACTTGAAACCCTCGCTCGACGAGACCTTTGATTATCTCGACGAGTTCGAAGGCGTCGGCGACCCGCACAACTACCATATGCCCGAGGTCCTGCCGAACGGAGACATCATCCTGCGCCGCCGCGAGGATGCCCCGGAGTATCAAGCCCCGGAAGGAACAGACGAACCGGCACCCGGCGTTCGAACCTGATCCACACCACCCGACCGATCGGACGGACAAGCAGTCCCGCAAGCGCGCATTTGCATAAGACTGTGACCTTGCGTGACCTTTCCGCAGGGGACGGAAACGCCTAGTTCGTGGGGGCAACGCAAACGAGAGGTGTCCCAAATGCGCGATCTTCTGCATTCACGTCCTGCTGTCTTCCTACCGGCCGCTGACGGGGGTGCCGTTGTCGATCTTGGCGATCTGCCAGAGTGGGATCTGACGCACCTCTACAAGGGACTGGATGCGCCGGAGCTCGAGGCGGATTTCGAGACGACCGCCGCTGCGTGCAAGACGTTCTCCGAGACCTACGAAGGCAAGTTGGAGGACTTGGATGGTGACGGACTTGCCGCCTGTATTGCGGAATACGAGGATATCGATCGCGTTCTCGGGCGCATCATGTCCTATGCTGGGCTGCTCTATCAGCAGAACACTCAAGATCCCGAACGCGCCAAGTTCATGGGCGATGCACAGGTGCGCGTCACAGATCTGACGCAACCACTGGTGTTCTTCACGCTTGAACTGAACCGCGTTGAGGAAGACTGGTTGAAGGACCGGCTTGCATCTTCCGACACGCTGGCGCGCTACAAACCCTGGCTGGATCGATTGCGCGCGCTGAAGCCCTATCAGCTTTCCGACGAACTGGAGAAATTCCTGCACGACCAGTCCGTGGTCGGGGCGACCGCCTGGAACCGGCTGTTCGACGAGACGATGGCAGGGCTGCAATTCGACGTCGAGGGCGAGGACGAACCGCTCGGCCTGGAAGCCACGTTGAATCTGCTCTCCGACACCGACCGGTCCCGTCGCGAACTCGGTGGCCGCGCGGTCGCCAAGGGCATGGCCGAGAACATTCGCCTGTTCACGCGCATCACCAACACGCTTGCCAAAGAGAAGGAAGTCGAGGACCGCTGGCGCAAGCTGCCCGCGTCAGACTACGGTCGCCACCTGTCAAATCAGGTTGAACCGGAAGTGGTCGACGCACTGCGCGAGGCTGTGCAGGCCGCCTGCCCCAAGCTTTCTCACCGCTATTACGCGATGAAGGCCAAGTGGCTGGGACTGGACAAGCTGGAGTACTGGGACCGCAACGCGCCGCTTCCGGAATCGGATGACCGCACCGTCACGTGGCCAGAGGCCCGCAAGATCGTGCTCGACGCATATTCCGGCTTCGCGCCGAAGATGGCCGAACTGGCCGAGCCGTTCTTCGACCTGGGCTGGATCGACGCCGCCGTGAAACCGGGCAAGGCGCCTGGTGCCTTCGCGCACCCGACCGTGACCGACGTTCACCCCTATGTCATGCTCAACTACCTCGGCAAACCGCGCGATGTGATGACGTTGGCGCACGAGCTTGGCCACGGCGTCCACCAGCGCCTCGCCGCCGGACAGGGCGAACTGCTTTCCCGCACGCCGCTGACCTTGGCCGAGACCGCATCCGTGTTTGGCGAGATGCTCACCTTCCGCAAGATGCTCGACGCCGCCCCGGATCAGCAGACCCGCAAGACCATGCTCGCGGGTAAGGTCGAGGACATGATCAACACGGTCGTCCGCCAGATCGCGTTCTACGAGTTCGAGCGTCGCGTCCACGCCGCACGGCGCGAGGGCGAGTTGACCTCGGACCAGCTTGGCGAGATCTGGATGGCGGTGCAGACGGAAAGCCTGGGCCCGGCGATCAACCTCGAACCCGAGTACAACACCTTCTGGGCCTACATTCCCCACTTCATCCACTCGCCGTTCTATGTCTATGCCTACGCATTCGGCGACGGCTTGGTGAACGCACTCTATGCGGTCTACGAGCAAGGCGACGCGGGCTTCCAGGACAAGTACTTCGACATGCTTGCAGCGGGCGGCACGCTGCACCACACCGAACTTCTCGCACCGTTCGGTCTGGATGCATCCGACCCCGCATTCTGGGACAAGGGACTTTCGCTCATCTCCTCGATGATCGACGAACTGGAGACGATGGGCTGAGCCCGCGGCTCACACGGCGCGGGTTCGCGGGCGCGGCAATCGCCGGGCGCGCAACCCCTGCACTCGCGCGCTTCCCGAACACTGTTCCCGACAACCTCGTCTTTTTCGTCGGCAACTCGTTCACGCGCCAGCATGACGTGCCAGGACGTGTCTGCGAGATCGCAGAAGCCACCGGCGTATCCCTGTATTGCCATCGCCGAACAGCGAACGGGGCGAAGCTGTCGGACTCTGTGTTCTTCGCTCAAAGCATCACGCGGGAGCGCGGCTCGCCTGTTCCGGGGATGCTCGTCCTGCAGGACCACTCGCTGGAGCCTGTAACGCATCAGGGCCGCCAGCGCTCGGCCGATGCCATGGCGATCTACGCAGCACAATTCGAGAAGACGGTTCTGCAGGAGACCTGGCCAAGACGGGCAGGGCACCGGCTGTACACCGAACCCGGTATGCCGAAATCGCCCGATGCAATGACAGAACTTGTTCGAGCGCACTATTCCGAGCAAGCCCAGCGTATAGGTGCAACCGTTGCGCCAGTCGCGCTCGCCTGGCAGCGCGCGATCGCGAACGGACATGAGCTTCATGCGCGCGACGGTTATCACGCTAATCCCGAGGGCGCGCGCCTGACGGCATTGGTTCTTGCCGCAACCATCGGTGTTCCTATTGAGACGAGCGATGGGCTCGCCGAAATCGCGGCCACCACACCCACTTGAATTAACCTGCCCCCATGGTATTTCCGCGCCGCGCCAGCCCTTAAGCATCTTGGCCGAGGAGACGACCCATGCAGGACCTGACCCCGATCCGGGCCAAGTATCTCGACCAGATCAGCACAGCCTCGGACGAGGGCGCGATCGAGGGCGTCCGCATCGAAGCGCTCGGCAAGAAGGGCGAGATCGCCCTGATGATGCGCGAGCTTGGCAAGATGACGCCAGAGGAACGCCAGACCGCCGGCCCCGCCTTCAACGCGCTGAAGGACGAGATCAACTCCGCCATCGCGGCGCGTAAGGCTGCTCTGGCCGATGCAGCACTCGACGAACGCCTGAAAGCCGAGTGGCTGGACGTCACCCTTTCTCCGCGCCCGGCCGCGCAAGGCACGATTCATCCGATCTCCCAGGTTTGGGAGGAGTTGACCGCCATCTTCGCCGACATGGGCTTCACGGTCGCCGAAGGCCCGCACATCGACAGCGACTGGTACAATTTCGCCGCGCTGAACATCCCGGCCGAGCACCCTGCCCGGACCGAAATGGACACGTTCTACATGGCGCGCGCCGAGGGCGATAACCGCCCGCGCAACGTGCTGCGCACCCACACCTCGCCCGTCCAGATCCGGCATATGGAGGCGAACGGCGCCCCCTGCCGCATCATCGCGCCGGGCCGGGTCTATCGCAGCGATTACGACCAGACGCACACGCCGATGTTCCATCAGGTCGAGGGCCTGGCCATCGACAAGGACATCTCTATGGCCATGCTGAAATGGACACTCGAGGAATTCTGCAAGGCGTTCTTCGAGGTCGACGGCGTGGAACTCCGCTTCCGCGCCTCGCACTTCCCGTTCACCGAGCCGTCAGCCGAGGTCGACATCCGCTGTTCCTGGGAAGGTGGTCAGTTGAAGCTGGGCGAGGGCGACGACTGGCTCGAGATTCTCGGCTCCGGCATGGTCCACCCCAAGGTGCTGACCAATGCCGGCGTGGACCCCGAGGTCTACCAGGGCTTCGCCTTCGGCATGGGCATCGCCCGCATCGCCATGTTGAAGTACGGGATCCCCGACCTGCGCGCGTTCTTCGACTCCGACCTGCGCTGGCTAAAGCACTATGGGTTCAGGGCGCTGGATCTGCCGACGATGCATGGTGGGTTGAGTGGGTGGGTGACTGGTTAAAGTTCAGAGCTTCGGTCTGGAAGCAAGGCACGTTTGAACCACCCAAAGATACCACCACTCGACTCTGACGATTCGATTACCTTTTGAAGAGGAGTTAACAATATCACAGAAGCGGCAAGAGATACCGCAATTTCTACTGTACCCTTTAGTGCATTACCTATTCGGGCGAGGATGCTTTCCTTCCTAGCAAGAATCCTATCCACGCATGATTCTGCGAGTGATTTAATCTCCATCAGTTGGATTTCAGCTCTCGTCGGTTGGAATTCGTCATCGTCAACGCCTTCTGATCTCCAGCGATCTACGATTGGCTCCACATTGTTTAGGACTTTGTTTTGATCGTTGACCTCAAGAAGCAGCGATTCCCGATCATGCTCCCACTTTTTTAAAGTCCAAAAAGTCTCGGGCTTCTTATAAATCTTCTTGCGAACGTGTGTGAGATTGTTTTCGACTCTATCAAGCTGCTTATGCATATTCTCCACTCCTCAAATCGGATTCGACTCCACAACCGAGGCAAGGTTAAAGCAAACTCTACTTAAATGCGATCTTGAAATTTCAAGTTCCCACGAATTGCCAAGTAGGCTGTAGTGTTGATAAGAATGTGTACAAGCAGGGTACGGCTCTGACTCACCACAACCATCCTTGCATATAGAAACCACATCCGTTGAACTCAGTCTGATGATACAATCCGACCAAACACAATCCGAAGACACTCTGCGCGAGGCCAAGGCCCACCTGTGCGGGATCCTCGGTCTCGTTTGGTTGCCGCGTCATAATCGCGACACGTTCGACCGGATTCTGATCGTCCAGGCCTCGCGGGAGACGATCACGGTGCTGACCTCGGACCGGAAGATCTTGGCCTATGGCCTATGACGTTGCGGTCATCGACGCCCGATCGTGATACCCTCGTAGGATGGGGTCCTCGCCCAACCCTGGAGAACGCTCATGCACCGCTTCAAATTCGGCGATAACCGCGAACTCTGCGAACAGCTGACCGCGCTCGTCCTCGCGGGCAAGAAGACCGGCACCTGCTGGCCGCACCGGGATGTGGCGCCGGGCGAACCAATGGTCGAGGTCGGAGAACGCGCGATCTACACCGCCTGGGACGGCAACGATGTCTCCATGGTCGAGTACACCAAAATCGAGATCATGCCGTTCAACGAAGTCTCGGAAGAATTCGCGCTCTCCGAAGGCGAGAACGAGACCCGCGACGGCTGGGCGCGCGATCACCGCACGTACTACGAGCGCAATGGTGGTTGGTCCGAAGACATGATGCTGGTCTGCGAAAACTTCCGCTTGGTCGAAGTCTTCAGACTAACGAGTACGCAAGCCTAGGATGGGCTTCAAACCGCCACCGGCAAGGCTTTTGGGCGGGCGCCGGAGAGCCCACCCAAGCCACATGTACTATTAGACCTCAGTACTTGAACTCGAAGTTCAGCGAGATGGCGGTGTCTGGCGCACCGTCGGTCATGCCAAACAGAACGGCCAGGCGTGGTTCAATCTCCCGGCCCTCACCGGCATCGAAGCCGAAATACACCGACGGCCCGAGCACGAAAGAGTTGTCGCCCAGCGGAGTGGTGTCTCCGAACAGGCCTTCAACGCCTCCGAAGGATTCGAACCCGGCGGCCACTTCCATTCCGCCGCTTTCATAGACCGGGACGGCGGCGCTGATCGCATAGGCCAGGCCCGGATCCTCATCATCGACAAACGGCACCTCGACGAACAGGTTGGTGATCGTCTCGACCGGGCCAAGTTCGAATTCAGCGATCGGACCGATCTCCATCCCACCGTTCGAAATCCCGCCATCGCGCGGGACCTCCATCGCGAAGTAGAGCCCAAGCGCACCGAGCTCAAAGAACGACCCGCCATGGTCATGATCGTGGTCATGGTCGTGCCCATGGCTTCCGATCGGCGCGAGGAAAACGTTCTCCCATTCGAAGGCTTCCAGTTCGGCGCCCTCTTCCTTGATCGTTGCCGCCTCGAAGGCGACCGTCGTCTTCCAGAACGAAAACGGCGCGTAGCCAATCGCGAACTCGTGCACGCTGCGTTCTTCTCCGGCATCGACACTGTCTGCGATGATGGTGTTCAGGATCTCGAACTCGATCCCGCCTTCCTCGACGTCCGGGTGGATCACCTCGAAGATCTGAGCATGGATCGGAGACGCAACGAGAGTCGCCGCGCAAAGCGCAACGGATGCAAGCTTGGTTGTCATGAAACTGTCCCTTTGATTCGTTATGTTATACTGTAACAAATCAATCAGTGCCGTCCACTGTCAGCGCGCCGCATCCGCCACCGTTGCGGACCACTCATCCCCGGCAGATACCCCTTGCGGCCCTGTCAAGAATCTGCCATATGCCTGCGACCCAACGGATGCGGGCGTAGCTCAGGGGTAGAGCATTACCTTGCCAAGGTAAGGGTCGTGAGTTCGAATCTCATCGCCCGCTCCAGTTTCTCCAAAGTAACCGACTGAAATTGCACGATAAAACTTCGTGCGGCGTCCCGTTTGTTGCGATGCGGCGCAAGCTGTGCCACCCCCCGCGCCAAGATCGAACGCGCAGCGCAGGTGGCCCATGTCCAAGACGAACGCAGGCAATTTCATCGAGGATTTCCGGATCGGCCAGCGCCTGGTTCACGCCACGCCACGCACGGTGACCGAGGGGGACCGCGCGCTCTACACCGCGCTCTATCCAACCCGGTTTGCGCTGACGTCTTCGGATGAGTTTGCCCGGTCCTGCGGGCTAGCGCGCTCACCGGTCGAGGATCTGATCGGCTTTCACATCGTTTTCGGAAAGACCGTACCGGACATCTCACTGAATGCAGTCGCCAACCTTGGCTATGCGGAAGGGCGGTTCGGCCAGCCCGTGATGCCGGGGGACACGCTGTCGACCACCTCGGAAGTCATTGGCCTGAAGCAGAACTCAAACGGCCGCACAGGCGTTGTCTATGTCCGCAGCACGGGCACCAACCAGCGCGGCGAGGATGTGCTGAGTTACGTTCGCTGGGTGATGGTCCACAAGAGCGACGTGAGTGCCCCGAAGCCGGAAACGGTGGTTCCCGATCTTGCCACGGCAGTCGACGCCGCCGATTTGACGGTTCCAGCGGGGCTGACGTTCTCGCGCTACGACGGCGCGCTGGCAGGCAGCCCGCACCTGTGGGACGACTACGAAGTCGGCGAGAGGATCGATCACGTCGACGGCGTCACACTGGAAGAAGCCGAACACATGATGGCAACCCGGTTGTGGCAGAACACGGCCAAGGTGCACTTCTCAACGATGGCCCGGCCCGATGGGCGGCTGATCTATGGCGGGCATATCATCAGCCTGGCCCGCGCGATCAGCTTCAACGGACTGGCGAACGCGCAATGGATCGCGGCCATCAACGGCGGATCGCATACCGCTCCGTGCTTTGCGGGCGACACAGTCCACGCCTGGTCCGAGGTACTCGACAAAGCCGAAACCGCAGATCCAAGCATTGGCGCCCTGCGCCTGCGCCTGGTCGCGGTGAAAAACCGCGATGCCTCGGGCTTCCCTTTGCGCGACGAGGACGGCAAATACGCGGACGGCGTGGTACTGGACTTCGATTACTGGGTCTTGATGCCGCGCGGCGCTTGACGGACGGACCGCTGCGCTGGTGAACTGACGACAACCGAGGAGATCACCATGCCCGTCACCGCCGCCTACCTGTTCATCGTCTCGATGGACGTCGACCCCGCGCACGAGGACCTGTTCAACGAGGTCTACGACACCGAGCACATTCCCTACCTGCTCAAGGTGCCGGGCGTCGTCTCGGCCCAGCGAATGAAGGGCGAGCCGTTCAAAGTCGCAGTCGGCGGCGTGATCAACGAGATGCCCGCGCCTTCGCCGGTCTACACCGCGATCTACGAGATCGACAGCCCGGACGTTCTGACTTCGCCGGAATGGCAGGACGCGGTCGAAACCGGGCGCTGGCCCTCGGTGCGGCCATACACGTCAAATCGCTCGCACCAGTTGATGCGGATGCGCTGAGGTCTTTGGAGAATTGATCACCGGGCGCGTTTGACTTCGATCGACAGCTTCGCAGGATCACGTATCCGAGCCGAAGGACGTGCCCATGACCGATCAAGCCGCCATTGCCGATATCCGCACCAGCTTGCTCTCGGTTCCATTCGCCGATCCGCCGAAGACCGGGTTCCTGACGCTCGAGATGATCGACCTGCTGGTGGTCGAGGTCGAACTGACAGACGGCACGATCGGCACCGGGCACCTACATCCGCTGGCGCCGGGCATTCGAACGATCGAGCTGTGCATTCACGAGGTGATGAAGCCCGTACTGCTGGGCCAGCCTTGCGATCCCGAAACGCTCTGGGACGCGATGTGGAGAACCTGCTTCATCCAGGGGCGGATGGGCATCACCGTCATGGCGTCCTCGGCGCTCGACATCGCATTGTGGGACGCGGTCGGGCGGCGCGAGGGCATGCCCCTTTGGCAGCTTTGGGGCGGCTCGGGCGAGGCTCAGCCGGTCTATGGCTCGGGCTGCTTTCGGGGGCTCGGCCATGACGGGATGATCGAGAAAGCCGAAAGGTTCGTCGCCAAGGGCTTCAACGCCATCAAGATGCAGGTCGCGCACTGTTTCACGCTCGACGAGGACGAGGCGAATGTCCGCGATATGCGTGCGGCCCTAGGCGACGAAGTCGAGATCATGGTCGACGTGAACCAGGGCTGGGATGCCGAAACCGCGATTGCGGGCGGCAAACGGCTCGATCCCTTCGGCCTCACATGGCTCGAGGAACCCGTGATGGCCGACGACATCGACGGCTACCTCGCAGTCGCTTCGGCGATTGAAACCCCGGTTGTCGGCGGCGAAAATCACTGGCTGACCTATGACACCCGCGATCTGATGCGCTCTGGCCGTGTCCCGATCCTTCAACCCGACATCATGCGGGGCGGATATACCGGTTTGCGCCGGCAAGCTGCCGATGCGACGAAGCACGGCATCAAGATCGCCCCCCACATGTTCCCCGAACTGTCGAGCCATCTGACCGCCGCCATTCCAAATGCCTCATGGCTCGAAGCAATGGGATGGCACGATCACCTCTGGGTCGAACCTGTGCCGATCACCGCCGGAACCATGGCACCGCCAAACCGGCCAGGCCATGGATTGGACTTCAAGCCGGAACTGTTCCGCGAGTTTCCCTACCGCCCGCGAAACGGTCAGGGCCTTGCGGAGCACGCCAAGCTTCGGCACCGTTGAAGCAACGAACTGACGCACGGGAGGCGAAGAATGGAGATCGAACTCGATTACGGGCGCGACGGCCTGCGCGTGACGCTTCCACCCGAGGCCGAGCCGACCATCATCCGCACGCCCGCGATGCCAGTACCGGGCGATCAGCGGGCCGAGGTCATCTCGGCGATTGATACGCCGATCAGTGCGCCGCCGCTTGGCGAACTCGCCGCAGGCGCCCAGTCGGCCTGTATTCTGATCTGCGACATCACACGGCCGGTCCCGAACCACCTGTTTCTGCGCCCGCTGATCGAACGTCTGATGTCGGCCGGAGTTCCGGCCAATGCGATCACCGTTCTGATTGCCACCGGAATGCACCGCCCGAACCTCGGCGACGAAATGGCCGAATTGGTGGGCGCCCCCTGGGTGCTCGACACTGTCAAGGTCATCAACCACGATGCTCAGGACGATGGCGGGCACGTCTTCCTGGGCCGGACGGCGCGGCACGATTGCCCGGTCGGTATCGATCGGATCTTTGTCGATGCCGACATCAAGATCGCCACTGGACTGGTCGAACCGCACTTCATGGCGGGCTACTCTGGCGGTCGGAAGGTCATCGCGCCCGGCGTCGCGCACCACGAAACCATCCGCACCTTCCATTCGGCTCGGTTCATGGAACACCCTGCGGCGACGTCCTGCAACCTCGACGGAAATCCTCTGCACGAAACGCAGCTTGAGATCGTCGAGGCGATCAACGCCCGCTCAGACACACCCGTTCTAGGGCTGAACACAGTGCTGGACGACCAGCGCAACCTCGTGCACGCGACCTTCGGCGAAATCGTTGCCAGCCATGAACGGGCCGTCGCCTTTGCCCGGCAAAGCTGCGAAGTCCCCGTCGATGGCAAGTTCCACACGGTTGTCACGTCATCGGCGGGCTATCCGCTGGACAAGACCTACTACCAGACCGTCAAGGGCATGGTGACGCCGCTGGATATACTTGCACCGGGCGGCACGTTGATCATCGCGTCGGAGTGTTCCGAGGGCATCGGATCAGACGAGTTTCGCGCAGCGCAGCAAAGGCTGGTGGACTTGGGACCGGACGCATTCCTGGAAACACTGACTGTGAAATCCTTAGCCGATATCGACGAGTGGCAGACCGAGATGCAGCTCAAGCCAATGCGCATCGGGCGCGTGCAACTCTATGCGCCCGGTCTGGGCCTGGGCCATGACATCACCGGAATCGACCGGATCGACGATGTTCCCGCCGCGATCTCTCAGGCGATCGCCCGGCATGACGACCAGCGAATCGCGGTAATCCCGGAAGGTCCGTACGTCGTGCCTTTCGCGCGTCCGATGGCGGCGGAGTGATCGACGCTACCTTTTTGGCGGGTGCGCGCGGATCGCCTCCTCATTCACCTCGACACCCCAACCCGGCGCGTCAGTCAAATGCAGATATCCATTCTCGATCACTGGTGGCGTGACGACCTCGTCCTTCCACGGCACATCATCGATATCGATCTCCATGATCCGGAAGTTGGTGATCGCGGCACAAAAATGGGCCGAGTGCGCCGTGCACAGATTTCCATAGAAATTGTGCGGCGCGCAGTTGGTCTCGTATGCTTCGGCCATCGCCGCGATCTTCATACTTTCCAGAATCCCGTTCCAGGGCACGTCGACAATCGCGACATCCATTGAGCGATGCTCAAGGTATGGCCGGAACTCGCGCCGCCCGAACAGGCTTTCGCAGGATGCAATTGGCGTCTTCGCCCCTGACCGCACCATCGCCATGGCCTGTGGATCGAACATGTCCATCTCCATCCACATCAGGTCATGGCTGTCGCAGACCTGCGCAACCTTCCGATATCCCTCGGCCTTGAAGTTGAAATTCATGTCCAGCAGCAGCTCCACATCCGGGCCCGCGCCATCTCGGAATGCGGTTAACTGACGGTCAATACGCCCCTGTATGTCGCGGTCGACGTTCAACTCCGGCCAGCCGGGTGTTGCAGTGAAACCCGGCATCCACATCGCGGGTTGATCGCGATCGAACAGGTAGAGGTTCTGCTTCAGCGCCGTGAACCCGCGTTCGGCCACCTCAGCGCCAAGATCCTTGACGTCCTCCAGCGATTTCAGGGGCTTGGTGCCCATCACCTCATGATGCTGACACCGATAAGACCCACAATGCGACCAGTACAGGCGAAGGCGATCCCGGCACGGGCCTCCCAACAGTTCATAGACCGGAAAGCCCAAAGCACGGGCTTTGATGTCGACCAGCGCGTTCTCGATCGCGGCAATGGCCTGTTGATTGATCCCACCCGGCGCCTGCCGGGTTCGTGCGTAAAGCTCGGCCGAGATCCGTTCGACCGGGCGCGGATCACGCCCGATCAGTCCCTCGCCCAACTTGCCGATCACGGCACTCAGCCCCTTCGAGCCATAGCTCTCATTGTACTCGGCCCAGCCCGTGATCCCTTCGTCGGTGCTGACCTTCAGAAACGACCAGATGCGCCAGCCCGCGTCACAATGCAGGTCTTCAATTGCTGTAATCCGCATGATCCCCCCGGTGTTTTGCGCAACTATGCGGGGATCGAGCCAACGCAATCAAGCAGACGATGGTCCGGCCGAAAATTCCCCCCTCAAGACGCAAAGATTGATGCTAAACCTTGGCGCATGAGCGACCGGATCATTCAGATCAAACCATTGGGCGGTATCGCCGGTGACATGTTTGCCGGGGCGTGCGCGGCGCTGTGGCCGGATCTGAGGCAAAACTGCCTGGATGATCTGCGCGCAGCGGGTCTGCCGGAAACGGTAACGACCGAATTCCAGACAGTGTCAGTCAACGGATTCGAGGCGACGCATTTCCATGTTGGAACACAAGGCGGCGCTGTGGTCCCGACCGGCGACTACACCGCGATCACAACGCGTCTCAGCGAGAGCGCACTTGACAGGGCTGTATTGACCACTTGTTTAGAAATTTTGCGCCTTCTCGGAGAGGCCGAAGCCGCCGTTCACGGCAAACCATTGGAGCGTGTGCATTTCCACGAGCTTGCGGATTGGGACTCGGTCGCAGACATCGTCGCGGCGGCGAGTTTCATTGCAAGATCCGGCGCGCGGCATTGGTACACGACCTCTCTGCCCACCGGCGGTGGAACGGTCAAAACTCAGCACGGGATCATCACTGTACCCGCACCCGCCGTCGTCAGACTCCTCGACGGATACGTGCTGCATGACGACGGTATTCCGGGTGAGCGTGTCACACCTACGGGCGCCGCGATCCTGCGCTACCTGACTGAACCAAATGATATTTTTCCTGGCGGCAGGCTCAAAGGAAGCGGTTTTGGCGCAGGCACGAAGCGCTTCGAAGGATTGGCGAACCTCACCCAAGTGCTGGCGTACGAAACGGCAAAGAACACGACCGACGACCGCGTCACCGAGCTGGCATTCGACATCGACGACATGACGCCCGAGGAACTGGCGGTCGCCTGCGACCGGTTGCGAAACACTGACGGGGTTCTGGAAGTTACGCAGACACCACAGATCGGCAAGAAGGGGCGGTCGATCTTTCTGATCCGAGTGCTGTGCCGCCCCGAGATATCCGAGAACATCGAGCACGCTTGTTTCATCGAAACCTCGACGCTTGGCCTCCGTATCGCGCAAGTCGAACGCCGCACGCTCCCGCGCCATACAGGGTTGTCGGGCGATATCCGGGTCAAGGGCGCCGTCCGTCCCAACGGTCGAACAGCGAAAGCTGAGAGCGACGATCTAGCAAACATCACCGGGCTCGGCGAACGTCGCTCCGTAGCCCGGACGGTCGAAGCAGCACTGTCGCAGGAGGCCGGTGATGAGTGATGCGCTCAACCGTCTCGTGCACTGCCTGAATCAGCTCGACACCATCGCAATCGCTGTCTCAGGCGGTGTGGACTCGATGACGCTTGCTCATGTCGCGCACAGCCGCTCGTCCGCGAAGACCACCATGTTCCATGCGATCTCACCCGCTGTTCCCGATCATGCGACCGCGCGAGTCCGTCACCATGCAGGGGTGTATGGCTGGGATCTGCACGTCGTCGGCGCCGGGGAGTTCGATGATCCTGACTATGTCCGCAATCCGGTCAACCGCTGCTATTTCTGCAAATCGAACCTCTACGGACGCCTGTCAGCTGAAACCCATGCAACACTCTGCTCCGGCACAAACACCGATGATCTGGGCGACTTTCGCCCGGGCCTGAGAGCGGCGGACGAACAAAACGTCCGGCATCCGTTTGTCGAGGCAGATATTGACAAGGCGGGCGTCCGGCAAGTTGCATCGACCCTGGGCCTGGGCGATCTTGCCGAACTTCCGGCGCAGCCCTGCCTCTCCAGCCGCGTCGAAACCGGTCTTCCGATAGTCGCGGACCAACTCGCGCTTATCGACCGGCTCGAACAAAGGCTCGCCAGCGCCCTGGGACCGGGAGACATCCGCGCGCGGATGACCCATGACGGCGTGCGGGTCGAGGTTCCGGCGCACCTGATACCCGAAACACAGTCTATTCAAGACGATCTGGTGTCCGAGATTTCAGCGGCCGGGTATCGGCTGGCCGGTATTGCTCCCTACAAGCGTGGAAGCGCTTTCCTGAGGGACGCCACAACGTGAGCGATCTGCTGATCGACTGGGACCGCGCCGCACGGACGGGTGTCCCTGAAGCCGTCTATTGCGAGGCGAAGACCCCCGACCAGATAGCGCGTATTCTAGCCCAGACAGTTGAACGCGACGCCCGTATGCTGTTCACCCGTTTGGATCCCGGCACACAGGCGCAGATCGATCCCAAAACACTACTCGACTACGATCCTATCTCCCATACAGGGGTGTATGGAGGTTCGGTTAACCTTATTGATTGCGGTGCAGCTGTTGTCAGCGCCGGCACATCGGACGCCAAGGTTGTCGCCGAAGCGAAAAGAACGCTCGAGTTCATGGGCGTCAGCGCACCGACCAGGCAGGATGTCGGGGTCGCGGGTCTCTGGCGCGTGATCGATGCCGCCAAGGACCTGCAGGACCGGCGCGTGATCATCGCCGTCGCAGGATTTGAAGCGGCCCTGTTCTCGGTCCTGGCGGGTCTCGTCGCGGCACCGGTCATTGCCGTGCCGACATCGGTTGGCTCCGGCGTTGCCCAGAGTGGCCAAACAGCGCTGGGCTCGGCCCTCGCTTCGTGCGCGCCCGGTGTGGTAACAGTAAACATAGACAATGGCTTCGGCGCGGCCTGTGCTGCGCTCAAGATGCTGAATGCGGGCGGACATGGACCCGCGCAAATGGGAGAGATGCCATGATTCCCTCGATCATTCCGATTCCCCTGCCGGGCGGGCTGGACATGCCGCTGCCGAAATTCCTGCGCGCACGCCAGCGGTTCGTCGGTGATACGGTCGAGGATGTGGCGGCAGCAGTTGCCGCCGAATTCGAAAAATTCAAGCATATCGACCTGACCGGTAAAAGCGTTGCCGTCACCGTCGGCAGCCGTGGCATCCGCAGCCAGAAGCCGGTTGTGGTCGCGGTGATCGACGAACTCAAGAAAGCGGGTGCTGACCCCTTCATCGTTCCGGCAATGGGCAGCCACGGCGGCGGCACTGCCGAAGGGCAGCAGAAGATCGTCGAAGACTACGGTATGGGCGCTGACGACATGGGCGTCCCGCTGAAATCCTCGATGGAAGTTGTCGAACTGGCCGAAGTGGTCGATGGCCTGAAGGTTTATTGCGACAAGAACGCGTACGAGGCCGATTACATCGTGCCGCTGAACCGCGTGAAGCCGCACACCAGCTTCCGGGGCAAGTGGGAGAGCGGCGTCTGCAAGATGATCGCGATCGGCCTGGGCAAGCATACCGGTGCTGTAGCGATGCACCGGCGCGGGATGGCCCGGTTCCCTGAACTCTTGCCGCCCATAACGGAAGCATTTCTGGCCAAGACCAATGTCTTATTCGGCGTGGCCATCGTCGAGAACGGCTATGAACGCCTCCACACCGTCAACCTGATCCCGCCGGAACAGATCATCGAGCGCGATGCGGAATTGCTCGATTTGGCCAAAAGCCTGCTTCCGCGGCTGCTGCTGGATCAGATCGACGTGCTGGTCGTGGACGAGATCGGCAAGAATATCTCTGGAGCCGGAATGGACCCGAATGTGACCGGACGCAACTCATCGAAATCGAATGACTTCGCGGGCCCCGAGATCCAGCAGATCGTCATCCGCGGCCTGACCGAGGGCACGCACGGCAATGCGACCGGTTTGGGCGTTGCCGACGTGACGACCCAGGCGTTCGTTCGCCAGATGGACTGGACGAAGACCTATGTGAACCTTGTGACGGCGGGTGTTCCAAGCGGGGCGTCGCTGCCCCTGGTGGCGAACAGCGATCGCGATGCGCTTTTCATCGCAATGCGCGGCTGCCCGATGCTCGAGGGCGCGACGTCCCGGATCGTGCGGATCGAGAACACCCTGGATCTTGGCGAGATCTGGGTGTCCGAGGCCATGGCGGCGGACGTCGCAGCACATCCCGAGATGGAGATCATCGGAGAGCCGTTCGAGATTTCTTTCGACGCCGACGGCCAGTTGGGGCCCTTCCACGGCGCCGATAAGATGGCGGCGGGATAACCCGTACGGTCAAAGAACTGGGCACAGCCCGCCGTCGACATTGATCGCCGTGCCGGTGATGTAGGTCGCGCGGGCCGAACACAGGAACGCGACGGCGTCGGCATAATCCTCGGCCTCGCCGACGCGGCCCAGCGGAATCCCCTCGGCCATCTTGTCGTACAACTCGGCGACGGGCGCGTTACCGGCGCGGCGATCCCATTGCGCCGATTTCAGCAGACCGATGCAGATCGCATTGACGCGAATGTTGTCGGGCGCGAGTTCCTGCGCCAACGACTTGGTGAGGTTCAGACCCGCCGCACGTGTCAACGACGTCGGCAATTGCCGTGCCTTCGGCGCCTTGCCACCACCGATCGACGCCTGGACGATCGATCCGCCGCCGCGCGCCTGCATCAATGGGACCGCAGCCCGGCACAGGCGCACCGACGCCATGACCTTAAGATCGAAATCGGTCTGCCAATCGTCGTCGCTGACATCGGACAATGCATGGGCCGCCGATGCTCCGGCATTGTTCACAAGAATGTCGAGCCCACCAAAACGTTCGACCGTGGCCGCAATCATCCGATCGCAGTCTTCCGAGTTCGTCACATCGCCGGCAATCGGCAGAACCTCGCCACCTGTTTCTGACGCGATCTCCTGTGATGTCAGCTCAAGATGATCCTGCCGCCGGGCACAGATGGCGACCTTAGCACCTTCCTGCGCAAGGCGGTGCGCCGTTGCGCGGCCAAGGCCATCGCTTCCGCCAGTGATCAGCGCGATTTTTCCCGTCAAACCCAGATCGAACATCGTTGAACCCTCCCAGTCCGGTCTTGCCAGACATGGGACAGTCAGTGAACGGCGTCAAACGTGGATGAGATGCTTGCGGTCAGCGAAGCTCGCAAGGCTCGCGCGGTGAACTCGGCGGTTTCTTGCACAAGGACCTGGCTGCCGCGAACGCTCCGGCGACCTTTGCAACATAGTCACGCGTTTCCTTGTAGGGAGGCACGCCGCGATGCTTGTCCACCGCGCCCTCACCCGCATTGTATCCGGCCAATGCGAGAACGGCGTCATTGCGGAAGCGCTTGAGCAACCAATCCAGATAGGTCGTACCACCACGAATGTTCTGCGACGGCGCATAGGAATTGCTGACACCGAACCGCGCCGCCGTGAAAGGCATCAGTTGCATCAGCCCCTGTGCACCGACCGGGCTGCGCGCCTTCGCGTTGCCGTTCGATTCGACGGCAATCACAGCGATCAGGAACGGGACGGACACATTCCGCCGCTTCGATTCCTTCTCGAGATACTGCCGGTAGTTCTGCAGGATGCGCTCCGCGGTCGAGCGTGACCCGAACACCGCCTTGCCCTTGCGCCGACCGTTGGCGATCACTTTCAGCACCGACTCCCAGCGCTGCGCACTCGCCGCCGCCCGGGACGGCGACACCTCGTTCCAGAACCACCTGAAGGCGGTTTTCGTGTACCGGCGTGCGCCGCCAGCGCGCGGGATCGACGGATCGCTGATTCGCTTGCGGGTCTTCAGCCGGTTCTGCCGCGTCGCGATAACTAAACTCTCGTCCTGTTCCGCGGTTGCCGTGGGTATCTGAAGCCATGAAGCGTGCGCATCTGTTCCAGCGGATTGCAGCGGCGTTGACCATGTACCAAGCCGCTCACCCGCAAGCGCAGGCGCTCCGCCCAGCAGAGCCGCGACGCACAGCGCGCCCAATTTTTGCATGGTGCTGGTCACCAACAAACCCCGTTCGACCTCGTGTCCCACGCCGCGAAGATATCACGGACGCTCAAAGGAACAATGTAGCTGCTCTGCATTTGCTTATGTGACATTGGTTACAGATCTACAATTTCAACGGCTCAAACGCGGAAAAATGTTATTTTGACACTTATTTTGGCGATGATCCTGGACGCAGCCTTTGGGGAGGACGATAACCTCCGGTTCGGCCTGCGCCATCCGGTCGTCGTGGTCGGCGATCTTCTGACATGGTTCGAGCGTGGCCTCAATCACGGAAATCACAGGCGTCTCAAGGGCATACTGGCGTTGCTCTCGCTTCTGGCAATCGGACTGGCGGTGCCGATCGCGGTTTCGCTTTGGATGTATGGCTGGGTGCTCGAGATCCTGATCGCGGCGATCCTGATCGCCCATACGTCCCTGGTCGATCACGTGAAAGCCGTCGCAAACGGACTGCGCCAATCGCTCGCCGACGGCCGCCACTCGGTCTCAATGATCGTTGGTCGCGATCCCGAAAGCCTGGACGAGGCCGGAGTCGCCCGTGCAGCCATCGAATCAGCGGCAGAGAATTTCTCGGACGGCGTCGTCGCACCGATCTTCTGGTATGCCGTCGCAGGGCTGCCCGGCATCGCCGCCTACAAGATCGTCAACACCGCCGATTCGATGATCGGACATTGCAACGACCGGTACCTGGAGTTCGGCTGGGCCTCGGCACGGCTGGACGATGTGCTCAACGTCATCCCGGCACGGCTGACCGGGTTCCTGTTCGCCGCTGTCAGCGGAAACAAGGCGGCCGTGCCAGTCATGTTCCGCGACGCGCCGGGTCACCGCTCGCCCAACGCCGGATGGCCGGAAAGCGCGATGGCTGCGCTGCTCGGCGTCGCCCTTGCCGGACCACGTCAATATGGCGATCAGATCGTTGACGACCCGTACATGAATGCCGAAGGACGCCGCGACGCGACAGCCGACGACATCGACCGCGCGATCAGCATCCTCTGGCGGGCATGGTTCCTGATGCTCGGCCTCGCGATTGCCTACACCGCCCTATTCTGGAGGCCGCTGTGATCATCCGCGAGGCTACCCGCGCCGATCTGCCCGCGATCGCCGCCCTGCTGGCCGATGACGGTCTGGGACGAGGCCGCGAAAGCGCGGACATGTCACGCTACGAACAGGCGTTCTACCGGATGCAGTCCCAACCCGGGAACGTTTACCTGGTTATCGAAGAGGGCACCGAACTGCTCGCCTGCCTGCAATACACGGTGATTCATGGACTTTCGCGCTCTGGCGCCAGCCGTGCCCAGGTCGAGGGCGTCCGGGTATCAGCCAACCATCGCGGCAAGCGCCTCGGCGAACGGATCATGCAGGCGGCGATCGACCGCGCACGGCAGGAAGGCTGCGCGCTGATCCAGCTCACCACCGATCGCAGCCGCGCCGATGCCCACCGCTTCTACGAACGCCTCGGCTTCACCGCGTCACACCATGGGATGAAGATGAATCTATGATGACGTCGCGCAGATGCGGCGCTATGTAAGCCGCCGGACGCGCAGGAGAGACGCCATGAACGACGCAACACCAAACAGCTTCATGACCGGACCGGACGAGAAAGGCCGCTTCGGCCAGTTCGGCGGGCGCTTCGTGTCGGAAACCCTGATGCCGCTGATCCTGGATCTCGAGGCGGAATACGAGAAGGCCAAGGACGACCCCAGTTTCTGGGCCGAAATGAACGACCTCTGGACGCACTATGTCGGACGCCCCTCGCCACTTTACTTCGCGCCCCGCCTGACCGAGGAGCTTGGCGGTGCCAAGATCTACATGAAGCGCGACGAGCTGAACCACACTGGCGCGCACAAGATCAACAATGTGCTCGGCCAGATCCTGCTGGCGCGCCGCATGGGCAAAAGCCGTATCATCGCCGAGACCGGCGCCGGCCAGCACGGCGTTGCCACGGCCACCGTCTGCGCGAAATTCGGCCTGCAATGCATCGTCTTCATGGGTGCACACGATGTCGAACGCCAGAAGCCGAACGTGTTCCGCATGAAGCTGCTGGGCGCCGAGGTCATCCCGGTCACCTCGGGCCGGGGCACCCTGAAGGACGCAATGAACGAGGCGCTGCGCGACTGGGTCACCAATGTGCGCGATACGTTCTATTGCATCGGGACCGTCGCAGGCCCGCATCCCTATCCGGCCATGGTCCGCGATTTCCAATCGATCATCGGAAAGGAAGTCCGCACCCAGATGGCCGAGGCCGAGGGCCGTCTGCCGGACTCCGTCGTCGCCTGCATCGGCGGCGGCTCGAACGCCATGGGTCTGTTCTACCCGTTCCTCGATGACGCCGACGTCCGCATCATCGGGGTCGAAGCCGGCGGCCACGGCGTCGATGACCGGATGGAGCATTGTGCCTCGCTGACCGGCGGGCGCCCGGGCGTGCTGCATGGCAACCGCACCTATCTGCTACAAGACACGGACGGCCAGATCTTGGAAGGTCATTCGATCAGTGCCGGACTGGATTATCCCGGGATCGGGCCGGAACACTCCTGGTTGCACGACTCTGGCCGCGCCGAGTATGTCAGCGTCACCGATGCCGAGGCGCTGGAGGCGTTCAAGCTGTCATGCCGCACCGAAGGCATCATTCCCGCACTTGAACCCAGCCACGCTTTGGCGCATGTCGCGAAGCTTGCGCCGACGCTGCCCGCCGATCACCTGATGGTCATGAACATGTGCGGGCGCGGCGACAAAGACATCTTCACCGTGGCCGAGGCGCTGGGTCAGGACATCTGAGCGGCTACCACGTTAGGAACGACAGTGAGCAAGTTTAACATCGGGGATCTCGTGGTCCTGAAATCCGGATCGATGCGGATGTGCGTCGAAGCGCTGGATGGCGAGACGATTTCGACGGTGTGGTGCAATGAAGGCATCATCGGCCGCGACCAGTTCGCCGAGGTTCTCTTGAACAAGTGGGAACATCGCGAGGACAGCGGCTCACGCGGTGGCGACCGGGGTGGGCATCGCGGCGGTGATCGCGGAGACCGGGGCGGACATGGCGGCGGCAAGCCCTATGGCGGCGACCGCGACGGCGGTGGCAAGCGCTATGGCGGAGATCGCGACCGCGGCGGTCATGGTGGCGGACGCGACCGCGACGGCGACGATCGTCCGCCGCGCAAGACCGGGTGGGACGGCAAACCGCGCGACAAGAAGTTTTACCGCAAAGACGACTGACGGGTGGGGTGGGGCTAAACCTCCACCCTCTGCCAAGGGGGACCGATGTCACGGATCGACAATACGTTCGAACGCCTGAAAGCCGACAATAAGGCCGCGTTCGTCTCCTACATCATGGGTGGGGATCCGAACTTCGACACAGCACTCGAGATCATGAAGGGTCTGCCAGCGGCCGGCGTCGACGTGATCGAGCTTGGCTTGCCCTTCACCGATCCGATGGCGGATGGACCGTCGATCCAGCTTGCCGGGCAGCGCGCACTCGAAGACGGGATGACGCTGAACCAGACGCTCGATATGGCGCGCCAGTTCCGCACCGGGGACGACACGACGCCGATCATCCTGATGGGCTACTACAATCCGATCTATTCGATGGGCGTGGATGCGTTTCTGGCTGCCGCGAAAGATGCCGGGATCGATGGGTTGATCGTGGTCGACCTGCCACCCGAGGAAGACGACGAACTTTGCCTTCCGACTGTCGCTACCGGGCTGCACTTCATCCGGCTCGCAACGCCGACCACCGATGACCGGCGCCTGCCCGCCGTGCTGCAGATCACCTCGGGCTTCGTCTACTTTGTCTCGATCACCGGGATCACCGGCGCGGCCGAGGCACAGGCCGCCGATGTCGGGCCCGAGGTCGCGCGCATCAAGGCCGCCTCGAACCTGCCAGTCTGCGTAGGCTTCGGCGTCAAGACCCCCGAACGCGCAGCCGAAATCGCGCGCATCGCAGATGGCGTCGTCGTCGGCTCCGCCATCGTCGATCAGATCGGCGATGGCAAAGCGCCAGCGGATGTGCTGGATTTCGTCCGCGCGCTCTCCGATGGAGCCCACAGCGCGCGCGCCTGATCCAAACCGCCGGACTAAGGGACCTTGCCATGGCACAGCTTGCGCTCGACGATGCCAATAGCCTCTATTATCTGCACACGCCACCAGCGCGGGACGACGCACCGACATTCGTCTTTGTCAACGCGCTGACCGGCACGACCGACCACTGGGAGAACACGGTGTGCGATGAACTGCGCGCCGCAGGCTTCGGCACGCTCAGCTATAATTTCCGGGGCCAGGACCACTCGACCTACGCACCTGGCACGCCACTCACGCCAAAATTGATCGTCGAGGACGCGGTCCAGCTGTGCCGGGACCTCGCCCCGAGCAAACCCATCCTGGTCGGCCTGTCCATCGGCGGGCTCTTCGCGGCTCAAGCGATCCGCGACGGCGTGGATGCCGCCGGGCTGGTGTTTCTCAACACGATCCGGGAAATCGGGCCGCGCATAGCGTGGGTCAACGATGTGCTTGGCATGTTTGCGGGCAAAACCGGCGTCGGTGTCATGATGGCCGCGACCTTCCCGATGTTGGTGAACCCGGACTTTCTCGAGAAGATGAAGCCGAACATGCTGCCGTTCGAGCTTGCCCCACTGGCCGACGATCACCCGCATTTCAACCTGATGAGCCATTCGAACCAGGCCGACTGGGCGTTTCAGTGGGATTCGCTGACCCTGCCGGTGCTCAACATCACCGGCCATTGCGACCGGGTGTTTCTGGACACCGACATCGTCGACAAATGGTGCGCGGCGATGCCCGACTGCGAACGCGAGGACTGGGACGATTGCGGGCACCTGATCCCGTTGGAGCGACCCGAACGCCTGACTGAAAGCCTGAAACGCTTCGGCGCGAAGATCGAAGCGACCTGACAGGAGATACGGATGACCGACATGCGGGTGATTGAACATGGTGCTGGCGGCGCGCCGGATGTCATGGCCGTCCGGACACGCCCTGTGCCCAGCGCCAAACCCGGAGAGATTCTGATCAAGGTCGCCGCTGCGGGCGTCAACGGACCGGACCTGAAACAACGCAGGGGCAACTATCCACCGCCACCAGGCGCGTCGGACCTGATGGGGCTCGAAGTGTCTGGCCATGTGGCTGAGCTTGGCACAGCCGGTTCAGGGTTCGCGGTCGGCGACCCGGTCTGCGCGCTCACCAATGGAGGCGGTTACGCGGAATACGTCTCGGTGCCCGCAGGCCAGTGTTTGCCGGTCCCGGACGGGGTTGACCTGATTGACGCGGCCGGGCTGTGCGAGACCTTCTTCACGGTCTGGTCCAATGTCTGGTTCTGCCATGACGTGCCCGAGGACGGGACGATGCTGGTGCATGGCGGTGGCGGTGGCATCGGATCGACCGCCGTGCAACTCGGCAAGGCCTTTGGCCAGCGCGTGTTCACGACCGCTGGATCGGACGCCAGCCGCACCATGGCGGCGCGCATGGGTGCCGATCAGGTGATCAACTACCGCGAGCTCGATTTCGTCGATGTCCTGGCCGAGGCCGGGGGCGCCGACATCATCGTCGACTTCATGGGCGGCGACTACACCGCGCGGAACCTTAAATGCACCAAGATGGATACGCGGATCATCCAGCTGGCCTTCGATCAGGGCCACAAGGTCGAAATCAGCCTGATCCCGTTTCTCGTGAAACGCGTCAGCCTGACCGGCGCCGCGCTGCGCCCACGGCCACCCGAGTTCAAGGCAGGCGTCGCCGCCGACCTGAAGGACCGGGTCTGGCCGTTGTTCTCAGCGGGCAAACTCCAGACCGTCACACAGCATGTCTTCGCGTTCGAGGATGTCATTGTGGCACACGAACTGATGGAGGAGGGCAAGCACTCGGGGAAGGTGTTGCTCAAACTCTAGAGCATTGGTTGACGTGATTGCATCGGATCGCGTGCTCTAAGACCTTTTTCTCGTACTTTCGCGACACTAATCTGATTCTGATTGACTGAAAAATGCTCTAGGGTCGCGGGTGGCATAAAAGCAGCGTCCGGGACACGCACTCCCATCATGTCCAAAGTGCCGTATGCTCCGAATTCGGAACGGGGTCGGAAAATCATGATCCCCGGCCCGGATACGACAATTACGACTATGTAGGATCCTCGTTTGACGGCGACCGTTACCATCCGAGAATCGCGCCCGAATGAGACCGGCGAAGTTCTTGCGCTCTACCCGCAAGCATTCCCTGACGAAGAGCTGAGACCCGTGGTGTCGGCACTTATCGAGGGCGACGCTGACGTGCTTTCCCTGGTCGCGTGCGATTGCGCCACTCTCGTGGCACACGTGCTCTTTACCCTTTGCGAAGTGCCAGACAACCCGCGCAAGGACGCCCTTCTCGCACCACTCGGCGTGATCCCGGCATTTCAAAAACAGGGTGTCGGCACAGCGATCGTCCGCGCAGCACTCGCTCGGCTCAAAACGTCCGGCATCGGTCGCGTCTTCGTGCTGGGCGATCCAAACTACTATGGGCGCTTCGGCTTCCGGCCCGAGCGGAGGGTTCTTGCGCCATACGACATTCCTGCCGAATGGGCGGATGCCTGGCAATCGTTGAAACTATCGGCGACTATGCCGCCGAGTGCGGGGCGTTTGGCGCTGCCGGATCCATGGATGGATCCCGCCCTGTGGACTGCATGAGCCGCGCGGCGGCATCCGTCGCTTTGCCCGGCTGAAGACCAGGGAGAGGCAACAGTGGGACTTCTAGCCGTATTGCTGGCAGCAGCCGGCGGATTTGCGACCGGGGCGGCCTGGTACATGATCCTCGCCAAGCCCTGGATGACGGCCGTCGGAATGACAGAGGATGACGTCAAAGCCTCGCAGAATCCGATGACGTTCGTGATTGCCTTTGCCGCAGCCCTGATGACCGCAGGCATGATGCGGCACGTCTTCGCGATGTCCGGGATCGACAGTTTCAGCGGAGGTCTGATCAGTGGGCTCGGCATCGGCGCCTTCATGACCGCGCCGTGGATCATGACGAACTATGCGTTCTCTGACCGCCCCAAAGCCCTTTGGGCCATCGATTGCGGCTACGCCGCGGCCGCCTGTACCGTGATCGGCGGAATTCTCGGAGCGTTCGGTACCTGACGCTAGATCAAGCCGCCTGGGCATCCTTTTGCGTCAACGCCGCCTTGCGCATGTTGGCCAGAACCGTCCGCAACATCGCCGCACCGTAATCCGCGTTCGCGTGGACCAGATCCTGGAAACCGTCGTCAAGCGCGGGCACCGCAAATTCCTTCGCCGTGAAGAAGCCATGGCGGATCATCCGGTTCGGCGGCAGGATCAGCGTCACGTCCCCGGGAACCGCGTGGCGCACGAACTTCCGGTACCGCTGGGCCAGCCGCGAGACATCGCCCGCGCCGATCACCGTATCCCAATCGCCCGTCTCCAATGCCAGTTCAGAGAAGAACGGAGCCGACACCAGATAGACCGGCCGCTCGGTCACCGACTGAATGTTCTCGATCAGGCGCACGGCCATCGTGTCCGTTAGACCAGCGACCAGCGCCTCGGAGAAAAGCCTTTCCGAGATCGCCGTGACGGGTTCGTCCTTCTCGGCCATCGGCGACAGCTCTCGCAGCGGTTCGCGCCATTCGAACGCCATCGACCGATGACTGCGATAGAGTTGCGCAATCCGCCGCGGTCCGAATTGCAGCCCGACGATGATAAAGGCATCGACCCGCTTGAGATCGACCTTGTCCGAACCCTCGGAGAATATCCGCAGCTTGGCCTTCAGCTTATCGGTCTGCGGGACCAGGAAACGCCCTTCCAGTACCAGATCGTCCATCATGGCTTTCGGAGCACCGAAGAACGTCAGTTCATAGCCGTCCGTGTGGTCCGAGACCTGTTCCCAGCCCGACTTCATCGAAGCCAGATGCGAGTTTCCCAGAACGCAAACCCGTGTCGTGCCCGTCATTTCGCAAAGGCCTCCAGCAATTCGTCCTCGCACCGGGTCTCTTCATCCAGCGGATCGGCGACGCGTTCGGTTTGATCGAAGGCGCGCGCGCGATGCTTGTCGAGAACCGGATGCTGTTGCAGGAACATCCGCATCGCAGCCTCGACACCCTCGGTATTCACCGTCCGCAGGTTCTCGTTGAAGAACTTCCCCTGCGCGACGTGGCTGGAAATCAGCTCGAACGACGGGAAGTACTCGATGCTCTCATGCTTTGACGCCATGTGTCCGGCCACAGCGCGCAGAACGGATTTCGAATAGGTCGACGCCGACAGCACATGATCATCCGTCGCGGTCGCTGTCAGCGGAACCGGCGACACGGTCAGGATCATGCGAAAATCCGGGTTATTCTGTCCGACAAGATCGCGGAACGCCTCCAGATCCGATACGATCTCGTCGAACGTAAAGTTGTGAAAGACGTAGTCCGAGGCTTGGAACTTCCCGGCGATCGTCCCCGGCGCGGTGGGATAGACGGTCGACCCGTCCGATGACATCCATGCCTCGGTCAGGCCCAGCGTGAAGACAAAGACATCCATGTTCGCGAACATCCTGCGAACCTGCCGAAGGTGTTCAAGCCGCAGCGCCAGAACTTCCTCTCTGCTATCCAGACCACGAGGATCCACTGCGGGGCGCTGGGAGTCATAGTATCGACCCTTCCGGTCCCAGACGGTGCGGGCCGGGGTCGCCTCGCCGACACTTTCGCGTGCCAGTTGGAGCAATTGCCGCGCCGTGTAGATGTTGCCGTAGCGCGCCGAGAAAAGACCGTAGCCATGGTCACGCAGAACCCCTTCCGGCAACCATGGCGGCGCCGGTTCCATGTCCATGACATCATAGCCCGAAGCCCGCAGACGCGCCGTGATGTGCTGAGCGAAACACGACCCTGCGGTCGCGATCCGGTCACTCGCCGAGATTTCGAACTTGCGATGATACAGATCGCGGATGTTGCCGATTTCATTGCGCGGAATCCCCGTTTTCCAGAAGTTCCTGGGGGGACGTTCGGCATAGGGCGACATACGAATGGCCTTCCAGCTTCGTCTCGGGGCCGCCGGACCATACTGGCCTGACACAATGCAGCCCTACGCCAGCGTGGTTAATTCCCCGTTGCCGTGTGCAATACGGAACGTCGCTCTCGCTTGACAGCGAACCATTCTGGGCAAATGACCAAAGCGGGGAAATCAACCCAGGAGCCGATCTCATGTTTCGCAACGGTCTGATATTTGCCGTCTTCACGATGCTCGCGCTCGCGACGTCGGTATCCTGGGCACAATTGCCGACGACCACCGTGGACGAGACGCCCGAACCGATTGTCTTGCCGGATCCGCTAACGCCCGAGGCGGTGCGCGGGCTCGTGGCGCGGCTCTCGGATGCGGATGTCCGCGCACTGCTGCTCGAGCGGCTCGATGCGGTGGCCGCCGAGCGCCAAGCAAAGGACATGAACCAACGCTCGGTGATCGAGTCGGCGCAGATGATCTCCACCGATGTTGTGACCAGCCTCGGCCAGTCGATTTCACGCGTGCCGGACCTGCCGGGAGGGATCAGCCAGGGCTTCTCACGCTTCCACGCGCCGCGCGGCTGGGATGGCGTCGGGCTGCTCGTCGGCTTGACGCTTGTCGCCATCGCAATCGGGCTTGCCGCCGAATGGATCATCGACCAGATTGCCAAACCCTGGCGACGACGGATCCAGACCGAGACACCGGACGGGCTCGGCGCGACGCTGGGACTGCTGTTCCGGCGCGTCTTCCTGGACGCCGTCGGCCTGGTGGTCTTCTACATTGTCACAAAGCAGGCGATCGGGTTTTTGCTGTCTTCGGAAGCGCCGCTGACCCCGGATGGCACACGCAGCTTCCCAGATGCTCAGATCGCGGCATACTTCGTCTTCTGGGTGATCATCCTGCCCCGCATGATGCGGACGCTGAACCGGTTCCTGGTCGCTCCGAACCAGCCGCAGCTTCGCATCGTGCACACCGACGATTGGACCGCCAAGTTCCTCTATCGCCAGTTCACGATCGTGATGGTCATCTGGGGCTTCATGAGCTTCATAATCCCCTTCCTGGCCAGCCACGGCGTGGCAATGGGTGAGCTCCGTCTGGGCTTTTGGCTGAATCTCGCCGCGTTTGTAGTGCTGATCAACGCGACCTTGCGGTCACAGGACGGATTGAAAATGATGTTCCTCGGCAAGGACGAGGACGTCACCCGTTCGGAACGCTGGGTTGCCAATGCCTACCCCTGGCTGGCGCTCGCCGTGATCGTGCTGAGCTGGGTTGTCATCGAAGCTCTGGCCTCGCAGCGCCTCTATGGCCTCGTCGCACCCGCGATCGTGACAATGATCATCATCATCTTCGCACCGACCTTCGATACCATCGTACGCGGTCTGGTACGCCATCTCGTACCGCCAATGTCGGGCGAGGGAGCGCTCGCGGAACAGGCCCACCATTCGACCAAGCGCAGCTTCATTCGCGTCGGCCGCGTGCTGATCACAGCAATTGTGCTGGTGGGCATCACCCGGCTCTGGGGTCTCGACCTCGCACGTCTTGCGGAATCCGGCGTCGGTGCGCAGGTCGCGGGGCGCCTGATCGAGATCCTGTTCATCCTGCTGACCGGATATCTGGTCTGGGAACTCGTCTCGCTCTGGATCAATCGCAAGCTGGCCGCCGAGCACACGGCCGCGGGTAGCGACATAAATTCCGAGGAACCGGGCGGCGGCGAAGGCGGCGGTGCGGGCGGCTCGCGCATGTCGACCGTGCTGCCGCTCGTTCTGGGCGTGCTGAAGGTTGCGATCGCGGTCCTGTTCGCCCTGCTCGCGCTCAGCAATATCGGCATCGACACCACGCCGCTGCTGGCTGGCGCCGGGATCGTCGGCCTCGCCATCGGGTTCGGCGCGCAGAAACTGGTGACCGATGTCGTCTCCGGCATTTTCTTCCTGGTCGATGACGCCTTCCGAACCGGCGAGTTCGTCGATGTCGAAGGCACCGTTGGCACAGTCGAGAAAATCTCGATCCGCTCGATGCAACTGCGCCACCACAAGGG
>JBHJIZ010000034.1:0-32607 GCA_050043005.1 Paracoccaceae bacterium
CCCGGATCGCCCGGAATACCCAGTTGATCCTGCAGAACGAGACCGGCGTCACCAATGTCGTCGATCCGCTGGCTGGATCCTACTACGTCGAGAACCTGACCGCGCAGCTTGCGGAAGAGGCCTGGAAGATCATTCAGGAGGTCGACGCGCTCGGCGGCATGACCAAGGCCGTGCAGTCGGGAATGCCGAAGCTGCGGATCGAGGAATCGGCGGCGCGCAGGCAAGCCGCGATCGACCGGGGTGACGAGGTGATCGTCGGGGTCAACAAGTTCAAACTGACCGAGGAAGCCGAGATCGACATTCTGGATGTCGACAACGTGGCCGTGAAGGAAGCTCAGGTCGCACGTCTGACGCAGATCCGGTCGACGCGGGATCAAGCGGCCTGTGACGCAGCGCTGAAGGCGCTGGAAGACGGCGCCAGGGCCGATGGCAACCTGCTGGCTCTGGCCGTCGACGCCGCGCGGGCGCGTGCGACGGTCGGCGAGATTTCCGACGCGATGGAAGGCGTTTTCGGCCGCCACCGGGCCGACGTGAAGACGCTGTCCGGTGTCTATGGCGCGGCCTATGCAGGCGACGAGGGTTTCGCGAAGATCCAGAAATCGGTCGAAACCTTTGCCGAAGGCGAAGGCCGGCGCCCGCGGATGCTGGTCGTCAAGATGGGTCAGGACGGGCATGACCGCGGCGCCAAGGTGATCGCGACTGCCTTTGCGGATATCGGCTTCGACGTCGATGTCGGCCCACTGTTCCAGACGCCTGAAGAAGCCGCACAGGACGCGATAGACAACGATGTGCACGTCGTCGGGATATCGTCGCAGGCGGCGGGCCACAACACGCTGGCCCCGCAACTGGTGAAAGCCCTGGCGGCGCAGGGCGCTGACGACATCATCGTGATCTGCGGCGGCGTGATCCCAAGCCAGGACTACGATTTCCTCTTCGCCAATGGCGTAAAAGCGATCTTCGGTCCCGGCACCAACATTCCTGATGCCGCCGAGAACATTCTGCACCTGATCCAGTCCGTCCGTCAGCCGGAGGCCGCCGAGTAGGCGCATGGCCAAGACGCTGGTCTATACGGTCACGAACGGGACCGCGGGAACGGGCTACCTGCGCCGCTTCCTCGAAGGAAACCTGTCAGGGGCCGAGATCCATGGCGATCGCGCCGGCTGGCTGGATCTGGGCGTCAACTGCCCGGATGCCTCGCACCTGACCCGGTTCAACACGATGGGCAATCTGCCGGAGATCCGTGCGTTCTGGCGCCGCAAGATCAAAGCGGACCTGGCGTCGACAAAGGACATCTTCGTCGATCTCACACACCTGCATGCAAAGGCCGGGCTGGTCGAGAACCTCGATCTCGTGCCTCATGACGCGAAAGTCGTCCTGATCCACTTGCGCCACAACATCCGCGAGACTGTCTGGACCATCCACAACCGCTGCGATTTCCGGAATTCGGGCTTCACCTGGGTCTTCGCGCTTGATCCGAACTACGGCAACGTCATGGTGCCGAGCGGCCAGTTCGCCCAGCAGGGCATGGCGGGGCTGGCACTGTGGTACGTGGTCGAGATGCGCGTGCGCGCAGCGTTCTACAAGCGTCTTGTCGCGGACATGCCGAATGTTGCGTTCGCGGAAGTCTGGCTGGCAGAACTTGTGAACCAGCTTCCCGCCGCTGAAAACGTGCTCGAAGCCATTGGCGGAGAAAAACCAACCGCCGTGAAGCCCGCAGAGAAGAAAGAGGCTCAGCCGATCCGGCCCGGCGGGCAAGAGATCCAGAAGGGCTCGGCTGCCGAGAAGACAGCCGGTCCGGACGCCAAACCCGCAGGCGACATGTTCGGCGACGACGTGCGCGAGAACATCTCGAAGATGGTCGACCGCTTCAAATGGGACGCCGAGGTTCTGGCCGAGGGGTTCTTCGCGTCCGGCCGGCGCCTCGGCGATCCTGCACTCGGACGCAGCGCCAGCCACGCGGTGCACTAGGAGACCTCATGCATCCCTGGGCCCTTGGACGCGACGGCACGCATCAGACCGTTTCGGAAACCGACCGGCGCGGAAAGCCGCTGAAGACAGTGATCTGCATGGAAACAGGGCTGGTTCGCAACGACCCCGTCCCCGGCGATGCGGAGCTCGCGAAGTTCTATTCCGAGGATTACCGGAAAGACTACAAATCAGCCGAGAAACCGCGCCGTCGACAGATCCTGCGGAACTTTCGCCGCGTTGCAGCGCATGTGGCTGCATTCAGCGACGTGCTGGACCAGGCCTCTGCAGTGCTGGACGTCGGTGCGGGATCAGGCGAGTTCGCCTTTCTGATGACCCGGCGCGGCAAATCCGTGATCGGGGTCGAACCGAACCAGGGCTACGCGGCGTATTGCCGGGATGATCTGGGGTTGGATGTGCGCACCGCGCACCTGTCGAGCGATCTGTTCGAAGATCAGAGCTTTGATCTGATCCGGCTGAACCACGTGTTGGAACATCTGAACGATCCGGTGAAATACCTCGAGATGATGGCGCGCTGGCTGCGGCCGGGCGGGCGGCTCTATGTCGAAGTTCCAAACATCGAGACCTATTGCCGAGAGAAATCGCGCGGGAACATGTTCCACTACGGTCACATCTGGAACTTCAATCCATGGACCCTCCGCGCAGCAGCGACCCTCGCGGGGCTGGAGGAATGCCCAGAAACAACGGCACGATCCGAAGGGACAACAGGGGTTTTCTTCCGCCATCCCGATCACGCGCCGAAGGACCGCCAACTGCAACACCCTGAGAACGCCAAGCATGTGCACGCGATGATCCAGCAGCACTACAATGGCGGATTCCCGAAGGGCAAGGCCGCGAAGCCGTTCGCCAAGCTGGCCGCGCGGATCGAAGAGACCGTGACTGGCGCTTTGATGGGTGGCCCGCAAAGCATCGGTAGAAAGGTGGCGGACGGGCTTGCCCCCGTGCAACAATGATCCTACGGGGATTTAAGCGACGATAGGTTGCACAGAAGTATGCGCTGACGATCCTGCCGGGGACACATGGCGGGGCGGCGATAGGGGAGAGACCTGGGATGAGCGACAATTCGGTAGCCGAACAGGCGATGAAAGCAGCGGCGCTGCAATATCACGAAGAGCCGACACCCGGGAAACTCGCCATTCGCGTCACCAAGCCGATGACCACGGCACGGGACCTGTCGCTGGCCTACTCCCCCGGCGTTGCCGAAGCGTGCATGGAGATCCACGCGGATCCCGCCAATGCGGTGCGCTACACCGGCAAGGGCAACCGTGTCGCGGTGATCTCGAACGGCTCGGCAGTGCTCGGGCTCGGCAACATCGGCGCCGCTGCGTCCAAACCGGTGATGGAAGGCAAGGTCGCGCTCTTCAAGAAGTTCGCCGAGATAGACGGCTTCGACATCGAAGTGGACGAATCCGATCCCAGGAAACTGGCCGAGATTGTGATCGCGCTGGAACCGACCTTCGGCGCTGTGAACCTGGAGGACATCAAGGCCCCGGAGTGCTTCGAGGTCGAGCGGATCTGCAAGGAGCGCATGGGCATCCCGGTCTTCCACGATGATCAGCATGGTACAGCGATTGTCGTGGCCGCGGGTGCGATCAACGCGATGAAGATCGCCGGCAAGAGCTTCGAGAACATCAAGCTGGTGTCCACCGGAGGGGGCGCTGCCGGGATCGCCTGTCTGACACTTCTGATGGACCTGGGTGTCAAACGCGAGAACATCTGGATGCTGGACCGCGAGGGGCTTTGCCACGCGGGGCGGAACGATCTGGACGAGACGAAGCGCCGCTTTGCGCAACCAGACCAGGGCCGCACGCCGCAATTGGCCGACGTCGTCCATGACGCCGACATGTTCCTCGGCGTGTCGGCGCCCAATGTGCTAACGGGCGAGATGGTCAAGCAGATGGCCACGGATCCGATCATCATGGCGCTGGCAAACCCGGTGCCCGAGATCTGGCCGCACGAGGCGCAGGAGGCGCGCGCGGACGCCATCGTCTGCACCGGGCGCTCGGACTACCCGAACCAGATCAACAACGTGCTCTGCTTCCCGTTCATCTTCCGGGGCGCGCTGGATGTCGGCGCGACCCAAATCAACGAGCCGATGAAAGTCGCCTGTGCGCACGCATTGGCAGAGCTGGCCCAGCAGACGTCCTCGGCCGAGGCGGCGGCGGCCTATGCGGGCGAGCGTATGGTATTTGGCCGCGACTATCTGATCCCCAAGCCTTTCGATCCGCGTCTGCTGGCGATTGTCGCTTCGGCAGTCGCGCAGGCTGCCATCGACTCGGGCGTTGCGACGCGCCCGCGCGACATCGATGCCTACCGCCAGTCACTGGAGAGCCAGGTCTTCAAGACCTCGATGCTGATGCGCCCTGTTTTCGACGCCGCGCGCTCGGCCTCGCGCAAGATCGTCTATGCCGAAGGCGAGGACGAACGCATCCTGCGCGCGGCGCAATCCATGCTGGAAGCTGGCATCGATCATCCAATCCTGGTTGGCCGTCCCGAGGTCATTGCGGCAAGGATCGAGCGTGAAGGTCTGCCGATCCGGCCCGGGGTCGATTTCCAGATCGTGAACCCGAACGACGATCCGCGTTATCGCGAGTATTGGGAAACATATCTTGGCCTGATGCAGCGCAAAGGCGTCACTCCGGCAACGGCACAGACGATCATGCGAACGAACACGACGGCGATTGCCGGGATCATGGTTCAACGAGGCGAGGCCGACAGTATGATCTGCGGTGTCGCCGGGCAATATCGTTGGCATCTGGAATACGTGACCGACATCCTGGGCGGGATGGACGACGGCCACAGCGGAAAACTGCATCCCGTCGGCGCGCTGTCGCTCGTGCTGCTCGAAGAAGGTGTGATCTTCATCGGCGACAGTCAGGTCCACATCGACCCGCCACCGGAACAGGTGTCCGAGCCCGTGCTCGGCGCTGCCCGCCACATCCGGCGCTTCGGGATGGAGCCGAAGATCGCGCTGCTCAGCCACTCGGTCTTTGGATCGCTGGACACGGATTCCGGGCGAAAGATGCGCCGGGCGCTCGAGATCCTCGACGATATGAATCTGGACTTCGAATACGAGGGCGAAATGCACGCCGATCATGCCCTGAACCCGGACCTGCGCGAGCGGGTGTTTCCGAACTCCCGACTGAGCGGCTCTGCCAACTGCCTGATCTTCGCGAACGTCGATGCGGCGTCGGGGTCGCGCAATATCCTGAAGCAACTTACGCGCGGGCTCGAGATCGGGCCTATCCTGATGGGCATGGGCAACAAGGCTTTCATTGTCAGCCCGTCCGTCACGCCGCGCGGGATTCTGAACGTCAGCGCGATGGCAGGGACGCCGGTCGCCAATTACGGTTGACCCAGATCACGGCGCCACCTGCGGCACTGGGTTCAAGACACAACGGCGACCGAGTTTCAGACCGTAAGCGCGGTCAAGATGAGTAGAAGAGAACAGGGACGAAACCATGGGATACAAGGACGTCTACGAGGGCTGGAAGGCCGATCCCGAAGCCTTCTGGATGGAAACGGCCGAGGCGATCGACTGGACGAAGAAACCAAGCAAGGCGCTCGGCGGTGAAGAGCCGTTCTTCACGTGGTTCGAGGACGGCGAGGCAAACACCTGCTGGAACTGTGTCGACCGGCACGTCGAAGCCGGGCGCGGCGCGCAAGCAGCTTTCATCTATGACAGCCCGATCACCGGCGCCAAGCGCACGATCACCTATGCCGAACTGAAGGACGAGACCGCGAAGGTCGCCGGTGCCCTCGCCCGGCGCGGTGTCACCAAGGGCGACCGGGTCATCATCTACATGCCGATGATCCCGGAAGCCTGCATCTCTATGCTGGCCTGTGCGCGGAGCGGTGCGATCCACTCGGTCGTCTTCGGCGGATTTGCGTCCAATGAGTTGGCCGTGCGCCTGGACGACGCCAAGCCGAAAGCAATCCTCTCGGCGTCGTGCGGCGTCGAACCGGGCCGCATCGTCGAATACATCCCGCTGCTGGACGGAGCGGTCGAGCAGGCCACGCACAAACCCGACTTCTGCGCGTTGGTCGAGCGCGAACAACATCCGGTCGAGGTCGATGGTGGTTTCCACATCACCTGGGACGAATTCCTCGACGGCGCCGAACCGCATGACTGCGTTCCGGTCGGCGGCATGGATCCTTTGTACATCATGTACACCTCGGGCACGACCGGACAACCGAAAGGCGTGATCCGCCCGTCTGGTGGCCACATGGTGGCGCTGGCATGGACGATGAAGAACCTCTACGGCGTCGAGCCGGGCGAGGTGTTCTGGGCGGCGTCGGATGTCGGTTGGGTCGTCGGACACTCCTATATCTGCTACGGACCGCTGCTCACCGGAAACACATCCATCATCTTCGAGGGCAAGCCGGTCGGCACACCGGATGCGGGCACGTTCTGGCGCGTCATGTCGGAGCACAAGGTCGCCAGCTTCTTCACCGCACCAACCGCATTCCGGGCGATCAAGCGCGACGACCCGAGCGGCGCGTTCGTCAAGAAGTACGATCTCAGCGCGCTGCGCCTGTTGTACCTCGCCGGAGAGCGGGCTGACCCCGACACCATCCAATGGGCCGAACGGCAGACCGGCATTCCGGTGATCGATCACTGGTGGCAGACAGAAACCGGCTGGGCGATCGCGGGCAATCCTGCCGGGATCGAAGTGCTGCCCGTCAAGTACGGCTCGTCCTCGGTGCCAATGCCGGGCTATGACGTACAAGTCCTGGACGAAGGCGGCAATCAGGTCGAACCGGGCACGCTGGGCGCGATTGCGATCAAGCTGCCTTTGCCACCGGGAACGCTCCCAACGCTCTGGAACGCGGACGAACGCTTCGTCAAAAGCTACATGACCACATTCCCCGGATACTACGACACGTCTGACGCCGGGATAATCGATGCTGACGGCTATGTGCACATCATGGCGCGTACGGATGACGTGATCAACGTGGCCGGTCACCGGCTGTCGACCGGTGGCATGGAAGAGGTTCTGGCGGGTCACCCGGATGTCGGCGAATGCGCTGTGATCGGCGTTGCAGACCAGCTCAAGGGCCAGTTGCCGCTGGGCTTCGTCTGTCTGAACGCAGGCTGCAACCGCCCACACGATGAGATCGTCAAGGAATGCGTCAAGCGGGTCCGTGACGAGATCGGCCCTGTCGCCGCGTTCAAGCTGGCCTGCGTGGTCGACAGACTGCCTAAGACCCGTTCCGGCAAGATCCTGCGCGCGACCATGGCAAAGATCGCTGACGGCGAGACTTACAAGATGCCCGCGACGATCGACGATCCCGCCATTCTTGATGAAGTTGCCGAGGCACTCAAGACGATGGGTTACGCGAAAGCCGACGCTCAGGCTTCGTAGACGCTGGCCCGCACGGCGCCCCACCGCATTTCAGTGCGCAGAGGGCAAATGTGCGGCGTTTGCGGGTGTGGACTTGGACACCAGCGCCGACACCGGGCATAAATCGCAGGCGAAAGTCGAATTCTGAGCGGGCGTAGTCACGATGTTAACGTCAGAGGCCGTAGCGTATGACGCTTTCTCGGATGAGTCGTTCCTTACCGGCGCGGCTTGAAGAATTGAGAATCGTCAGGAGAGGCGGATGACCGTTTCCGGCTTGAACATACTGCTCGCCGAAGACAACCCGACGAACCAGATGGTCGCCGTTCAGATGCTGGAAAGCCTGGGCGCGACTGTTACGTTGGCGCATGACGGGGCCGAAGCGCTCGAGAGCATGCAAGATCGCGCATTTGACGTCGCACTGATCGATATCGAAATGCCGCGGCTATCGGGCATCGACCTGATCCGCACCCTGCGCGCAGACCCCGGCTCGAATGCGACGATGCCGATGATCGCCCTCACGGCATACGTGATGCGCGAGCACCGGGCGGCGATCGGTGAAGCGGGTGCTGACGGAATCATCGCGAAGCCAATCCTGTCCATTGAACGCTTCGGCGAAGAGATCATCGAGCACGTCAACGCGCGCCATGCACTCAACGCTCAGGCGACTGGACCAATCGCCGAGGATTCTCCGAACGAGGAAAATTCTACCGAATCTGCTTCAGACGAGTCGGCTGGAATAGACCACGAAATCTTCGAGCGGTTGTGTGCCTCATTTGATGAAGAGACCTTGAAAGAACTCTTCCTCCGCATCCATGGCGACATATCCGGCGCCGCCGAGCGCATCGACGCGTCACTGCGCGAAGGCGAGACGATGGAGCTTCGTGCTGCGACGCACATCCTGATTTCGGTGGCGGGAGCGATCGGTGCGACCCGTCTTCAATCCCTGGCGCAATGCCTTAATTCTGCCGGACATGCATCCGATATTGCCACAATTGAACGCGATGCTCCGAAACTACTGATCGAGGCAGAACGCGTTCTCGATTTTGTCGGAGGCAGCAAGGGGGCATAGCGCGGGATGGAACACCGGTTCCGGGATACGGTTCTTCTCGTCGAGGATACACCGTCGCTTTCCATGGTTTATCAGGCGGCTCTGGAACGAGCTCAACTGAAGGTGGAGCCGGTCTTTAGCGCACGAGAGGCGCAGTCCGCGCTCGCTAAACGGGCATACAAGATCATCCTCCTCGATCTCATGCTCCCCGATGGCAACGGGCTCGACATCCTCAAATCAATCAAACAGCGTTCTCCGGGCACAAAAACCGTCGTTATAACTGCTGACGGTTCGATCAACCGTGCCGTCGAAGCAATGAGAAGCGGTGCATTCGACTTTCTTGTCAAACCATTCGACGACCGGCGTCTCTTCAGCGCCGTGAAGAATGCGATCAGCTCACTGACGCAAGAGGAACACGAACAAAGCGTCGCACCTGAGCGTACGGAAATCGACACCTCACCGATGAGCGGCTTCGTCGGGTCATCCGCCCAGATGATGCAGATCTACCGGATGATCCGCAGCATTGGCAAATCCACGGCGACGGTGTTCATCACGGGCGAAAGCGGGACCGGGAAAGAAATCGCGGCCCACGCCATCCACGCCCAGTCGAACCGGCAGGCAGGCCCTTTCGTCCCGATCAATTGCGGCGCTATTCCCAGGGACCATCTCGAGTCGGAGGTGTTCGGGCATCTGAAGGGCTCATTCACTGGGGCGATCTCCGATAAGATCGGGGCAGCCGCAGCGGCGGATGGCGGCACGCTGTTTCTGGACGAAATCTGCGAGATGGACCTCGCCCTTCAAACGAAACTTCTGCGTTTCTTGCAGACGTCGATGATCCAGCCCGTCGGCGCGGTGGAGCCGCGCAAGATCGATGTTCGCATCGTGTGTGCAACGAACCGCGATCCGGCCGCCGAAGTCCAGGCTGGCCGCTTTCGCGAGGATCTTTTCTATCGTTTGCATGTCGTCCCGATCAACATGCCGCCGCTTCGCGACCGCGGCGATGACGTCATCGAGATTGCAGATATGCTGTTGCGGCGGTTCAGCTAGGAAGAGAACAAGTCGTTCCGCCGCCTCAGCATCGATGCCACGGATGCCCTGCGCGGCTACCCGTGGACTGGAAATGTCCGGCAACTGGAAAACACGCTCCGGAATGCTGTTGTTTTGAACGATGGCATCGAAGTGACACTCGAAATGATGCCATCGATTGTGGTCACCTCGCCTCCGCCTGCGAATGCACTGGTCGAACCGTCAGCCCGGATCAATGGCTACGAAGGCTATCGACCCGCAACCGTTCACGGCGTCATGGGACACATCGAACCTCCCATGAACGCGGCACTCGGAATGAGTGAATCGCTCAAGAATCTAGTCGGCTCCACTCTGGCGGATGTCGAACGAGAATTCATTGAGGTCACGATTCGTGAGTGCGATGGCTCAATCCCCCGCGCCGCACGTATTCTCGATGTAAGTCCGAGCACTCTCTACCGCAAGCGGGAGGCTTGGGAGCGGTCCGTGTCCTGACGCATTGCCTTCTGATCGCTCTTACGCTCGACCCAAGCCACGTATCGCTGATCGCTCTTCACCAGCGCGCCCGGACCAATATAACGAGAACTGGAGTTCCGATTACGAGAGATGGCTCCGGCGGTAGGATTCGAACCTACGACCAGCGGATTAACAGTCCGATGCTCTACCACTGAGCTACGCCGGAACACTATCTCGCGAAAGCTCGGCGCGTATAACAAGGCGCGTTTGGGTCGTCCAGTGGATTGTTCGCGTCACGACGCTGCGCGTTTCTGAACCTGGATTCCACCGAAGTCACGTGTTGCTTCCGACGCGGCCTGGGCGACGGTTTCGCCGAGAGACTTCAACCGTTCGTCAGGAATCCGCGCGGTCGGTCCGGAAATCGACACGGCAGCGACCACATCTCCGAATTCATTGAAGACCGGAGCCGAAACGCATCGAAGGCCGAGCGCGTGCTCCTCGTCATCGATTGCGTATCCCTGGCGCCTAACGGAATCCAGTGCGGACGCAAGGAGCCTGTGATCCACAATTGTTTTGTCAGTGATCCGGGACAAGCTGAACTGGCGCAACACATTCTCCAGCCGATTGGGATCCATGTTGGCCATCAGAACTTTACCAGCCGCTGAGGTATGCAACATGACGCGGCCACCGATACCCGTGAGCGCTCTCATCGCGTGACGCGACTCGATTTGCCCAATACACACGGCTTCGCCGTCACTCTCGACGAACAGGTTGGATGTTTCGCCTGTGACTTCCATCAAGCGCCGGAGGTAAGGCCGCACCAAAGCGAGTGTGTCCCGGCTCCGTGCGAAAGATGATCCGACGAAGAAGGCTGCCACCCCGATACGCCAAAGGCCCACCTGTGGGTCGGGTCTTACGAACCGCTCTGCCTCAAGCGTTGTCAGCAGGCGGTGTGTTGTCGACGGCGGTAGCTGGGTTGCCTCTGACAACTCAGTCAATGACATTCCATCGGAGCTCGCCGCCAAGTGTTTCATAATCGAGAGTGCACGCGTCAACGAACGCACCTGTCCCGTGTTTCGTCCTTCCGACTCCGGCATCCGCAAACCCATCCATGACTTCACAATTGGAAATAGCTCGGACTGCTTGTTTGAGAAGGGTAATTCCCTCTGCGCGTGCGGATTGTCTGAAAGCAGCAAGGGCGCCTCCGAACCGAAGACGTGATTCCACAATAATCCGCACCCAAACACCGCAACGTCATTCCGATGCTTCTCAGGCATGTAAGAGTCCTACCACCCTCAGGATGTGTCTCGCGAAACGTAGCTCCGGCGGCCGACGGCGTTTTTGCCTGAATTAATTTGACGGTTAACCTCTCGTTTACCATCGAGCGATTAACAATAGGACACTCTCCAGCGGATGCGGAAGAGATGCGGATCACCCCCCCGTTCTCACACCCATCTCCCCGGTCCGCTGAGAGCAGCCCCAATACCCTCAGACGGGTATCACCGCCCCAGCGCGAATGGCTGGGGCGGTTTTGGTTGTTGTGTCTGCCGCAGCACTGGCACCGAGTTCTCGTCAGCTACCGAGCCAAACGATGGACATGCACACGCCGATCAAAGCTTCGTGTGCAAAGCATGCCGCAATTGCCGCCAGCACCCAGTCGATCTGAAGAGCCGGAGTCTAGCAGCCAGGTCCTTTAGAGTAACCTATAGGCGCGTCGAACCAGTGTTGATCAAACGAAGCTGGACGCGAAGAGGTTGGCTTGAGCGCCGCCACCGAAACCACTGGTCTGCAGCAGCGTTAACGCAGCAGATCCACGAACAGTCGATGAAACTGCGCCTGACTGGACCTGCTGGTTGAGGAGGAAGCGATCAACAACCTCCGCCAACCTGGTCGGTTCGGCCAACTCACTTGGCGAAGAGATATCGAAGATTCGTCGCGCGCGCGCGACAACCTCGTCGACCTGCTGGTCAAGCTCGATCAACCCAAATTGTCCAGGCAGATTTAGCGCAGTTTCCAGGACGTCTCTCAAAGGTGGAGATCCAAGAAGCCTGAGCCAAACTGTTCTATCGGTCGAGCCACTTGATGCGAGCTCTGGCGCCTCCCGCTTGAAGTTCAGGGCGAGGCGCATGTCCAGGTCGACCTCTCCGACAGAAAGCTCGAACTGACGTTCCCGATATTGCTCGACGAGGTTGAGTCGCGTGTCCTCGAACACCAAGAGCCCACCGACATCTCCAAACCCAAGGAACTCGGACATTTCCCGGTAAGCGGGATCAACCACCCTGTTCGCGAACGACCGGTCGTCGAAAGTTCCTTCTTCGATGACCTTGCGAACGAAAGCACCCTTGTTGAGATCTTCGTCAAGACCGAATGCTCCCAGGACCACCGCGAGCACCCGCCGATCTGACATCAGCTGATCAACGGACGTGATGCTACCAGCCGTTTCCAGAAAGTAATCTATTTCCCGCTGAACATCCGGACTCTTGTTAAAGAGCTCCAACTGTCGATCCATCGTACGTTCAAGGAACTTGAAGCCAGAAAGACCACCGATCGGAATTGCGGGAGGAAATGGCATTACTGGGTGTACCCAACAGCTCGCGATGGCGGCAATGCATCGGAGTTTAGCAAGGCGTCCTCGATGGGGATGAGTTTCCGCAGATACTTCAGAACTCCGTAGAAGTTCAGTTCCTCAAGCGCTTCATATGCGTCATCGAGGTGCTCAACACCGTCAAGTCCGCTCATCGCGCTCTGAAGATGATTGATCCCAGTCCGAAGCTGATCCGTGGCATCATCGATGTTTACCTCGCCCGCAACTGCCAGCTGAGCGATGTAGCAGACGCGTTTAACAGGCGTTGTCGCCTGATCGGGATGGATGGCATCGCGGAGACGCAGGATCTTGGCGTCAGGCGTCTTGATGATCAGTCGCGCATTGCGATCACCGTTTTGCATGACGACGCCGTTGACGAGAATCTGCTCGTGCGCGCGCAACTTCAATATGAGGCCGGGCATCAGCGTCGCTCCTCGCCGTTTAAGTTTCCTTTGAGACCCTGCATGATCGCGGAGTTGATCTCGATGAGCGGTTCCACACCCGCTTCACGGCGCATGACTTTGGTCGTGTGTGCCTGAGTGAATTCAAACAGATAGAACAGTTGCGCGCGCAGTTGCTGTGGCAAACCGTTGTTCGCGTCCATCACGTCGAAGGCTATTGTACGCCACAAGTTCACGTTTTCGGTCAGCGCTTGTAGAAGCGCGGGAAAGTCTGCGGCATCTGAAGCGCGCCGCTTGAGTTGCCCCGTGACATTCGAGAAGACCTTGTACTCGATATCACGCGGCAGTGCGGTAGAACGCGCCGCGGCGGTGTAACCACTCGTTTGGAGCATGGAGTTCCCCTTGCCCGAGCCTGAGGCTCAGTAGGACTGGTCATTCCGACCGACGTCCGAAAGAGGCCGAGGCGAAGTCGCCTCGACCAGTGTTTGAATTACCGGATCAGCGCCAGGATGTTCTGCGGTGCCTGATTGGCGATCGACAGAGCCTGGATACCAAGCTGCTGCTGCACCTGCAGGGCCTGCAAACGCGCAGAGGCTTCTTCCAGATCAGCGTCAACGAGTGCGCCGATGCCGTTCTTGAAGCTGTCGATCAGTGTCGACATGAACTCGTTCTGCAGCTCGACCCGCTTTTCTGCAGTTCCGAGAGAAGCCTGAGCGTCAACCACAGTCTGGATCATGGTTTCGATCGATGTCAAAGCGGCCTGAGCGCCAGCTGCCGTTGAAACGTCGACCGCCGACAATGCAGAGAGACCACCAGCGCCCTGATCAACGACGCGCGCAAACACAACCATGTCTTCGGCGCCACCGGTGTTACCCAGATCAACCTGTCCACCTGCTACAAAGTCAGTTTCCAGGCCAGCAACACCGAGCCCGTCGATCGCTGCGCGCAGATTAGCGGCAATCGAATCTTCCGGCGTAGCCGAAGCGATGTCCTGTGCCGTCACCGTGTAGACAACAGCCTGATCATCGATTTGCACCTCGATCCGATCACCTAAGGCAAAGAGCCCACCGTCAATGACGATCGAGCCGTCGCCCACAGCACCGGCAGTATCAAGAGCAAATGCTGCACTACTGTCAGTACCCGACGCGCCGGTTGATCCGGCGAGGCCCGCGAAGTCCGTCCCAGCCGTGATCCCGATGTTTTGCGCAGTAACCGTGATGTTGCTGGCCGTGACGTTGCCAGCAGCGTCGCGATCAAGTGACGAAAGAATAGTAGCGTTGGCGACGCTGCCATCAAGCAGGTTCAAACCGTTAAACTGGGCTGCCGAGACGATGCCGTCGACCTGGTTGCGCAGCGAAACGATTTCGTTCTGGATGGTTACACGATCGACGTTGTCTTCGTTGGCTGCAACGATCTGACCCTTGATCTCGTTCAGCAACTCGCCCACTTGGTTGGCAGCATTTGAAGCCACCGAAACGGTCGCCGCACCAAGGTTCAGCGAATCGCTGATCGCCTGGAAACCGGCGACGTCCGACTCCATGACCTTCGAGATCGCGAAGACCGCAGCGCCGTCTTTCGCGGCTGCGACCTTCTTGCCGGTCGAGATCTGAGAATTGACTTGCTCGAGATTGCTGTTGGTCGACCGCAGGGTCTGCAGGGCGATCATAGCCGACGAGTTGGTGAGAACACTTGCACTCATGTGACATCATTCCTTTTAAAGGCGGAGCATTCGGCGCCGCTTCTACAAACGAGCCCCGTTTCCGAGGCAGTGCGCGGCGGCTTCGCTCACATCGCGCGGGAACATGTCTTCTGACGTGTGACCGGGCCTACTGCCCGGGCGGCAGACTTTACTGCAGCGGAGTTAGGAAACACCCAAACGCTTGCCAGCAGGTAAAACCCATTGACTGTTTTTGGGACGAAAACACGGTTTCAGGCGATCTTGCCGCCGCCGAGCGCGTCGTCACGGCTGGAAATCAGGGTCCCGTCTTCCGCGTAGGCGACAGCACCCTTGCGCATCTTTGCGATCGAAGCGAGTCGCCGACGCGCCTGTGCAAGGCCTTGCATCGCTGCGCGAATAATCTCCTCGTTTCGTCTGCTCGCTTCGAGCAGTCGCCGAACCGCAATCACTACATCCGCTGTGCGCACGGCATTGCGCAGGGTCACTTCTAGTGTTTGCAGGATGCGGGTCTTGGTCTCAATCACGTCTGACAGGAACTGGTACTTTCCAGTCAGGAAAATCTCACGCTCCCGTTCAAGCACGACCATCGCCTGTTCGATCACGTCCGCTGCAACCACTGATCCAGACGCCTCGTCGCGCCCGCCGGAATTCACATCACTCACTGACCCATCCTTTCAAGCATCGCGCGGTAAACATGGTCGGCCAAACCGAAGGATCTGCTGGAACTGATGGCATCGGCATATTCCTGCACCAGAAACCCCGAGAACGCTGCTTCACCGGGCCCGCCATTGAACGCCTCGGGCATCTTGGCGACGCCTGCGTGCTTCAGCATTTCTGCAAGAAAACTGGCTTCGAATTTCTCTGCAGCCGCGCGGACGCTGCTGTTTTGCAAGGTGGCGGGATCGACGGATGCAGCGCCGACCGGGTTCGACAGCGGTGACGCTGCACGTGAACTCTGCAGTACTTCCAACTCTGACATGAAACACTCCTGAACCGTCACGGCCAAGATCTCCTGTCAGGGTAAACAATCGGTAAGGCTTGACGGCTAAAGAGGCGTTAGTGAAACGAGTAGGTGCGGCGATGAATTTGCCAGAAGTGTTGATATCATCCGGTCCGCCGGCGGGAACGAAAACGCCGCCGGAGAAGAACAACACGCGGTCCGACAGCAAGGACTCGCGCTTTTCGGAGTCTGTCGACGCGGCTGAGCGCACGTCCCGCAATGGATCGGAGAGCGCCGAGGCGGCCGAAACGGCAACCCCAACAGACGACCGGCAAAACCCCGATAATCCAGAGCGAAAAGGCGGCAATCCGCGCACCGAAGCGGAGTCCGGTTCAGACACCGCGCAGCCAAATGCAGACGTTCCGGCCGCGCCCGCAACACCCGCGAATGCGCCGAAACCATTCGCTGCCCTTGCGTTACCCAGCAGTCCTTCACCGCGCCCGGAAACTGCGGACCTGACCACGGTATCGACCGATACGGCGCAAGAAGAGCAGTCAGTCCGCACAATTTCTGTGCCGGCACAGTCCAAAGCCTTGGAGCAAGTGCAGACTGGTTCTGACGGGAGCCTGCTGAGTTCTCAGCCCGACACGGTCAGGTCCGGGCCCTCACTCGCAACGCAGCCGGAGATTCAAGTACCGGCGATTTCTTCTGCGAAGCAGCCAGAAACTGGTGCGAATCCCCTTCCCCAGGTTCGCGCAGAAAAGGTCGCTGTCACGGCGCCTACAGTACCCACGATCCCCATAGACCGAACGCTCAAGGGCGGCGATTCAAACATCAGGGTCAGAGTCTCCGAAGGTGCAGCGTCAGTTGATTCGACTATCGCGCCCGAGCAGCCGAAGATCACCGGTCTGCAGAATGGTGCCACGTCACTTCCGCCAGACGCACGCCAACAGATAGTCCGTGAGGTTACTCCGAAAGAACGCCCGGCTGCCGCGCCTACTCTGACAAACGATCGTCAGTTTAATCTCGATTCGCAGGATGCAGACAGCATCAAGATCGAATCAGCACGCGCAGACGGCAAATTGTCCGCTCTTTCTGATCTCAACGGCTACCGAACCCTGGTCCAAGCAACGGGCCCCTCAGCACCGACTGGCGCAGAGCGGTCTGCTCCATTCGTTGTGTCCGGGAGTTCAATTGCCCCCGGACAGCAAAACGCGCCAACGGCAAACGTGTCTGCAGTAACGATCGCAAGTACACCCATGGCGAACGAGGCAGTGGCGCGCAGTGCGGTTACACAGATCGCGGCAGCTCTGAACACGCCATCCAATGCCCGACGGATCGACCTCAGCCTGGATCCACCAGAGTTGGGGCGGATCGAAATTCAGATGGAAGTCGCAGAAGCAGGCATGAAAGCCATGCTTACGGCGGAACGCCACGCGACGGGCGATATGCTGAGACGGCAATCCGACCTGCTTATGCAGCAGCTCAATGACGCCGGTTTTGAGAGCGTCGACATATCCTTCGCTGACTTCACGGACGGACAAATGTTCGAAAGCGGGTCCGGTCAACCCGGAACCTCGGGAGGTGAACCGGAGTCTGCGCCCAACGAGCCTGCGCCTTCGGAGCGCCGGCAAAGGATAACCTCGACCGCAATGGACATGCGTTTGTAACGGGAGGAATTGAACATGGATGCCACGCAACTTACGCCTTTGCTTCCGAACCCGGTCGGCACCGGATCGCGCTCGAACGAAACGCTCGAGGCGACCAGCAGTGCAAGCGCAGACTTCCAGAGCTTTCTGACACTTCTCACTGCACAGCTCGAAAACCAGGATCCGTTGGCTCCTTTGGATTCGACTGAGTTCATCGCGCAGTTGGCCAGTTTCTCGACGGTGGAACAGCAGATCGGGACGAACGAACGGCTCGACCAAATCGCCGATCAATCCTTCAACCGAGACATCGCAGGTTTCGCCGCCTGGATTGGCAAAGCCGTTGCGACGTCCGATGGTGGTTTCAACGCACGCGGAGAACAGCTGGACTTCGGTTTGGCCTCTGTGGACGGCGCTGAAACGGCAACAGCTGTGATCAAGGACTCTCTCGGCAATACGATCCGAACTCTTCCAGTTGCGCTTGACGGGTCGGATGCTTTCTCGTGGGATGGAAAGAACAGCGATGGCGACGCTGTTTTCGGCGAGGACTTCAGCGCCACTGTGGATTACTTCAGCGGCGGGTCGGTCTTGGACACCTTGCCAGCACTGGTCCGGACCGAGGTTCTCGGCATCCGTGGTTCCGAGGACGGAGTTAAGCTCGATCTATCGGACGGCCGCCGCCTAAGTCCCAATGACGTCGTCTCGGTGTCGGATCTGGCCTTGACCAGCTAACAAACGACACCGACGGTCGTGACTGTTATCGCTGGGCCGGTCGCCGGGTCGAGGGAAGGTATCGTTGCCGATCTGACCCCGCCCACCGGTCGCGCGTGACGCCAGGGCTTACCTGACCAATGGCGCCCCGGGTGGAGTGTACTCGGCAACCTGCATGAGCACCGCGGCGGAACTCTTTATCTCCGCGCGGCAGAACATTTTGCGCGCGCATCTCTGGGCCCAGGGACGGAATTCGTCGGCGCGTCCGACAGTTTGAGGTAACGAGTCTATGTGACCGAGCCGCCCTCTACTACCCGCCGCAACAGCCCACCCTCGTTTGCACGAAATACTGCAGCGCGGATGCGCTGTGAGGGGGCAAATTCATGCTTCTGGGCATCCCGCCGAGAAGGCGAAATCGATCGATTGATCCGCCTTTCCAAAATGGGACCCCGGCTCAATCGGACAGCGCGATATCATCACATCACACGATCGGCGGCAGCAGCGGGCGTCCTTCGAATTGCGCACACAGATTGTCGACCACAAGCATGCCCATGCCCTTTCGGGTCTTCCATGTGGCTGAGCCCTGGTGCGGCGACAACACGACGTTATCCATCGCAAACAACGCCTCAGGCACGGATGGCTCGGATTCGAACACGTCCAACGCCGCACCTCCCAGGGCACCCGACCCGAGCAACTCCACCATCGCCGGTTCGTCGATCAGCGTGCCGCGCGCGACGTTCACAAGTGCACCCTCCGGTCCCAGAGCCTCCATCACCTTGCGCGAGACGATCGCGCGGGTCTGCGCGGTCCCCGGCGCAATAACCACCATCCAGTCGCAGTCTCGGGCCATGTCCTCGAGATCCGCATAATACGGATAGGGCTGGTGCGCCTGCTCACTGCGCCCGTGGTAGACGACCCGCATCCGCATGGCCTGACACCGTACTGCGATCTCTTTGCCGATGCGTCCGAGACCCAGAATGCCGACGGTCTTGCCGGTCAACTCGGCGGTGTAGGTGAAGGCGCCATCCGTGACCCAGCGCCCTGCCCGCACATACGCGTCGGCTTGCGGAATTTTGCGCGCCAAGCCCAGCATCAACGCCATTGTCAGCTCGGCAACAGCATCGTTCAGCACGTCCGGCGTGTTCGTCACGCGCAGGCCGCGCGCCTTCGCGGCGTCCAGATCGACCGCATCGTAACCGACCGAACAACACCCGATAATCTGCGCGTTCGGGCACCGCTCCATCAGATCGGCCTTGCATCCGACGACGCCGTCCGTTGCAATGGCGTCGATGGACGGGCCGACCTCGGCAATCAAGGCGTCCGGGTCGTCAGCCTCCCAAAGCACATGGACATTGAACCGCTCGCGCATCTCGGGCAGCACCGTCGTCAACATCGGTGCGATCACCAGCACGTTCTTCTTCATTCTTCTCTCCCTCGATGCGGGCATCTCAAGGCTTTCAGGCCGAGAGGTCGCCCCTCAGATGACGCTCGCGCCACCAGATGTAGATGCCGCTTGCAATGACGATTGGGGCCCCAAGCCCGATCCAGATGCTGGGCGGTTGATGAAAGATCAACCAGCTTGACGCGGTCATGTAAAGCAGTTGGACATAGATGAAAGGGGCGAGAACGGCGGCAGGGGCGTATCGGTGCGCCGTCGTCAACATCTGATGGCCCGACCATCCCATGACCCCCATGGCCCCGAACAAGATCAAGGCGAGCGGAGTTGTGGGCAGTTCCCAGTTCAATATCGCAAGCGGGACCAGCAGAATCGTCGCGACCAGTCCAGAATAGAGCTGTTGCGTGTTGGTGGAATCCACGCCAGCCAACCGGCGCGTCAGCACGGTGTAGATCGCGGCAAAGAACGCGGCACCGAACGAGACCAGCATGGCCCAGTGAAAATCGCCGGTCCAAGGCCTCGTGACGACAAGAATCCCGCAAAACCCGACGGCAATCGCCGACCAACGGCGCAGGCCAACCTTCTCGCCCAGCATGGGAACCGAGAGTGCGCAGATGAAAATCGTAATCATGAACAGGATCGTGGACGTGAGCGTGAGTGGGAGATACCCGACGGCGATGAAATTGAGGATGGTCGACCCGCCCAGGCAGACCCCGCGCACGATCTCGAGCCCGGGCGCGCTGGTTTGCAGGCTCGCCGTACCCTGCTGCGGCAAGATAAGCGCTGCCACGATGACCAAATGAACCGTGTAGCGTGCAAACGCCGCCATCAGGGGGGACATGCCTTCGGTCACCAGCATCTTGGCCGAACTATCCAGTACGGTGAAGCAGGCGAAGGCGGCCATCATCAGCGCGATCGCGAAGCCGCGTCGGTCTTCGCGTGGTTTCGTCGTGACAGCGTGAATGCCCGGATAGCGCCAGCCGGCCATCAGGCAGAGACCGGGGTTGCGTCATCTTCGAGGAACCAGCGCACGCTGTCCTCGAAGCTCTTGTCGGCGCGGAACCCAAGCGCCAAAGCCTTGGCCGGATTGATGTGCGCCCGCCAAGAGCCGACGACGGCCGTGACCGCGGGATCCGGGTTCCAGGTGATGCGCTCTTCGGGATCAGGGCCTGTCACGCGGGTCATCGCGTCGATCATCTCCCGCACGCTGTCGGTGCGGCCCGGCAGTGCGAAACAGCGGTTCAGACCCAGATCGGCGGCATCGACCTCGGCGGCGTGCAAAAGGTTGCGGATCACGGTGCGGGGAGCGGAGTGCCAGATCGGATAATCCTCGGACACCGGGCAGTTCGACGCCTGCCCCTGCAACGGCTCGCGGAAGATCGAAGACATGAAGCCCGACGCCGCGGCGTTCGGTTTGCCGGGCCGGATCGTGATCGTCGGCAAACGAACGCCGCGCCCATCCAGAAAACCCTTGCGCGAATAGTCGTTCAACAGCAGTTCCGCGGCAGCCTTCTGGGTGCCATAGGAAGTCTGTGGGTTCAGCGCTGACCAGTCCTCGATCGGATCGGGCACCTCGCCGCCGTAGACGACGACCGAAGACGTGAAGACCGTGATCGGCGTCCGCCCCGACGCGCGCGCCGCTTCGAACACATTGAGCGATCCTTGGAGGTTGATGCGCACTCCAAGGTCGAACTCGGCCTCGGCCTGACCCGAAACGATGGCCGCAAGATGATAGACCACATCGGCGTCTGAAAGGGCCTTTGCCACTGCTCCCGCCTCTGTGATGTCGAGCGCGACCGTCTCGACCGGAAACTCGGCCGCAACAGCTGGCGGCGCGGTGAGATCAGCCAACAAAACCGATGTGATGGCAGTCCCGCGCAGCCTGCCCTGTCCCGCCAGTGCGCGGGCGAGCTTCTGGCCGAGGAAGCCACCCCCTCCGAGAATGACGACGCGCATCTGGAGTTCCTTCTGTGTCGAATGTGCAGGCTGAACGCCCCTGGAATAACGCGGAGGTACACAGGTAAGGCCTTGGGGGAAAGGACGATGTTGGTGAAGTGGCTAGACGCGATCGAGAACCTTCACCATGCACCGGGGGCCGCCCATCGCCGCGGCCAATTGCATCATGCCGGGGATCGGCACGACGTCAAAACCGAGGTCGCGCCAGATATTCGCGTTGGCCTCGTCAAGCGCTGCCAGCTCCGGCCAGCTTTCGTTGGCAAACCACGGCAACAGGACCGTCGATCCATCCACCAGCACATTGTTGACCGGAAGGTGGAACCAGCGCCGAAAGGACTGCTCGGGCCGGTCGACCCAGGCAAGCGGCTGCGGATTGCGGATCACTTCGGCGCCTGACTGCTCAAGCAGGGCTGCAATATCGTCGAAGGCAAGCGGCTGTGCATGCGGCCAGAGCGGATGACCGATAACGTCAGCGCCGCGCTTGGGACAGCCGACAATGAACCTCGGCGTGTCATCCAGGCATCCGGCGGCGGCAATCATGTGGTCGAGATGGAATATCGGCTGATGCGCTTCGGGGTCGCTCAGGTAGTTCAGGGTTTCCTGCCAACCGGACATCGGCCGATTGGTGGATCGGGTCACTTCAGCGGCGCAAGGCTCGGACGTCCCGACCGGCACAACGGTGCGCGCAGGATCGAAGCGCCTGAGGGCGTCAACATGCCCGGTCGACCCGGCGCTGACGAGGACCAACCTGTCGTTTGCGATCGTGTTCCCACCATCGACATGCAACGCGGCCTCTTCAATCAGCAAGTTCAATTCACCGAGGAAATGTCGCGCCAGAGTCAGATCATCGTACCGGTCGAACACGGGCGAAAGAGCAGCGGTTCCGTCGTCACGGATCAGGATCGGATCCTGCAGCCAAAGTGAGAAATTCAAGCCATCCGGCGCACTGTGAAGTCTTGCCCCAGCGCTGCGGTCAGCCTCGTCCAGCCAGTGACGCACCCGGTCCTGCACAGCGGCATCGGCGATGATCTCGACCGACGCGGCTTTGGGAAGTGCCGCAAGGACGGATTGGATCGCGTCTGGAAACGTCTCGGCGCTGTGCTGCGAGATGGCGATCGCGACGCGGGAGATGCGGCCTGCGCAATCGTCCAGAAGAGATGCCGTCATCAGGCCGGGCCGGGCCTCAACCCTTTTTGCGGATGCCCTCGATGCGAATGCCCGTCTTGCGGACCCCGGTCTCGCGAATGCCCGTCTGGCGAATACCCGTCTTGCGAACGCCGCCGACCGGATTGCCTTCGACCCGTACGCCCATGACCCGCTGCATATCGAGCCCGCCCGGTGTCGAGGCCATGCGGATCTTCATGTTCGGAGAGAACCCGCCGCTTGTCGTGTCCAGATCCGTGTCTTCGATCTCTTCCGGCTTGGATTTGTCAGCCATCGTATCCTCCACTGCGCCATCGGCATGGGGGAAGGTTAGCATCTTGCCCCATCGCGTCAGTAGCAAATGATACAGGCGGTTTAGGCCGCTCGAACGGCGCGCTGATGCGCGCAGTTCTCGGGAACCTACCAGGCCCGCCGCCACCCCCGCCGCCTCCGGCGTGCTGCACACGCCAGAGCCTGGCGGTGGATGGCAGCGGGTGCGGTCAGTGATTGTCCCGGGGCAGAGTCTCGGATGTGCGGCGATACCGCGTCGCGAATTCGAGGCACCCGCCGTCTGAGAAGTGTCCGACATGAGCGCGTTGCAGCTCCTGCCAGGGCGTCTGATGCTCAAGCTTCGGCTTCTCCCACGCGTCCTTGCGGGCCTGCCATTCCTCGGTGGGCACCAGCGCATCCATCGTCGCATTCGGGATGTCGAGCCGCACGATGTCGTTTGTCTGCAGATACGCCAGACCGCCACCGATCACGGCCTCGGGCGAGGCATTGAGGATCGAGGGGCTCTCGGACGTGCCCGACTGACGCCCATCGCCGATCGTCGGCATGTGCTGGATGCCCGCCGCGATCAGGGCATCGGGCGGCTGCATGTTCACCACCTCGGCGCCGCCCGGATAGCCGATCGGCCCGACCCCGCGAATGAACAGCATGCAGTTCTCGTCGATCTCGAGCGCGGGATCGTTGATCCGGTCGTGGTAGTCCTCGGGTCCTTCGAACACGATCGCGCGCGCTTCACAGACACCTTCCGAGCCCGGCCGCGACAGGAACTTCTCCTGAAACTGCGCCGAGATCACCGAGGTCTTCATCAGCGCTGAATCGAAGAGGTTGCCCGATATCACCACGAAGCCTGCTTTTGCACGCATCGGGTCCGCCGGGGTCTTGATCACCTCGTGGTTCTCGGACCGCGCGTCGGCATAGTCCTGGGCCACGGTCTTGCCCGACACGCGCAGCGGCGTGCCGTCCAGCATCCCGGCGGCCAGCATCTCGCCCATCACCGCGGCGGTTGCCCCGGCGCGCTGGTAATCCTCGCCCAGATAGAAGCCTGCCGGTTGCATATTGACCAAGAGCGGCAGGTCGAATCCGATCTCCTGCCATTCCTTTATGTTCAGATCGACGCCCGCGTGCCGCCCGATCGCCGCGAAATGGATCGGGGCGTTCGTCGAGCCGCCGATCGCTGTGTTCACGCGGATGACGTTGTGCAGTGCCGCCTTGGTGATGATCTTGGAAGGCGTCAGATCTTCATGCGCCATCTCGGCGATGCGCTTGCCGGTCTCGTACGCCGCCTCCATCCGGGCGCGCCAAGGGGCTGGAATGTTGCCGGTGCCCGGCAGCATCATGCCCAGCGCTTCGGTCAGGGCATTCATGGTCGAGGCCGTGCCCATGGTGTTGCAATGCCCCAGCGATGGGGCCGAAGAGCAGATCCGCGCCAGAAACTCGGCATAGTCGATCTCGCCCGCTGCCAGCAGGCGCCGCGACTCCCAGACGATCATGCCAGACCCCGCGCGCTTGCCCTTCCACCAGCCGTCCAGCATCGGACCGCCGATCAGGGCGATCGCGGGGATATCCACCGTGGCCGCGCCCATCAGCATGGCAGGCGTGGTCTTGTCACAGCCAGTGGTCAGCACGACCGCATCCAGCGGATAGCCCTGCAAGACCTCGACCAGCGACAGATAGGCGAGGTTCCTGTCCAGTGCTGCTGTCGGGCGTTTCCCAGTCTCCTGGATCGGATGGACCGGGAACTCCAGCGGAATGCCGCCTGCGTCGCGTATCCCGGCCTTCACGCGGTCAGCCAGAAAGACGTGGATCTTGTTGCAGGGAGAGATATCGCTGCCCGTCTGGGCAATGCCGATGATGGGCCGCCCTGATTGCAGTTCCTCCAATGTGAAGGCCTGGTTCTGGTAGCGTTCGAGATACAGCGCCGTCATCGTGGGGTTGTCCGGATTGTCAAACCACTGGCGGCTGCGGAAACGGCCCTTGTGGAACGCGGTCATCGGTGTCTCCCTGGCGATTATGGCTGGTCTGCGGCGGCGACTAGACCCTATACCAGGGCAAAGCACAATCGGGGAGGCGATGATGAACAGCTACGATCTTAAGGGCCGCAAGGCAGTCGTCACAGGCGGCGCGCAGGGGATCGGCCGTGCGATCGTGGAGCGCTTTCTGGACTCGGGCGCCATCGTGACGATCTGGGATGCGGACCGGGCACTTGGCGAGCGGACGGCAGCCGAGCTTGAGGGCCGGGGCACGGTCTATGTGAACGATCCCGACGTCTCGGACTGGGGCCGGGTTCAATCCGCGACGGCGCGCACCGTGGCCGAGATGGGCGGCGTCGACATTCTGGTCGCCAATGCCGGGATCGCTGGGGCGAATGCGACGGTGATCGACACCGACCCCACCGAGTGGAGCAAGGTCATCGACATCGACCTGAACGGCGTCTTCCACTGCTGCAAGGCGGTCGCACCGCACATGGTCGAGGCCGGTTACGGCCGGATTGTCAACACCGCCTCGATTGCCGGGAAGGAAGGCAACCCGAATGCCGCGCACTACTCGTCGGCCAAGGCGTGCGTCATCGCGCTGACGAAATCACTCGGCAAGGAACTGGCGCAGCACGACATCGCCGTGAACTGCATTACACCCGCCGCCGCCAAGACCGCGATCTTCGATCAGGTCCAGCAGTATCACATCGACTACATGCTCTCGAAGATCCCGCGCGGGCGCTTTGTGACGGTCGAGGAAATCGCGAGCATGGTGACCTGGCTTTGTAGCGCCGAGAACAGCTTCACGACCGGGGGTGTGTTCGACCTTTCGGGCGGCCGGGCGACGTATTGACGGGGGGCCGCGGCTTCACGCGGCGCCCACGATCTTAGCCCGGGGATGGGTCTGGCCGGACGGACAGACCGGCCAAACGCGCTACGCGAAGCACGCCGCCGTCACGACGTTCAGATGGCGCCTTCGCTGAGCAGGGAGTTATCGAGTCCCTCGTGTCGTGGCTTGTAGCCTTCTTCCCAGAGCGCATCGATCCCGTCATCCTTCCAGGTCCACGCCGGCGCACACTGTATGCGATCGTTCCGAGACGGCAGCGCCAAAAACGCCGCACACGGGAAAGTGGCTTCGTTTGGCGATGTCTCATGAGATCAGCGGCGGATCGTGAGTGTCTCGCCGCTCGTTGGATATCGCGCACGGAAGTGCGGATCCTGAAAAAAGTTCGGACCGGCCGGTCCGTCGGCCCACAGATCGGGCCGAAGTGTCGTCTGGTCCGTCTTCTGTACGACGGACCGCAAGTCTCGAGACCCGGCGGGTTTTAGTCAAATTTTCCTAAAAATCAGTGAACCGAGGCGAAGCTCTTCCAGAAGGCGCGGCCCGAAGGCCGCACTGTCTGGTCCAATTGAACCGCCCGCCTCAGGAAAGCGGCACGAAGCTGAACTGATCCGCGAGCAGATCTGCCGCCGTCACGCCCGAAACCTCGATGACATCGGTGCCCGCGGCCGTGCCATAGTCGACCAGAGCGCCGCTGCCGCCATCCGTGATCGTCAGATCGACGAATTGAAGTGCCGTTCCGCTGAAGTCGATCACGTCAAGATCCAATTCGAAGTCCCGGATGATGTCGAGCCCATCGCCGAGTACGAAGACAAAGGCATCGGCCTCGGTGCCGCCCGTCAGCGCGTCCCGGCCAGCGCCACCGTCGATCACGTCGTTTCCGCCACCGGCGTTGATGACATCATCCCCACCGTGGCCGGTCAGCGTGTTTTCGCCAGCACGGCCGTTGATCCGGTTGTTGAGGTCGTTGCCTGTGATGTCGATGTCATCGCCCGTGTCGGTCACCCCGTTCTCGACGTTCGCGGCGAGCGTGATATCGACCTGCGTATAGACCGTGTCAGTGCCCTCACCGGCATTCTCGATGATGGTCGTGTCTTCGTCGTAGACATACAGCCGGTCATCGCCCTCGCCACCGGCCAGCGTTGCAGATCCGTTGTAGACGCCCAGAAGATCGTTGCCGCCAAGACCGCGAAGCTCGACCGGCCCCGTGAGCAGGAACAGGCTCTCGCTGTTCTCGGTGCCCTCGACGACCGGGACGGACGGCGCGCCGATCGCCTCGATAAAATCGGCTGCCGACAGATCCACCACGTTCAACTCGTTGATGACGATCGTTCCGCCGACGAAGTTAACCAGTGATCTGGTCGTGCCGGTGATCAACAGATCCTGGAACGTCAGGCCAACGCCCGTCAGGTCGATCAGGTCAACGCCGTCCTCGAAGTCCAGGATGGTGTCGATGCCGTTGTCTTCGGTCACCACGAAGATGTCGGCACCAGAGCCGCCTTCCAGAACATCGTTCTCGACGCCGCCGATCAGGATATCATTGCCTGCAGCGCCGTCCAGACGGTCACGCCCGACTTCGCCAGTCAGCAGGTTGTTGCCGGAGGTGCCGATGAACCAGTTGTCCTGGTCGTTGCCGACGATCGTAATGTCGTCGGATCCGATCCCGACGATGTCCTCGACATTATCAGGCCCGAACAATGACACCGAGGTGCCGATCGTGTCGTGGCCTTCATCCGAAAGCTCGAAGACCACGTCGCCGACACTGTTGACGACATAACGGTCATCGCCACCGCCGCCGATCATGCGGTCTTCGCCGTCTCCACCCAGAATGAAGTCGCTGACGTCCGTGCCCTCGATGACCTCGCCTGCATTCGTGCCACGTGTGATCCCGCCCCCCGCGGCGGCGCTGACGACACTGCGGAAATCAAGACCGAAGATGATCGGATCATGATCCGAGTGACGGGCCGGATCGCTCCCGTCAAAGATCGTCTCGTCACGGCCGAAATCGAGATTGTAGTCGATCGCGTCCGCTTCATCGGCATTGATGTGCCACTCGGTCACGTCGGTGACACGGCTCAGAGCATCGTCGTTGGCAAGCGCATAGTCGAGCGTACCGATCTGCCCGTCGAAGACGAAAGAGTAGACCTGTTCGCCATCCTCGGCGAACTCGGTCGCGAGGTCGGTGAACCCGGCGGATTCCAGCGTCGTGATCGGATCTTCCTGAGCATAGGCGTTCAGGTCGCCGATGATCAGGACGTTGTCCGAGCCCTGCCCCGGCGGAGCGCGCGCCAGCCACTGCTGCAGCAGGTCGGCCGCTGCCGCCCGTGTGGCATTGTTGTTGCCCTGGCCGTCGCCCTGATCGTTGTCTGCCGCAAGCCCCGAAAGCGAACCCTTCGACTTCAGGTGATTGACCGCAATCGTCACCGTCTCGCCGTTGGTATTCTCGGTGAAGGTCTGGGCCAGTGCCGGACGGTTCAGCGGAAGCCCCGCGCTCAGCGGATCGGTGAAGTCGATGCCGTTGAATGTCTCGAGCGTCTCGAAGTCGCCCGTCGGGGTCACGCTGTCGGTCTTGTAGATCAGGCCCTGTGCGATCGCATCACCACCGATGACACCGGTGGGAATGTAGTCGTAGACCGCCGACCCCAGCGCCGTGTTGACTGCGGCCACCAGATCCGAGACCGCTGCATCCGTGGCCGAGTTCTCCAATTCGACCAGACCCAGAATGTCCGCGTCCATCTCGACGATCGCTTCGACCAGCTTCGCCTTCTGACGGTCGAATTCGGCGTTCGGATCTGTGCCCGCAAGTCCCGTACCGCCAAACCGCGTCAGGTCGTCCGCACCGCGCGGACTTTGCCCTGTGTCGGTCGTGGAGTTCCCATCATCGATCGTCGTGAAGTAGTTCAGCACATTCAGGCTGGCCACCTTCAGCACGCCCGTCTCGGTCAGACCCAGTGTGACATCCTCTGGTGTGGCCGGACGCGGGTTGTCGGCACTATAATCCGCCGGCGGCAGGTGGATGCGAAACTCTGGCTCCTCCGACGAGGATTGGAAGTCTTCGGAGTATGTGACGACGCCCGTGATGTTTGTCAGCGTGTCGCCCATGCGGAAGCTGTCGGTCGCAGTCAGCGTGCCGTCATTGCCATCCGGGATCAGGATCGGATCCGGGTTCTGCACATCCTGGCCGTCATCGATGGTCAGCGTCCGGACCGCAAGATCCTCGAGGTGCGCCGCGAACCCCGCTGCATCCGGGGCATTGTTCTGCGTGAACTGCTCCAGACGGCCGTCCGAGCTGACCTTGATCTGACCGAACCGGTCCAGATTGAACAGTTCGGTGACGGTCATCTCGGTCGGGATCGTGATCAGCATGCCTTCGTACTGCTCAAGACCCGCGACCAGATCTCCGTCTTCGGTGGTCATCAGTCCGACCGACGGGAACTCGACCACAGTCGCGGTCGGCAATTCGTTCCCGGACGAACGGACCTCGACCAGCGATGCGCTGATCTGCGTCTCACCGAAAAACTCGGTCACAGTTCCGGTTACACGAACGATATCGCCGACGTTCACATCGACCAGCGGCGTATCGCCGTCGAAGATGAAGATACCTTCCGAAGTTGTGTCGAGCGCGTCGGCGTCCGCGTCTTCTTCCTGGACGTAGAACCCCGCAAGACCGGCGCTGCCCTGGAAGTCGGCCGTCACCACGGCTTCGATGACAACTGTCTGGCCATCGAAGACACTGACATCGTCGACGCCGCTGGTGAAGCTGCCTGTCCCGTCAACCTCGGTGACGCCCTGGATCTGGTGAATGCGCACCGTGTTGTCGAGCGGCGTGAGTTCATGGAAGGTCAGCGTGTTGCTTTCCTCGGATGGCACCGCCAGCAAGGCATTGCCGGTCGGGCTTTCGGCAGAGGTGATGAAGCGCAGGCCTTCCGGAGCAATGTCGACCAGATCGCCGTTGGCGTCTTCGTTGCGGATGTATTGCGCGAATTCGGAGTTCTCCGGATCGGTGACATCGTAGACGACGATGCCGCCGACGCGTTCCAGCCCGACGAAGGCATAGGTGCGGCCGTCGATCTCGCCCAGGACCACGGATTCCGGCTCGGGCCCCTTGTCGTCCGAGCGACTGTCAAAGCTCGAGGCTAGACCGTTGCCGTTGAACTCCTCGGGCGTCAGAATCTCGGTGATCCGCTCAAAGTCCGAGCCGCTGTCGAAGACCAGATTGCCGGCTGCGTCAAAGATCGAGAACGACCGGGCGCCGAAGCTCGTCAGCTCTTCGATCAGGCCGTCGCCATCCGTATCGCCGTCGATGTTCGAGAACTTCAGGCGGCCCAACACGGCGTCGTCGGCCAGATCGGCCAGGGTCTGGGCATCGAAGGCCGTCGTGTCGGCTTCGCCGTTGGTCAGATCGCCATCGACCAGATCCGCGCCGCGGCTTTCGTCGACATCGCGGCCATCACCTTCGTTGGCCGTGAAGAAGTATTGCTGACCGTCGACCGTGTAGGACGCCATGCCATCGGGCTGGAACAGGCCCTGGACCGGATAGCTATCGATGTTGATGCCGCCGTCCTCGTTAGACGGGTCCAGCGCGTTCTCTGCCAGCGAATGATCTTTGGTGCCGAGGGCGATGATGTCGTCGATCGTGAACGCCGTCGGTGCGGTGATGTCATCGATCACCGCGACAGCATTGTTCTCTTGCAGCGCGATGTAAGCGGTACTGCCTTCGATGGTGATGTACTCGGGCTCGAGATCCGCCGCGGCGGACGGGGCGAAGTTGGTCGAGCCGTCCGGCACGGTGTTGGGCGACGCGACCCGAACGCCCTTGGTTTCGAGCGCTTCGAACGTGATCGAGCTGTCGGTGAAGTCCAGTGTCGTGACCGTGGAGGCCGTCGGGTTCGTGGCGTTGAACGCGATGACCGAGACCGATCCATTCGGGTTCTGCAATGCGTCGGGTTGGTTTTCATCGCCCGACGACTGCCCTTCGTTCGCAACCAGCACATGGGTGCCAGCGTCGTTCCAGGTCAGCATATCCGGCAGCGCGCCAACTTGGACAACACCCAGGAACCCCAGCGAGGCCGCATCGTAGAACAGGACCTGCCCGGCACCCGTGAATTCATCGCCGCCGGTGCCCGGCGTGCCAAGCGGATCGTCAATGAAGCCGGTTGGGTCGGGCCGCGCGACGGCGATGACACCGTTGTTGACCGAAACCGAGGTGATGTCCGAGCTGTCGAAACCCAGGTCTCCGGCCGACAGGGTCGCGATGACCGACAAGCTGCTCAGATCCGATGCATCGATCACCTGCAGGCCATCGCCGGAGGTGACGAAGGCGCGCTGTGTCGTGGCGTCAAAATCGACGATTTCTGCACCTGCCAGGGTGATCGTCCCGGCAACGGCCTCGACCAGTACAGGATCTGGGATCTCAAACGGCGGGAGCACGACTTCCGGATCACCGCCCGGCGAGCCGACATCACCGTCGTTGCCGCTTGTCGCATCCGCGACGGACTCGCGGCCCGTGCCGGACGGCGTTGCAACTCCGATTTCGGACAGTGCCCAGTTGCTGCCGTCGTTGTTGTCCGCAGTCAGATCTGTCAGGTAAATCGACGCATCGTTGTTGTCGACCGGGAACGGCGCGGAGTCGTCGTAGATCACGAAATCGACTGTGTTGTCGAAGAAGATGCTGCCGGTGGATATGTCAGTTGAGTAGTCCGCGAAGGACGACCAGAGCGCCACGGTGTCACCGCTGTTGTTGAAAGCATTCGCACCCCAATCAGTGACAGCGACGAGGTTCAGACCCTCACCCCAGGCGGCAGAGAATTGTTCGGTGGTCAGGTCGTCGGCGTTGTAGAGCACTGCACTCTCGCCAGCCGCGATCGAACCGGACACAATCGTTGCCTCGGCGTGGAAGGACGCGTTTGCATCATCGAGCACGAAGCCGGAGAGGTCGACGACCTCGGTCCCGGTATTCGTGATCTCGATCCACTCCCAGTCGTCTTCGGCACTGTCTGGGTTGTACATTATCTCGGATATCACCAGGCTCACGTCGACCACCTCCTGAAGAACCGTGTCCGTCCGGTATGTCAGGTTCTGGATGCGTTCGTCCAGCGCGGGGCCGGTATCAACCTCGTTGAACGCCGTGCCGCCGTTGTCGGGGTTGAAGTTGTCGTTCAGATACTCGGCCAGCGCGTCCTGCTCGGACCCATCATCGGCGAACGTCGCGGCACCGGTGACAATGCCATCATCCGCGCCGTTCCCATCCAGATCCTGCAGATCGACCCGGTTCGGGTTCGACAGGGTCGAGAGGATCTCGTCCCCGGCATTGGCCAGGAAATCGAGCGTCACAACCCGGAAGCTCTCGGTGCTGTCGCCGACGACCTCACCGTCGCGGACGATTTCGGCGATCAGGGTGTCGTTCTCATCGAAGATGCCCGCATTGACGATGCGCTCACCGGCAACCGCGATGCTGCCGTCGGTATTGTAGGTCTGTGCCGTTTGCGTCTCGTCGAACGAGAACTTCAGGCCCGAGATTTGCGGGAATCCGCCGGAGACGCCCGTGGGCAGGGCAGCGACAGCACCTTCCAGGAAGTCCTTCAGCTCGGCCTTGGTCATGTCGAGCAACACCAGGCCGTTGTTGAACGCCAGCGTCGTCGCGATGTCGTTCTGGCTGATGCCGCCTTCCGGCTTCACCACGGTGCCGGTTTCATCCAGCACGGCAGAGTTCGGCAGACGCACCGCCTCGTCACCGCCCGGCGGGACCACGATTTCTCCGATGTTTGCACGGATGCCGCCACCGTTCTTGATCGAGATCAGCACGTCGCCGCCCAGATCGTTGCCCAGAACGAGTTGATCTGAGACGATCTGGTTGGCGTAGTCGAGGTTCGCGTCCGCCGTCAGGTTGCCCAGATTGGTCTCCTGCGTGCGCACGCCGTCCGGGTCGTCCGGCGTGAAGGTGCCCGAGCGGTTGCCGTTCAGGAACACGTCCGAGACGCCGAAGACGTTGCTTTCGGTCGCCACGACCTGCGCCTGGATGGCGTCGGTGATCGCGTCGATTTCCGGATCGATCAGGCTTTCGGCGTTCAGATCCGCCACGCCCTGGTCGTCGGTCGCATAGGCGCCCGAAACCGTCTCGTCATAGCTGCCTTCGATCAGGTTGCCATCCGCGTCGAAGCCGATGACGAGGCGGCCAACATACTTGTAGGTG
>JBHJIZ010000035.1:0-17986 GCA_050043005.1 Paracoccaceae bacterium
CACGGCACTCTCGTAGTGCAGCGGATTGATCTCTACATTCAAAGCGGACCCGTTGTCGCAAAATGCCGATCCGTCCGACTCGCTCGGTGACGTGTAGACGATACCGCACGCTGAAAGACCCGATAACGCGAGCGCTCCGACCCCCAGAGCCTTTGCAAGCCGTCCTAGCTTCATCTCTGCTCTCCCCAAGAGCTTTCGCTTTCAAAAGATACAGGCAATTATCATGGTTACGCCGAAACGTTAAGGCGCAAACTCACGTCATTCCTGTACCTTCTTTTCCTCGAAGTTTAGGCTTTGCACGGAATCATTGAGAGTGCCACCCCCATGCACGGACACCTTCCATCGACCGGAGCGTCGGTTCGCGGTTATCTCTCACCGAACCATACGGACCGGCGCGGTGTCGACCGCCCGGATATGGTCGTGCTCCACTACACCGGCATGCAGAGCGCGATCGCTGCGATCAACCGGCTGTGCGATCCCGCGGCGGAGGTCAGTGCTCATTATGTGATTGACGTTGACGGAACAGTCTTCGCGTTGGTCGACGAGAACCGGCGAGCTTGGCATGCCGGCCGTTCCCGGTGGGGGGACGTGACAGACGTCAATTCGCACTCCATCGGCATCGAGATCGTTAATCCGGGTCACGGAGCGGGATATCCGCCTTTTCCGGAGCAACAGATGACGTCTGTTGAAAACGTGCTCCGAGAGATCATCGAACGGTGGTCGATCCCGCCTTGGCGGGTGGTTGGTCATGCTTGCGTGGCGCCTGGACGCAAGATCGATCCGGGTGAAAAATTCGACTGGCGTAGGCTGGCGATGCAGGGTCTGGCTGTTTGGCTTGATCCCGCTATCGATGATGACGCGCCTGGAGACAGTGCGGCGTTCCGAAATGCCGCCGCATCGATCGGATACTATGTTCCGGATTCGCAAGGTTGGACAGAAGATTTGCTGGATGTTTGGTCTGCGTTTGCGATGCGGTTTCTGCCAGGGCATGCGAAATGTGTCCCTTCTGCATCGGGGGTCGCCCACGCGGAGAAGCTTGCGCTTCGCTGGCCAGCCGTTGACCCACACATCGCGAAGCTCTAAGTCGATTGAGCGGATGGCTGGATGGTCGCGGCACCCTCGCGGTGTCGAGGAAAGTCCGGGCTCCACGGAGATACGGTGCCGGGTAATGCCCGGCGGGGGTAACCCTAGGGAAAGCGCCACAGAGAACAAACCGCCCCACAGGCTGGGGTCAGGGTGAAACGGCGAGGTAAGAGCTCACCGCGGGACCGGTAACGGGACCGGCATGGCAAGCCCCACCGGGAGCAAGGTCATATAGGGGGACCGCAGGGCTGCGGCCCGGGGCGCTCCGGCCCGGTCCCCGGGTAGACTGCACGAGGCTACGGGTAACCGTGGTCCCAGATGAATGGCCATCCCTGAGAGATCAGGACAGAACCCGGCTTACAGGCCATCCGCACATACCGCATACAGATTGTAACAAATGCGACTTTGGTCGCTTTAAAATTGTGGGACAATTTTCCTCTCGAGTGAATTACAAACGGAGGAAAGGAAAGTGTTCAGACTCAATATTCAGAAAGAATCTCACACCGATAATCTGTCTGCAGAGAATGTCGATGAAAAGCGCGGTACGTTCGCGCGATCAATTTTGCTCGCCGCGACGCTGTCTACGGCTTTTCTGATGTCATACACGCCACTTGCGGCGAAGCAGGTTCAACTTGATCCGGTTGGTTCGCAGACAACGACCGTCGCCGATCCGATCCCATCTGTGACGATATCAGCTACACCATCGTCCTCGGCGCCTGGAACGGCGACGATTTCTGGGACGGTGTTTTACAACGACCGGCGCAAACACGGGCTGTTCGAGAGCCGCCGCACCCCGGACGGCGCGCCAGGAGAACGGTGTGCCCCCAACGACGTGCGTGACGATGGCCGGGCTTGCTCGGTCAACTGGCTGGGGGCGCAATACATGGTGGTCGACGTTATCGAGATCGATAAGGGATACTTCGCGCCAACCGCGTGGAACTGCAAGAAAGAGAAGGTGATCGCCAGCGTCGCGGTAAACAATGCGGGCAAGTTCTCTGTCACGATTCCGACCACGGATGACTGCAAATCCGACAGCCTGAAGAAGACGACGATCAAGCTGAGCGTCCGCATGCGGTTCTGCGGTGACTGGTGCTTCTCGATGCGTGACGCGAAGGGCAGTGTGTATTCGTTGTACCACCCTGGCGCGTCGGAAAAGAACCGGTTGAAAGTGAATTCCGGCGACGTGGTTGACGTGGGGCGCATGAACTTCAACCCCGCGGGCCAGAACTCGGCCAATGCGCCGGATCTGACGATCGCTGCGAACTACTACGCCGCGCTGGTGGCCTCGGTCCTGACGCTGCACCGCGACAATGAGATGCCGTTCTACAAGGACGAGTTTGGCGAGGTCGAATTCACCTATCCATCCACGAAATCCAGCACGGCGACGGCGCGCGCCCCGGATGAGGTCGCAATTTCGACGTTCGAGTCCCGCGATGTGCAGAACGTCGGAGGCATCAACATTCAGGTTCCGAAGTGGGTCAGCGGTCTGACCGCGACTCATGAATACGGTCATATCCTGATGCAACGCGCTTGGGATGGGGGATACGGCTACAAGGGCGTCGGCATCTCTGGCGGCGACAGCGGTCCGGCAAACGAACCCGCACGCCAGATCGCGTTCAAGGAGGCCTGGGCTGCGTTCATCGAGCACGCAGTTTATCCGGAGACCTTTGGCTGTGGCCTGTCGCGCTATGACGACAATTCCAGAACGCCTGCGAGCGGACCGTTGGGCGAAGGCGCGACTTGGCGGCTGAACGTCTGGAAAGCGCTCTGCGACTGGTACGACGACCGGGATGACGACGATACGACGCTCTCGGGCAGTGGCGACGACTTTGCGGCGTCGACGTTGTATTCCATGTGGTACAATATGCGCCGGATGTACGTCGATGCCGACAAGTATGGCGGCCAGTTCAAGAGCCCCGGACTCTGGTTCTGTGACTGGGTCGATTACTATCTCGCGGTTCGTAAATCAGTCGCTGCCGTTGGCGCTACGAGCCATAACAATTACGAGGCGAAGATCCAGAACCTGATCTACAACAATAACATTGGGTGCTTCATGCCTCGGCCGAGCTGAGACGCACGAGTTCCCGAGGCATCTGGGACGGCCACGTGGCCGTCCCAAAGATTGCAGGCCTATCAGCCCGGTTCGGTTGTGTAGTCCTCATCCGAGACCGGGTCTTCCCATTTGATGTGCTTGCCATCGAGCGCTTCCTGAAAAGCGATGTGGCACATCATCTGGTTGGGTGCAGCGCCATGCCAGTGCCGCTCACCCGGCGGGATCCAGATTGTGTCGCCAGCCTTGATCGCCACGACCTTCTGACCTTCGGTCTGATACCGGCCTTGCCCTGAAACGACATACAGCGTCTGTCCCAGAGGATGCGTGTGCCAGTTTGTGCGCCCGCCGGGAAGGAAGGTCACTCGGACCGCGCGGATGCGCGCGGGTTCTGGCGCCTCGACAATCGGATCCTGAAGAACTGTGCCGACGAAGTACTCTGCCGGGCCGTACTTGGTCGGTCGGTCGCCATTCTTGAAGTGCTCCACTTTCGCCCCCTGAGCTGCCAATGAGCACCGATTCGTGCCCGCTTACGTTCAATCTGACGTGATTTTCTCGCTCAGCAAGGTGCTCCGACAGTCATCATATTGGCGTTGCTTGCGCCTTGGTCACATTGGGGCACAACATGTAGTGTAGGGAGCAGAAAAAACCCTAAGTGGTGTAGATTGGTGTTGAGTGGGGTGAATTGGAAGTATATAAGATGACCACGGACACCCGGCGGTTCAGACAAAAAAAATGAGCAGGTTCATACAGGCTCGCCGGGTGCCCCAGAAGAAACACAAAGACGGCGCGAGGCACGAAGCGGCACCACACACCAAGTCCGAAAAACAGGACGGGCCGCGGACTTCTCCGAGGGACGGCGGGCGGATCGGGACCAGAATGCCCGGTCCGCCCGTTCCTCGTTTTGGCCCTGCGCTAGGGCGGTAGTCGAAAGGGCGTTGCGGGCCGTGCTGAAGCATTTCACAGGCACCCACGACCACAAGGTGGACGACAAGGGGCGCGTCAGCTTGCCGACGGAGTTTCGGCGGGTGCTGGATGCGGTTGGATCGTCCGGTGCGCTTTACATCGTGCCGCAGCTCGACAGCCAGAAAAGCCATGTCGTCTTCACGACCGAGGCATACTCGAATTTGATCGAACGCCACAACGCGCGCGACTATCCATCTTATGGAGCACAACAGCGCATGGAATTGAAGCTGGTCACCCGCGCCAGTCAGATCCAGGTCGATGACAATGGACGGATCGTCATTGCGAAGCCGCTGCGCGAGATGATCGGGCTGACAAAAAACATTCGTTTCGTTGGCGTCGCATCGAGTTTCGAGATTTGGCAACCCGAGGCGCGCGACGACTTCGAGGCCGCTTTGCTGTCAGAACTCGATGAGGGCGAGGATCCCTTCATCGACAGGCGCGGGTTACACTGATGCTGGCCGTGGCGCACGATCCCGAAAAGGCCGCGCCGCACGTCCCGGTGCTTCTGGACGAGGTTTGCCGGGCGCTCTGCCCGCTTCGGGGTTCAATCGTGATCGACGGCACGTTTGGCGCAGGCGGATACACAAAGGCCTTTCTGAAGAAGAACGTGGCGCGCGTCATCGCTATTGATCGAGATCCGACCGCGCTCGCTGCGGCTGGGGACTGGGCGAGAGCAGAAGGCCGGTTGACCCTGGTCGAGGGCGCATTCAGTGCTTTGGACGAAGTGGCCGAACGCTACGCCGAGGGTCGGGTCGACGCTGTGGTGTTGGATATCGGCGTCTCTTCGATGCAACTCGATCAGGCACTGCGCGGATTTTCCTTCCAACGCGATGGTCCATTGGACATGCGCATGTCCACCAACGGGTTGACCGCAAGCGATTTGGTCAATGACTGCGAAGAGACTTTGATTGCCGATATCATCTTTCACTACGGAGAGGACCGGGCAGCGCGTCGTATTGCCAAGGCAATCGTGCGCGAACGCGCATCGACCCGGATCGAGACCACGCTGCAACTCGCGCAGATTATCACGGACGTCCTGCCGCGTCCGCGCCCCGGTCAGGCGCACCCTGCAACCCGCAGCTTTCAGGCCTTGCGCATCGCCGTGAACGATGAACTCGGAGAGCTAGTGCGTGCTCTCAATGCCGCTGAGAAAGTCCTGACGGCAGGGGGGCGCCTCGTGGTCGTAACCTTCCACTCGCTCGAAGATCGCATTGTCAAACGGTTCCTTCAGCAAGCCTCGGCAACATCTGCGGGCGGATCGCGCCACAGCCCGGGCAAGTCGCTGGCGCCACCGCGTTTCGAACGCCCGGACCGAGCGATCGAACCGTCTCAGGACGAGGTTTCGCGAAACCCGCGCGCCAGATCCGCACGCCTGCGCAGTGCGACCCGAACGACTGCGCCGTCTGTCGCGCCGGAAAAGCGCGCACTCGGGCTGCCGACGCTGCCACAACTCGACCGGTTTAGGAGTGCCGGCTGATGATGCGTCACGGATTGGCCTTGCTCGCTCTCACCATCATCGCCATTGCGGGGTGGGCGTACAGCGTAAACTACAACACGATGACGGCCTTCGACCGAGTGCGTGAATTGCGTGGTCAGATTGCCGAGGAGCGCGAAGCACTTCAGGTTCTGCGAGTCGAGTGGGCTTGGCTGAATGCGCCCGATCGGCTGCAGAGATTGACCGAACAGTTCGCATCCCAACTTCAACTGGTGCCTCTGGTTCCTGATGTGCTCAGTCACACCGCAATCGTGCCCTTCCCGGAAGACCCGGCCACGATCGTCGGGATTGCGCCCGTGATTGATCGGACCGGCCTGATTCCTGTGCCGGTCTCGCGCCCGGCGGCCTGGAGGGCGGAGTGACTGATTTCGCCGCCCCAAAGAACCTCAGAACGGGCGCCGGTCAGCGCGCGGATTGGCGGCTGATGCTGCTGATGGGGAGCTTTTGTCTGTGTTACGCAGCCGTCGTGCTCAATATGGGCCTGCTGGCGGCGACGGATCCAACAGAACCCGTGATCGGCGATTCTGCGAGCAAAGGGCGCCCGGTGCGCGGAGAGATCATCGACCGTGACGGTAATCTGCTGGCGGCGAACCTTCCGGCGTGGTCGCTTTACGCCCATCCGCACGTCATGAAAGATCCGATCAAGGTCGCCAATGCGCTTGACAGGATCTTTCCGGATATTGATCGGGAAACTCTGCTGAAGAAACTCACGGGCCAACGCCGCTTTGCTTGGATCAAACGCCCTGTGACGCCGCGCGAACGCCAATTGGTGCACGATCTGGGTTTCCCAGGCCTCCATTTTGGCAATCGCGAGATCCGGATCTATCCTGCGGGTCATTCGATGGCGCACATTGTCGGGTCGGTCCGTGCCGAACGCGAGGATGTCCGCTACACCGAACTCACCGGGTCTGCCGGTATCGAAAAGCACTTCGACGCCCGGTTGCGTGACCCTGAACTCGCAGGGCAACCGGTTCGGCTCGCGCTCGATCTGCCAGTACAACAGGCGGTGCGCGCCGTGCTCGAAGACGGGATGGAGCGCTTGACTGCCAAAGGGGCGTCAGCGGTGTTGATGAAGGTGAGAACCGGCGAAGTTGTATCCATGGTGTCGCTTCCCGACTTCGATCCGAACGCCAAGCCCGTTTTCTTTCGCGGCAAGGCCGAAGACAGCCCACGTTTTAACCGGGCGGCGCAAGGGCGCTACGAACTCGGGTCAACCTTTAAGGTTCTAACGGCGGCGATGGCGATCGAGGCTGGCGTCGTCAATGCCGAGACGATGATTCAAACACCGTCGCAGTTGAAGTATGGGCGTCACCGCATAGGCGAGTCGCATCGCATGCCCGCGCAGATGAGTGTCGAGAACATCGTGGTGAAGTCGTCAAACGTCGGTTCGGCGAAACTCGCCATGATGATCGGCACACGGCGGTTCAAAGAGTATCTTGAGCAGCTTGGCATGTTCGATCCATCGGGTCTCGAGCTGGCAGAATCCGCAAAGGCCAAACCGCTACTACCGCCCTACTGGACTGATCTGTCATCAATGACGATCTCGTTCGGTCATGGCCTCGCAGCCTCGCCAATTCATCTGGCCGCGGCTTATGCAACGTTGGCGAATGACGGTTTGCGCGTCAGGCCAACCCTTCTCTCCGGTCCTCAAGCACCTGGTGAGCGCGTGTTCTCAAAGGAAACGTCGCGGGAAATGCTGAGGATCATGCGTCAGGTCTCGGTGCGCGGCACGGCCCGTCGCGGCGATGTTCCAGGGTTCGACATTGGCGGCAAGACTGGAACGGCCGAAAAGATCGGCGCGCGGGGCGGGTATGACCGCAATCGGGTGATATCAACCTTCGCATCGGTCTTCCCGACATCTGATCCGGAGTATGTTCTGATCGTCTCGCTCGATGAGCCGACGGATCGTTCAGGGCGAAAACCGGTTCGCACGGCAGGGCGAACAGCTGTTCCCGTGGCGGCAGAGATCGTCCGGCGCGTGACGCCGCTCTTGGATATGCGCCCGCGCCTCGCGCCTGTGACAGAGGCGCCGCTGACGCTCAACACGGGAGCAGAGTAGCGCGGCATGTTGGAGGATTTAACACTCGCCGATCTTGGCCTTGAGAGGCTCGACCGCGCCGGTCCCAACGCAAACGGCGATGCGATCGTCACGGGAATCGCTGTCGACAGCCGGCAAGTGAAGGATGGGTTCGTCTTCGTTGCAATTCCCGGTCTCAAACTCGACGGCGCGGAATTCGCGCAATACGCTGTGCGTCAGGGTGCCTCTGCCGTCGTGATAACCCCGACGGGTCTCGAGAAAGCGAAGAAGGATATCGGAGATCTGCCGATCCCGTTCTTCCTGACCGATCAGCCGCGCCTCGAGCTCGCACAACTGGCAGCGCGATTCTACGGGCGTCAGCCAAAGACGATGATCGCGGTGACCGGCACGAACGGCAAAACCTCGGTCGCTGAATTTACCCGCCAGATCTGGCATAATCTCGGCCATCCGGCAGCTTCCTTTGGCACCACCGGCGTGATCGGGGAGGGGTTCGAAGACCCGCTCGACATGACCACACCGGAGCCGGTCACGCTGCACGCGCTCCTGGCCAGACTGGCGGACAAGGGCTGCACCCATGCGGCGATGGAGGCGTCCAGCCACGGCCTTGCGCAATACCGTATCGATGGGGTGAATTTTGCTGCTGCCGGACTGACGAACATAACCCGCGATCACATGGACTATCACTCGGATCAGGACGATTACGTCGGTGCCAAGCTACGCCTATTCCATAGTGTGCTGCCGCGTGATGGCGTGGCGGTCTTGAATAGCGACGACCCGGTCTTTCCGCTCGCCAGGATGTCGCTGGCTGGCAGACCGATGATCTCGGTCGGACGGTCCGGAGGGGCTACGCTGCGGCTCACCAAGACGCGTTTCCGCGCCGACGGGCAGGACATCTCGTTTGTCTGGAAGAACGAGGTCTATTCGGCGGCTCTCTCTTTGATTGGCGGTTTCCAGGCCGACAACGCTTTGCTCGCCGCCGGATTGGCCATCGCGACGGAGGAGCGCCCTGACGAAGTATTCGCAAGCTTGCCCAACCTCACAGGAGTTCGGGGACGGATGGAACTGGCGGGACGGCGCGCGACCGGAGCTTCGGTGTACGTTGACTACTCTCATACGCCCGACGCTCTGAAAACGGCGCTTTCGGCCCTGCGCCCTCACGTATCCGGGCGCCTTATAGTGGCTGGAGGAGCCGGCGGCGACCGGGATCCCGGTAAGCGTCCGCTGATGGGCCAGGCGATGCACCACGGCGCCGATGCCGTGATCGTCACAGATGACAACCCGCGCAGCGAGGATCCTGCCATGATCCGCGCCGCTGTCGTTCAAGGTGCGCCGGACGCCGACAATATTGGCGACCGGGCCGAGGCGATCCTGTCCGGTGTCGATGCCCTCCGATCGTCCGGCGACTGCTTGCTGATCGCCGGAAAGGGCCACGAACAGGGGCAGGAAATCGGCGGTACCACGATCCCGTTCGACGATGTAGAGCAAGCCCGCGCTGCCATCGCGGCGCTCGACGGACTGGACGAGGAGTAAGACATGGCAGTGCTCTGGACGGCAGAGGCCCTGGCCGAAGCGACCGGCGGTCGCGTCACGGGCGGCTGGGATGCAGTTCAGGGGCTTTCGATCGACACGCGCGAGCTTTCACCGGGCGATCTGTTTGTCGCGCTGAGAGGCATCACGCATGACGGCCATGTCTATGTGAAGCAGGCGCTTGAGGCGGGGGCTGCCGCTGCCCTGGTGAGCCATGTTCCCGATGGGTGCGCAAACGGGAACCTCCTGCTTGTCGATGATACCTTGAAAGCGCTTGAGGCCCTTGGGATCGCGGGACGCGCACGCACACACGCCAAGGTCGTTGGCGTCACGGGATCGGTTGGCAAGACATCGACCAAGGAGATGATCCGAACCATGCTGGCGCCGCACGGCCGGACCCCTGCGGCGACACGCAGCTTCAACAACCATTGGGGGGTGCCACTGACGCTGGCGCGAATGCCCGCAGATACCGAGTTTGCCGTGATCGAAATCGGGATGAACCATTCCGGTGAGATTGCGCCTCTCAGCCGCATGGCGCGACCGCATATCGCGCTGATCACCACGGTCGAAGCGGTGCACCTGGAAGCCTTTGACTCCGTTGAGGGGATTGCGGATGCCAAGGCCGAGATCTTCGCAGGGCTCGAACCCGGTGGAATCGCGATCCTGAATGCGGACAATCCACACTTCGAGCGGCTCAAAGCCGCCGCAGGCAAAGTCGGCGCTACGATCGTAAGCTTCGGCCGCACCTCGGATCAAATCCGTCTGAAGGACGTACAGGTCAGTGGCGCTGTGACCACAGTCTCCTTGGCCGTCCATGGCACGCCCGCGCTGATCAAACTCGGTGCACCCGGCGCCCATTTCGCGATGAATGCGCTGGGTGCGCTCGCGTCTGTCGAGGCGGTTGGCGCCGACATCGCCCGGGCAGCGCTGGATCTGGGTGATTGGACGCCGCCTGATGGGCGCGGCAGCAGGGTACGCCTTGCCGTTCCGGACGGCGAAATCCTGTTGCTCGATGAAAGCTATAACGCGAATCCGGCGTCCGTCCGGGCGGCACTGGCGGTCTTGGCCGCAACCGAACCCGGGCAGGGTCGGCGCCGACCGGGCCGCCGCATCGCGTTTCTGGGCGATATGCTCGAGCTTGGCCCGAGCGAGACGTCTCTGCATCGGAGCCTTGCCGACCTCGACGCCGTCGCGCATATCGACACGTTTCACACCTGCGGACCGCGCATGAAGGCCCTGCACCAGGCACTGCCTGTGGATAAGCGGGGGGTATATTGCGCAGATAGCGTGCAACTCGCCGAGGCGGTCGAGAAGGTGGTTGACGCAGGTGATGTGTGCATGGTCAAGGGCTCGCTCGGCGCCTCGATGCGCCACGTGGTCTCGGCATTTAAAGCGCTCGGGACCCCGTTGCCCGACAACCGCCCGACCGCACACGAGGACGCTTGAATGCTGTACTATTTGCTGACCCCTCTCAGTGACGGCGGCGATGTTTTCAACCTGTTTCGCTACATCACCTTTCGGGCGGGCGGGGCTTTCTTCACGGCGTTGGTTTTCGCATTTCTTTTTGGGCGGCCTCTGATCAACAAGCTTCGCTTGATGGGTGGCGCTCAGCCGATCTACGAGGATGCGCCAGAGACTCACCAGAGCAAGGCGGGGACGCCGACGATGGGGGGCGTTCTGATCCTGGGTGCGTTGGTTGTCTCGGTGCTGCTGTGGGCGCGACTGAGCAATCCTTTCGTTGTCGCCGTACTGGCAGTGGCATTGGGCTTTGGCCTGTTCGGCTTCGTCGACGACTTCAAGAAAGTGACCAAATCCGACAACAAGGGAATCTCTGGCACGCTGCGTCTGATCATAGGCTTCGCGATCGCTCTGGTAGCGTCCTGGGTCATGGTTGCCTACCAGCCGGACGGTTTGCAGAACGCCATTGCGATGCCCATCCTGAAGGATGCGCTGTTGTCCGCGGGCATTTTCTTCATTCCATTTGCTATGCTGGTCATTGTCGGCTCTGCCAATGCGGTGAACCTGACCGATGGATTGGACGGGCTGGCAATCATGCCGGTTATGATCGCTGCGGGCTCGCTTGGCGTAATTGCCTACGTCGTTGGGCGGTCTGACTTCACCGAATATCTGCAAATCCACTACGTGCCGGGCACGGGGGAGATCACAGTCATCACCGCTGCCGTTATCGGCGCTGGTCTTGGATTCCTTTGGTACAACGCACCGCCTGCCATGGTCTTCATGGGCGACACCGGATCGCTTGGCTTAGGGGGGTGTCTTGGAGCCATCGCGGTCGCCACCAAGCACGAGATCGTTTGGGCTGTGATCGGTGGGTTGTTCGTTCTCGAGGCCGTGTCGGTCATCGTGCAGGTCGCCAGCTTCAAGCTGACCGGAAAGCGTGTGTTCCGCATGGCGCCTATTCATCACCACTTCGAAAAGAAGGGCTGGGCCGAACCAACGGTCGTGATCCGCTTCTGGATCATCGCGTTGATCCTGGCGTTGATCGGCCTTGCGAGCTTGAAGCTGAGATGATTCCCGTCCGCGCATATGCAGGCCAACGCGTCGGTGTCCTTGGTCTCGGGCGTTCCGGCGTCGCCACCGCAAAAGCTCTCAAAGCTGGCGGAGCGACCCCGATCTGCTGGGACGACAATGAGGTCAACCGCCTTCCTGTAATCGAACACGAGCTTGCGGATATCTCCCGTCCGCGCGAGGCCGCGACGCTGGACGCGTTGATCGTGTCGCCCGGTATCGCCCATCTCTATCCCGAGCCTCACCAAGCAATCCAACTCGCCCGCGAGAACGGCATCCCTGTCGACAATGATGTCGGTCTGTTCTTCCAGGCGCTTTTGGATGCGGACCCAGAGGACTTCGACGAGTTGGAACCAGCGGCAAAGGTCATCTGCGTAACGGGTTCGAACGGCAAGTCCACGACAACCGCACTGATCCACCACATCCTCAGATCGGCCAACAAGCCTACTCAAATGGGCGGCAACATCGGCGTCGGTGTGCTGGATCTGGAGATCCCACAGGACGGCGAGATAATCGTCCTGGAGCTTTCTTCCTATCAGACCGATCTCGCCCGCATTCTCGCCCCGGATGTGGCGGTGTTCCTGAACCTCTCGCCCGACCACCTCGACCGGCACGGCGGCATGGGTGGATACTTCGCCGCAAAGAAAAGACTGTTCGAGATCGGCGCACCGCAGCACGCCGTCATCGGTATCGATGAGCCAGAGGGTCGTTACCTGACCGGGATCGTCGATGACCCCGTGCAGGTAAGCATCATCGATAAACCAAAATCTGGCGCGCGCTCGGTGTTCATGAACCGCAACCATCTGACAGAATGGCGCGGTAAGCAAATCGCCGCCGTCGATCTGCGCACCGCCCCGGCCTTGCGCGGCACACACAATCACCAGAATGCCTGTGCGGCCTGGGCTGCCTGCCGTGCAGTTGGTGTCGCTCCGCGCCAGATCGAGGCGGCATTGACGACGTTCCCTGGGCTCGCGCACCGGATGGAAGTCCTGGGCGCCGCAAACGGCGTCACCTATGTCAACGACTCAAAAGCTACGAACGCTGACGCTGCCGAGAAGGCCTTGCTGTCATACGATAGGGTGCGTTGGATCGTCGGCGGCTTGCCGAAGGCCGGTGGCATCGATCCGCTCTGGCCGTTGCTGGACCGCGTCAAGAAGGCCTACCTGATTGGCGAAGCCGCTGAGGCCTTCGCCAAAGCGCTCGGTGATCATCCTCACCAGATATGCGAGACGCTGGACGCTGCCACTGCTGCAGCCCATGCAGATGCCGAGGATGGCGACACGGTTCTGCTCTCTCCCGCTTGCGCGAGCTTCGACCAGTTCCCAAGCTTCGAGGCACGGGGCGAAGCCTTTCGCGCGCTGGTTCAATGCCTTCTCGACGAGGAGACTGCGACATGACGGAGCTGACATTCCGATCGATGATCATGTCCCGGCCTTCTGGCTCGGTGATCGGCAATTGGTGGCATGCCATCGATAAGTGGATCCTGGGTGCTGTCCTGGCACTGTTCGCGACCGGGCTTGTGCTTGGTCTCGCTGCTTCGCCGCCGCTCGCTGAGAAGAACGGTCTCTGGACATACCACTACGTCGTGCGTCACGTCATTTTTGCGACCATGGCGCTGGGCGTCATCGTCGTGCTTTCCATGGCGAGCATGCTTGCCATCAGGCGGGGCGCGCTGGTGCTTTTCATTGTTGCCTTCGCGGCGACCGCTGCTTTGCCCTGGCTCGGCACGGACTTCGGGAAGGGTGCTACGCGTTGGTACTCGCTCGGGGTGATCAGTTTACAGCCCTCAGAGTTCCTCAAACCGGGCTTTGCGCTTGCCGCCGCTTGGTTGATGGCGGGCTCGTTGGAACGCCATGGCCCGCCCGGACGAACAATCACCGCCGCAATCGTGGTATGCATCGCGATCATGCTCGCACTGCAGCCGGATTACGGAAAGGCAATGCTAGTTCTATCCGTCTGGGCGGCGAAGCTTATCATTTCGGGCGCACCGGTTCTTCTATTGGTTGGTTTCGCAGCTTTCGTAGGGATTGGTGGCACGCTCGCCTACCTGAACTCCGAGCACGTGCAACGGCGCATCGACGGCTATCTGGCCGAAGGCGTCGACCCGCACTCGCAACTTGCATATGCGCAGGCGGCCATCCGCGAGGGCGGTTTTTTTGGCGCAGGGGCCGCGCAGGGCCAAGTGAAGTGGGCACTGCCGGACGCACATACCGATTTCATTATCGCTGTCGCTGCGGAGGAGTTCGGCCTAGTCCTGACCATCTGCATCATCGGTCTCTACCTGTTCATCACGCTTCGCGCGCTTTCGAAACTGTTGGATGAACGCGATCCGTTTATCCGTCTTGGAGGAACGGGGCTCGCGGTATTGTTCGGTTTGCAGGCCTTCGTGAACTTTGGCGTGGCGACGCGGCTCCTGCCCGCCAAGGGCATGACGCTGCCGTTCATCTCGTATGGCGGGTCATCGATGATCGCCGGGGCCATTGTCATGGGTACACTGCTGGCGCTGACCCGGACACGCTCTTACGATCCAACGGCCCGGCCCGGGATCCGCTGATGGCCGCACCTCTGCTGATCATCGCGGCGGGTGGTACGGGCGGGCACATGTTTCCGGCGCAAGCCCTGGCCGAAGAGATGCTGGCGCGCGGCTGGCGTGTCCGTCTGTCGACCGACGAACGCGGCGCACGCTATGCTGGCGGTTTCCCGCCAGAAGTCGACCGTCAGATCGTCAGTGCGGGTACATTCCAGCGGGGTGGTACTCTCTCGAAGCTGCAGGCGCCATTTCAGATCGCTTTTGGTGTGCTCACGGCGATTTGGCGGACTTACCGAGACAAACCGGCCTGCGTGGCAGGGTTCGGCGGCTATCCAGCACTGCCAGCGATGGCCGCCGCTTGGCTGCTCAAACGACCGCGCCTGATCCATGAGCAAAATGGCGTGCTCGGGCGTGTCAACGAACTGTTCGCGAAACGCGTCGATCGCATCGTGTGTGGAACCTGGCCGACGACACTGCCGGAAGGTGTCGAGGGCTATCATACCGGAAATCCGATCCGGGCAAGCGTGTTGCAACGGGCGGCAGCCCCGTACACGCCGCCAGGCGACTGGCCATTGGATGTCCTGATCATCGGCGGCAGCCAGGGCGCGAGCATCCTCAGCCGGGTCGTGCCTGAAGGCCTCGGTCTTCTACCGGAAGCGATCCGGTCGCGGTTGACCATCACTCATCAAGCGCGCGATGCCGACCATGACATGGTTGTTGACGCATATGACCGACTGGGCATCCAGGCGACGGTCAAACCCTTCTTCGAGGACGTTCCCGAACGCATCGCTCAGGCACAATTGGTGATTTCTCGGTCCGGCGCTTCCTCGGTCGCCGACATAGCGGCCATCGGGCGTCCCTCGATTTTGGTCCCACTGACCATCGCCAAGCGCAATGAGCAAGAAGCGAACGCCCGTGGTCTGGTCGAGGCCGGAGGGGCCATCATGCTGCGCGAGTTCGAGTTTACGCCGGAATCTCTGTCTGCCGCTGTCGAATCGATCTTTGAGCATCCGGGATTGGCGAGCGAAATGGCCGAGGCCGCTTTGAGCCAAGGAAACCCTGATGCCGCTGAGATGCTGGCCGACCACGTAGAAGATGTCGCGAACGTCTCTAGAGCGCGTCGATAGTATTCCGGCAGGTTTTATCCTGTCGAAGGCTTGCAAACATCCAAAGCACGCTGACAGAGCGGATGTCTGACGGTGTTTCGCGCTCCCCCTCAGGAGAGCGCACAACCCTACCGGATCAAGCGATACCGCTCCCGAGAAGCTGTCATACTTCTCTCCGAGACTTAAGTCTCTCGTCTGCGCACAAGCTGATCCAACGCAGCAACACCCCAGCCTGTTGCCCCTTTTGGCGCCAGATGTGTTGCACTTGACGTCGTTGTCACACCTGCGATGTCAATATGGATCCAAGGCATGTCATCCTTGATGAACTTCTCGAGAAACGCGGCTGCCGTGCACGAACCCCCATTGCGCCCGCCGGTGTTCTTCACGTCGGCGAAGGTCGATTCGATCTGTTTGTGATAGGATTCGTCGAGAGGCATCCGCCAGCTCTTGTCACCGGTCGCCTCGCAGGCCGCCAGGTATTCTGCGTTCAGATCCTCATCGTTACAGAAATGCCCGGCCATCGACTTCGATAGACCTACGATGATCGCCCCGGTCAGGGTCGCAAGATCAATAATACCAGACGGCTTGAACGTTTCCTGTGTGTACCAAAGCGCGTCCGCCAAAACCAACCGCCCTTCGGCGTCGGTGTTGATGATCTCGATCGTATCGCCCTTCATCGAGGTTACGATATCGCCCGGACGTTGGGCCGCGGCATCCGGCATGTTTTCAACCAAACCGACGATGCCAACGACATTCGCCTTTGCCTTGCGCAGCGCGAGCGTTCGCATGACGCCCGAGACGACACCGGCCCCGCCCATGTCCATGGTCATATCTTCCATGCCTGACGCGGGCTTCAACGAAATGCCACCCGTGTCAAAGACGACGCCTTTTCCAACGAGCGCGAGCGGCGCTTCATCGCCGCCACCCATCCATTTCATGATCACGAGCTTTGACTCGCAGACCGAGCCTTGACCGACCCCGAGTAGCGCGCGCGCGCCCATTTCTTCCAGTTCAGCTTCGCCGAGAATCTCGACTTCAAGTCCCATTTCACCCATCGCGGCCAGACGCGCCGCGAATTCGTCGGTGTTCAGCGTATTTGCCGGTTCATTGACCAGATCGCGCGTGAAGTAGACCCCCTCGGCCAATGCCGCGAACGGAGCCGAGGCTGCGGCCAGTGCCTCTGGCGCATCGCTCGTCACCGTGATTGTGCGAGCTTTTCGATCCTTGGCAGTTGCCTTGCGGTAGTCGTCAAAGCTGTACAGGCGTAGAACCGCAGCACAGATCATCTCTGCAATCAGTTCATGGCTCGCAACGCCGCCCGTGCAGATCGTGACCTGCCCATCGGCCAGCGCGGACGCAATCGCTCCTCCGGCTTGCCGGGCCGAGGCACGGTCGGGTGACGTGCCAAGGGAAGCAAGGACGACCTTTTCAGCCACCATACCCGAAGGCCATGTGATCGACTGTGTTTTCCGCTGGGATGGCTTGAACCCGTCCGCACCGATCACGCGGCGCAGATTGCCCCCCGTGAGCCCATCGACATGATCTCCCGCCTGCGACAGCACCTTGTCGGCACCGACGAGGACAACGATGGTTCCAGCCGTTGAGGCGAGACTGGACAGGTCCTCCCCGGCGAAGTGGACGGCTGCGGGCGTTGTCATCGGGCTCTCCAACGGAATTATGCGATTCGCGCGTAACTTAGCCCGAGCGCATGTCTTGCGTTAGTGCGACCTGACGGCGCCATGCACGTCAAGCGCGAACGGTCGTCGGGTTCTTGTACTTGACCCGGCGCCGGTGGTCGGGCAGGGCACGTGGGTCACTAGGGAGGGGAGCTTGCGCAAGCTGGATCGTTACGTTTTCCGACAGATCCTCGGACCATTCTTGTTCTTCGTGCTCGTCTTCACCGGAGTTATCTGGCTGACGCAATCGCTCCGGGTGATCGATACGGTTGTGAACAATGGACAATCGGCACGGGTGTTTCTCGAGTTCACCGCGCTCCTGTTGCCCATGGTTCTGTCTATTGTTCTTCCTGTTGCAGTGTTCGCTGCGGTTCTATTTGCGATCAATCGGCTCTTCACGGACAGCGAGATCGTGGTCATGCTCGCCGCTGGACTGTCCGGTACAGCACTTACGCGGGCTGTCGTGACCTTCTCGATAATCGTCATGGCGATGATGTATGCCGTGACGCTTTATCTTATGCCGACGGCTCAGGCCGAGATGCGCGACCGGATCTTCCAGATTCGCGGCGACGTTGCAGCGGCACTGCTGCGCGAAGGCGAGTTTCTCGAACCGACCCAAGGCGTGACAATCTACCTGCGGGAGGCCGGCGCGGCAGGCGAGATGTTTGGAGTATTCGTTCAGGACGAGCGCGATCCCGAGCAGACTGTCACCTACACCGCCAAGCGGGCCCTGTTGGTGCGCGATGGCGGCGAAACCCGCATGGTGATGTTCGACGGCGTAGCTCAGTCGGCGGAACGTGGCGTAATCGATAACCTCTCTATCCTGCGCTTCGAGCAGCTGGCTTATGACCTGAGCCGTGTTTGATCGGGCGCGGGCGCGCGCGCGCGGGCGCCCGGCCGGCAGGGAAGGGACACCGAGAAGGACAAAAACCGCGGAGAAGAGAAGGGCAAGGCACCAGGGGACAAAACGGGCGGGACGGAAGAGACGC
>JBHJIZ010000036.1:0-39678 GCA_050043005.1 Paracoccaceae bacterium
GGGGGGCCTCCTCTTTTCTGTTTTTTTTTTTCGGGTGTTTTTTTTTTTTTTTGGGGGGGGGGGCGTCATTTCGCCCCCCCCGCGCCTTGGTCTCGAACGTCATCTCAGGAGCGGCTGGCCATCCAGCGGGCAACCTCTTCCCGCATCAGGTCGCCCAAGTCTTCGTCTGCGATTTCCTCGATGGCCTCATCAGCGAAGGCCGCGATCAGCATTGCCTCGGCCTCGGCCTTTGGCACCCCGCGCGAGCGCAGATAGAACATGGCCGTCGGATCGAGCGCGCCGGTCGTGGAGCCGTGCGAACAGGCAACATCGTCGGCATAGATCTCAAGCTCGGGCTTTGCCAGGAACTCGGCCCCTTCGTTGAGCAGCACCGATTGGCTGATCTGGTAGCCGTCGGTTTTCTGGGCGCTGTTGCGCACGAAGATCTTGCCTTGAAAGACCGATTTCGCCTGGCCTGCCAGCACGGACTTAAACACCTGCCGGCTTTCACAGTGGGCCGCGGAATGCGTGACAAAGACCGTGTTGTCGATATGGCTCTTTGCCTGGGCAAGAACGGCGCCCGCCACATGCCCCGATGCCTCCTCACCCACGAGATCAAAGACCACCTCGTTGCGTGTAAGATCGCCATCGGCGCTGAGCGTGAATGTCTTGAACTGGCTGCTCGCATGCAGGCGTGCGAAAATATGCGATGCTGCCGGTGTTCGCGTGCCAGTCTGAAGCCGGATGTGATGGAACGCGCCACCCTCTGCGACATCGACCTCCATCACGGCATTCGAGCACGAGCCGCTTTCCAGAAGGGTCAGTTCAGCCCCGGCTTCGACCCTGATCAGGTGCCGCAAGACGCTCGCGCCGTCGCCAATCTGATCGGAGTGCAGGTGTATACGGCCAGCTTTGCCATGGGCCTGGATCACCAGACCATCCGTTGCCGTGGCGGTGTTCAGGACTGCGAGCGGCCGCATGACCTTTTCCTGACCCGCGACCTCGAGTACGCCGAAGATCTCGCGCGCGATCGAGATGTCCTGCTTCACAACTTCAGCGAAGGTTGAAATCGCAACGCCGTCCGCAACACTGGGCTTCGCCAGATCAGCGCGCAGACGTCCGTTCACGAACCAGGCATCCGGCTGGCCGCCGAACGCTTCCGAAGACACCGGCTGCTCCGCTGCGGTATCCGCAAGAGAGAGCGGCGCGTTCAGCTTCGATGGATCGGTGTACTTCCAGTACTCGTCACGACGGACCGGAGCGCCCTGGTTCAGCAAGCGCGCCCGCGCCTTGGCTCGGACATCGTGTGCCCACGCAGCTTCCTCCATCGGGACGGGCAGGGCAGACAGCATTGCCTCTGCTGCAAGCCTTTTCTGATCGGCCAGCGCGCTCATGCCACGTCCTTCAGGATATCGGCATAACCCTCGGTCTCGACCTTCAAGGCAAGATCCGGCCCGCCCGTCTCGACGATCCGTCCGTTCGCCAGGATATGAACGACATCGGGCTTAATGTGATCGAGCAGGCGCTGGTAATGCGTAATCACGAGGAAACCGCGATCTTCGGCGCGCAGCGCGTTCACGCCGTCTGCGACCAGCTTCATCGCATCGACATCCAGGCCTGAGTCGGTCTCGTCGAGGATGCACATGGATGGTTCCAGGACCGCCATCTGAAGGATCTCGTTGCGCTTCTTCTCGCCGCCCGAGAACCCGACATTCACCGGGCGCTTGAGCATGTCCATGTCGATGTTGAGATCTTTCGCCTTCGACCGCACCAGTTTCAGAAAGTCAGGTGCTGAAATCTCGTCTTCGCCGCGCGCCTTGCGCTGAGAGTTCACCGCCGTGCGCAGGAAAGTCATGTTGCCCACCCCCGGGATCTCGACCGGATACTGGAAGGCAAGGAAGAGCCCGCTCGCCGCGCGCTCTTCAGGATCGATGTCTAGGACGTCTTCGCCATTCAGCGTTGCCGAGCCGCCTGTGACTTCGTAACCGTCACGCCCCGCCAACACGTAGGACAGTGTGCTCTATCCCGATCCGTTGGGGCCCATTATGGCGTGCACCTTTCCGGCGGGTACTTCCAGTGTCAGCCCGTTGAGGATCTGCTTGTCCTCCTCCTCGAGCTTCACGGACAGGTTCTCGATCTTCAGCATCCGTCTCTCCTCCATCGCCCGTGTGCGCGGTCTCTTCCGCGTCGGGGGCTAACTCGCGCCGGAAATCATCCGGCAAGTCTGCGCCTTCGCGGACCAGTTCCGCGACCCTCTCGAATTCTTCGGCCAACGCTTCCAGATCGTCCGGGAACGTGGCGGCCATGTGCTGTGCGAAGCTGCGGATCGTTACCTTGGCCAGCGCGATCCGGATCAGCGGGTCCCGATCGATCTTGTCGATTTGCGCGCTCGCATCTCGCACTGCGCGGCTGATCTCGTCCGAGACCGTTCCTCGATGGGTTTTCCCGCCAACAATGACTGCTTCGTCCGACATAATCCTGATCCTTTCTGGTTCCCTGGGGGCGCCCGCCCCACGCGATGTCATCGGATCAAGATCTCGGTCACACTCCTTTCGATTCCGTTTATGGCAAATGCCGCGTTTAGCTATTTGTTCCTGTTCGAGACTTTTGCCGCCAGGCTGACGGCGATCACCGCGAAGACCCCCATTGCGAGGCCGAACAGGATGTTGATCAGCAGCGTGCCCGCGCCGAAGACGAATTCGCCAAGGAAGAACACGACGAAGGCGACGATGGCGCCGTAGATCAGACGTTCGCGCATCTTCATTGGATCGTCACCGCCGTGCCCGAGGCCGAGACCATCAGCATGTTGTTGATCACCTCATAGTCCAGATCCACGCCGACAACCGCATTGGCACCCATCGACTCAGCGCGTTCCTGCATCTCGTCGAGCGCTGTTTTGCGGGCCTTGGCGAGTTCCTCTTCATAGGCGTTTGAGCGACCACCCAGGATGTCGGTGATCCCCGCGAAGACGTCCCGGATCACGTTCGCGCCCAAAATCGCCTCGCCCACGGCGATGCCGTGATAGGTCTGGATCGACTGACCTTCGATTGAGGGTGTCGTGGTGATGATCATGTAACGGCCTCAGAAAATCCCGAAGTACTTCAGCAGAAACAATCCGGACAGTGTGGCGACGAATACGATCGCCATCGAGAGCTTCAAACTTCCGAACAGGAAGCCATTCGGTTTCTTTCGAACGACGAACCAATATCCGATGGCGCCGCCAATCGCGCCGGGAACCGAAGAGATCAGCGTCTCGATCACTTACCCGACGCTCCCTTCGAGGCTGATCGCCACCAGGCTCTGCGCTTCCATGGCGAACTCCATAGGCAGTTCCTGCAGCACTTCCTTGCAGAAGCCGTTGACGATCAGCGCCACCGCGTCTTCCTCGCCGATGCCGCGCTGACGACAGTAGAACAACTGGTCGTCATCGACCTTCGACGTCGTCGCCTCATGCTCGGACCGCGAGGTCATGTTCTTAACCTCGATATACGGCACAGTGTGTGCGCCGCACTTGTCGCCGATCAGCAGCGAGTCACACTGGGTGAAGTTCCGACTGTTCCCGGCTTTCGGGTGCATCGAGACCAGCCCACGATACGTGTTCTGCGCGCGGCCCGCCGAAATGCCCTTCGAAACGATCCGTGACTTCGTCCGCTTGCCGAGGTGGACCATCTTCGTCCCGGTATCGGCCTGCTGGGCGTTGTTGGCGATCGCGATGGAGTAGAACTCGCCCTGGCTGTCGTCTCCGCGCAGGATGCAAGACGGGTACTTCCAGGTGATGGCCGAGCCGGTTTCAACCTGGGTCCACATCACCTTTGAGCGGTCGCCCCGGCAATCGGCGCGCTTGGTCACGAAATTGTAGATGCCGCCCTTGCCGTCCTCGTCGCCCGGGTACCAGTTCTGCACGGTCGAGTACTTGATCTCGGCGTCGTCCAAGGCGACCAACTCGACCACGGCAGCGTGAAGCTGGTTGGTGTCACGCTGCGGCGCAGTGCAGCCTTCGAGATAGGACACGTAAGAGCCCTTGTCGGCGATGATCAGCGTGCGCTCGAACTGGCCGGTGTTCTCGGCATTGATGCGGAAATAGGTGCTCAACTCCATCGGGCAGCGCACGCCTTCGGGCACGTAGACGAAGGAGCCGTCCGAGAACACAGCGCTGTTCAGCGTGGCATAATAATTGTCGGACTGCGGCACGACGGTGCCGAGGTATTTTTTCACCAGCTCCGGGTGCTCTTTCAATGCCTCGGAGATCGAACAGAATATAACGCCCGCCTTGGCCAGCTCATCCTTGAAGGTCGTACCCAGCGAGACCGAGTCGAAGACCGCGTCGACAGCAACCTTGCGGCCATCGGCGGGCGTCGCGTCGGCGCCCTCGACACCGGCAAGGATCATCTGCTCGCGCAGCGGGATGCCAAGCTTCTCATAGGTGCGCAGCAGTTCAGGATCGACCTCGTCCAGGCTCTTTGGCTTTTCTGCAAACGATTTCGGCTGGGCGTAGTAGTACTGATCCTGAAAATCGATCTTCGGGTAGTCAACCATGGCCCATTCGGGCTCGTCCATTTGTTCCCAGCGGCGGAAGGCGGCGAGGCGCCATTCCAGCATCCATTCGGGCTCACCCTTCTTCTCCGAGATCAGTCGGACAATGTCCTCGTTCACACCCTTCGGCGCGAACTCCATCTCGATGTCCGAGTCCCAACCGTACTTGTAGCGCTCGCCCACCGAACGCACCGCGTCGACGGTTTCCTGATCGACGCCTTCCTTGACGTTGACATCCAGTGCGGTCATCGGTCTCTCCATCTCTGGCGGGCTACGCGCCCACCGTGCATTGTTCGTAGGATGGGCGCCTCGCCCATCCGTCTTTCAGGCGGCCCGCGCTCTGCGACGGCGGTACGCGTCTTTCCATGCATCCGCGAAGGCCATGACCTCCGCTTCGGTCGTCGTCGGACCCATCGAGACACGGATGGCGCTCGAGGCCGTAATCTCGTCAAAGCCCATCGCCAGCAGGACGCGGCTGGCCTTGTTGACCTTGCCGCTGGAACAGGCCGAACCCGCGCTGACCGCGAACCCAGCCAGATCCATCTGCATCACTTGCGTCTCTCCCCGCCATCCAGGGACCGCGAAACACGAGGTATTCGGCAGACGAGGGCTTTCCTGACCAAAAAAGATGGTTTCTTGCGCGGCTTCGGCAAGGGTCGATTCTAGAATGTTTCTAAGTTTTTCGACGTCGTCCCAGACACCCGCCTCGAGATCGCGCTGGGCGGCCTCCGCCGCGGCGCCAAATCCGGCGATCCCAATGATGTTTTCCGTACCGGACCGGCGCCCTTTTTCTTGTCCACCGCCGCTAAGCCCGCCAAAGACTTCCCTTCCGGTGCGTGAGATCAATGCACCAACACCCTTTGGGCCACCAATTTTGTGCGAAGAAGACAACATGCAATCCGGGTTCATTCCAGTGAATGAGACACTAATCTTCCAAAGTGCCTGAACCGCGTCCGTCAAAAACTCAGCCCCTTCGCCACGGGCAATTCTCCGAATCTTTTCGAGGTCTTCAATGACACCGGTTTCACCATTAGCCAGAGCTATCGCGAAAAGACCTTCAGATAAGTCAAATGAAGCATCGCGAAATTCGAATTCGCTGTCTCCATGGCGTCCTGCAGTGCGCGGATAAACGAAGACGGAATGACCAATGCCGAGTGCTCGGTTGTATACACATTCGTGCTCAGCTTCGCTGAAGTAAATCACTTCATATTCAGAATGGATTGCAAGATTGGCAGCCTCCGTCGCCCCGCTCGTGAACACCACCTCATCTGGATCGCAGCCGACCAGCGCCGCTACCTGACCGCGCGCCTTCTCGACGATCGCCTTGGCCGCTCGCCCTTCGGCATGAACCGATGAAGGGTTTCCGACCACGTCCATCGCTTCCAGCATCGCCTGACGCGCTTCGGGCCGCAGCGGCGCCGTGGCGTTCCAGTCGAGATAGACGCGCTGTCCGTTCAGGCCGATCATTATGGGTGAATGACCTCCGGCTCATCGACCACGCCGATGAAATCGGGCACAGCCGGGCAGGGCACCATGCGGTCCTGAATCACATCAGCAATCGTCGTCTGGCTTAGGAAAACGTGCACGTGCGCCGACAGCTGTTCCCACAATGCATGGGTCAGGCACGCTTCTTTCGATTTGCCACAGCCCTGATCCAGATCACCGCCGCAGCCCATAGCGTTCAACCGTTCATCCACTGCTGCCATGATGTCCGAAATCCGCGTCTCGGTCGCCGCGTTCGCCAGATTGTAGCCGCCGCCGGGCCCCCGCACCGATTCGACCAATCCCGCGCGCCGCAGTTTCACGAACAGCTGCTCAAGATAGGCCAGACTGATGTCCTGCCGCTCCGAGATTTCCGCAAGGTTCACCGGTCCCGTCGCGCCGTTCATGGCGATGTCCGCCAACGCGGTCACAGCGTATCGACCCTTGGTGCTTAGTTTCATTGGACTTTCCCCCCCGCGACAGTATTGACCTTGACGCGCCGGACGTTTACCTCCCGTCCACCTCAGAACGGGAAGCGTTCTCAGTTTAGAATTAGAATTGTTCTAGATTGCCTGATCAAACGAGTCAAGCATTCGACGGACACCCGCCCGAAGGAATTCAAGCCGTATGCCCGAAGTCCATTTTCCCGGTCCCGAAGGCCGTCTGGAAGGCAGATACCACCCCGAGGATGAGAAGGACGCGCCGATCGCGTTGATCCTTCACCCGCACCCGAACTACGGCGGGACGATGAACAACCCGGTGACGTATCGGCTGCACTACGCCTTTCGTGATCTCGGCTTCACGGTGATGCGCTTCAACTTCCGCGGTGTCGGTCGCAGCCAGGGCGAATTCGACCAGGGCATCGGCGAACTGAGCGATGCAGCCTCGGCGCTGGATTACCTGCAATCCCTGCACGAAGGTGCGCGGGCGTGCTGGGTTGCCGGCTTCTCGTTCGGTGCGTGGATCGGAATGCAGTTGCTGATGCGCCGTCCCGAGATCAACGGCTTCATCTCGGTCGCGCCACCCGCCAACATGTCCGATTTCAGCTTTTTGGCACCTTGTCCGTCGAGCGGTCTGATTATTAATGGCGATGCCGACCGGATTGTTCCGATGGACGATGTCGTCAAGCTTTCGGACAAGCTGAAGGCGCAGAAGGGCATCACCATCACGCACCAGACCGTGCCCGAGGCCAACCACTTCTTCGAGAAGGGGATGGACGAGATGATCGACTCCGTGAAGACTTATGTCGAGCGGCGCATGGTCGAAGGCGGCCGTTGAACCTCTGATCTTGCTCTCGACGGCGGACCGGATCTGCGGCATGGTTGAATCATGCGGTCCTGGTTCGCTTTCGCGCTCGCTTTCGGTTTAACTGCACCCGCCGACGCGGACGATTTGCGCGTGGATGTGGAACTGGTTCTTGCCGTCGATGTCTCCCGTTCGATGTCCGAGCGCGAACTCGAGATCCAGCGGCGCGGCTATGCCGAAGCGCTCGCGAGCCCCGAGGTCGTGATGGCCATCGAGCAGGGCTACTACGGCAAGATCGCGCTGACCTATCTTGAATGGGCCGGAACGTTCTCGCAGCGCGAGATCGTTGGCTGGACGCTGATCGAAAACGCTGACGACGCCGAAAGCTTCGCTGCGAAGCTGACGGCGGAATTCAACACGGCGTTGCGCCGTACGTCGATCTCCGGTGTGCTGGATCACGCCTCGACGCTATTCGGCGACAACGGCTTCAATGGCACCAACCACGTGATCGACATCTCGGGTGATGGCCCGAACAACATGGGTCGCCCGGTCGACCGGGCGCGCGACGATGCTCTGGCGCGCGGCATCACGATAAACGGTCTGCCGCTGATGACCCGCGAAGGTCTGGGGGCACAGTGGCATCTCGACGATCTTGACCGCTACTACGAGGATTGCGTCATCGGTGGACCGCAGGCCTTTGTGATCCCGGTACTCGAATGGGAGCATTTTCCCGCCGCCGTGCGCCGCAAGCTGGTGCTCGAAATCGCCGGGCGCACGCCGCAAGTGGTTCCGGCGCAACTCCTTGTCGATAACCGTGAGAAATACGATTGTCTGATCGGTGAGAAGATCTGGCGCGAAATGATGGATACCAGGGATTGGTGAACGGCCGCCCGCCATCGGCTCGAGACATGAAGAGCCATTCAGGATGACGCGCACGCTACTCCGCGATTGCGATGCGCTGGTGACGATGGACGCGGAGCGCTCCGAGATCCAGCAGGGTTGGCTGATCTTCTCCGATGGTGTGATCCAAGCGACAGGCGCTGGCGACGTGACGCTGCCCTATGATGCGGAAATTCTGGCGACCAGATGTATCGTGACGCCCGGGCTGGTGAACACGCACCATCATCTTTCCCAGAATCTGACGCGGACGATTGCCCAGGACGCGCTTTTGTTCGGTTGGCTGAAGACCCTGTATCCGATCTGGGCTCGGATGGGACCCGAAGAGGTTCGCGTGTCCGCACTTGTCGGGTTGGCAGAGCTTGCACTGTCAGGCTGCACGACCAGTTCAGATCATCTTTATCTCTATCCCAATGGCGCTCGGCTGGACGATACGATTGATGCCGCGCACGAGATCGGTGTCCGTCTGCACGCAACACGCGGCTCCATGAGCATCGGAGAAAGTGCTGGAGGTCTGCCGCCCGATGCACTCGTCGAAGATGAGGACGCGATCCTGAACGATTGCACGCGTGTCATCGATGCGTTTCACGACCCGAAGCCCGGGGCGATGGTTCGCGTTGGTGTCGCGCCATGCTCACCGTTTTCCGTCAGCCGCGATCTGATGCGCGAGGCGGCGTTGCTAGCCCGGGACAAGGGCGTGATGCTCCACACCCATCTGGCCGAGAACGACGAGGACATCGCCTATAGCCAGGCGCAGTTCGGCTGCCGCCCCGGCCAATATGCCGAGGACCTAGGCTGGACCGGAGATGATGTATGGCATGCGCATTGCGTGAAACTGAACGATGCCGAGATCGATCTCTTCGCCCGATCCGGAACCGGCGTTGCGCATTGTCCGTGCTCGAATTGCCGCCTCGGCAGCGGGATCGCACCGGTCCGCGCCATGCGCGACGCCGGTGTGAAGGTCGGGCTAGGGGTCGACGGATCGGCCTCGAACGATGGTGCCGATCTGATCGGAGAAGCCCGTCAGGCGATGTTGCTGCAGCGCGTACACCTCGGCGCTGACAAGATGAGCGCGCGTGAAGCGCTGGAGATCGCCACACTCGGCGGTGCGCAGACCCTTGGTCGCGACGATCTGGGTAGTCTTGAGCGCGGCAAACGGGCCGACTTCGTGCTCTGGCCAACGGACGGCAGCGCGATGGCTGGTGTTTCAGATCCGGTCGCTGGTCTTCTGCTGACCGGGCCGCATCGCCCAAAGGAGGTGTGGATCGAGGGACGGCAGGTTGTTCGTGACGGACGGATCACAACGATAGATCTCGACAGCGCGCTGAGACATCACAAGCAACTGTCGACGCGGCTCATCGAAGGTTAGGCGATGGCCGCCGCGCCCGCCAACATAGACCCCGCCGCGCCAATGCTCAGCGGCCAGCGCAAGGACGGCCACCATGTCGGTGCACCGCCGAAGCGGGTCAGCCTGAGATCGGCTACCAGCAGCGCAATCAGGCCCACCGCCAGAAACATCTGCGCCTGGGCATCGGGCATGAGTGCAACCACCCAGGCATAGAGCGCAGGTATCACCGACACGGCCAGGGGTCTGAACGCCGCGCCGTCACCCATTCCGGCGGCGGCGAGGCCCCACCGGCACCCGCCCATGAAGCTGAGAATGACAACGCCGTATCCGGTCAGCACGGGTGAAAGCCACCCGCGTTCCTCCGGCAGCAGCCAGACCAGCATCGCCAGGCCAGCGAAGGGGATCAGCCCCGACAGGCCAAGCCACATGGCAGACCGGGGCACAGAGGGCGTCTTTGACATCGCGTCGCACTTTCCAGCTTGGGCGGGTCGCCCATCTTATCAGCAAGCAATATGGAGCGTTGTCTATGAGCGTCGAGACTGATCCGCGCGCGGCGACGCGCGTTTACTATGATGGTGAGTGCCCGGTCTGCCGCCGAGAGATCGGCTGGTACCGGGGTCGCAAAGGCGCCGATCAGATCGACTGGGTCAACGTGGCGGGCGATGACGACTTGAACGGACCGCCGGGCCTGACGCGGGACGATCTGTTGCGCCGCTTCACGGTAGAACGCCGCAATGGCGCGACCGCGCGAGGCGCGGCGGGGTTCATCGCGCTTTGGCGCGCGTTGCCCTCGACACGCCTTCCGGCGAGGGTGGCCGACAACGCGATCGTGACGTGGATCGCCGAACAGATCTACCGGCTCTTTCTGCGCATACGTCCGACGTGGCGATAGCCATCTGACAAACCGAGCGTCGTTCGCTAGGTTGGTGCCATGCCGCACAGAACGCTCGCGCACATCACTCGGCTCATTGGGTCACATTGGCGTGGAGAAACGCCGCTCCTTCAAGTCGTCCTGATCAACCTCGTTGCGCTTGGGATGGCGCTTGCACTGCTCCAGGAGTTTATCCGTGGCAGCGCCGAGGCTGTGATCGTCGGAACAGCCATTCTGTGTTGTTCCGCTGTACCCATCTGGCAGATCGTTGGATACGTCAGAACGTCTCGCGCGCACCTGATCAGCGGCGGCGACCCGTTCCTGCCCTGGGCCGGTCACGTTGCCCTGGTTTCGATCCTGCTTGTCACTGTGTCCCAGACGATCGGGTCGATTCTCAGTCTCGAGCGATATCAGCCACCGCCAGAGGCACCTTCTCAGCGGCCGGTCCTTGCCATCTCGGACAAGGGTGTTCTCGCGATGAGTGGCGACATCGACTACGCAACTCTTGGCGCATTCCAGACGGCTTTGCAGGATGGACCGGCCGTCACGCGGATCGATCTGCAAAGCAATGGCGGGCTGGTCTACGCCGCACGTGCGATCGCCGACATCGTGCAAGCCCGACGGTTCGATACCCACGTGCCCGAGTTCTGCAATTCGGCGTGCACGTTGATTTTTGCGGCCGGTCAGCACCGGACACTGGCCCCCGATGCCCGCCTGGGATTTCACCGCTACGGAAAGCCCACCAAGTTTCACCAGCTTTTGGTCGATGCCGATGACGAGTACGCGAAAGATCTTCGATATCTCCAAGGGCGCGGCGTCTCGGACGCTTTCCTTGAAAAGTTGCTGACGGTCGAGAACGACGACATGTGGTTTCCGACCCGGGCCGACATCGAGGCCGCAGGATTGCTGACCCCGCTTGCTGAGCGACGGGACTGACCCCTGTGGCGACGCGCGCGTTGACGGCTTCACGGCGGTGCCGCTAACCGACGCGCGGCCGCTCAGCACCGGGGAAAGCCATGACCTGCCGTATCATCGCGTCACTGTCCGAAATCTCGGGGGATTATGACGCCATTCTGTGCGACCTCTGGGGCTGCTATCACAACGGTGTTGCGGTCTACCCGGCTGCTGTCGCTGCCTGCCGTGCGTTCAAGGATCAGGGCGGTACGGTCGTGCTGCTGACGAATGCCCCGCGTCCGGCGCATGGCGTCAAGGTCTTCCTCGACCGGATCGCCGCGCCCGAAGACAGCTACCACGCGATCGTCTCCTCTGGGGCGGCGTGTCAGGCGGCACTCTCGGGCGGCAAGTACGGCGACAGGTTCCACTATGTCGGGCCGGACCGTGACCTGCACATGTTGAGCGACCTGGGGCTCGATCCGGTTTCGCTCGACGAGGCTTCGGCGATCCTGATTACCGGCCTTCGCGATGACCGCACCGAAACCCCGGAGGACTATGGCACTGAGATCGCCGACTGGGCCGCGCGCGGCCTGCCGATGCTCTGTGCCAATCCCGATATCGTCGTGGATCGTGGGCATCAACGGCTCTGGTGCGCGGGGGCGATTGCGCGCGATTACGGCGCCGCGGGGGGCGAGGTCGTCTATTTCGGCAAACCGCATCTGCCAATCTATGACCGCTGCTACGAGGTTCTGGCCGAGCTTGGCCATGACATCCCGAAAGACCGTATCCTTGCCATCGGGGACGGCATCCTGACCGACGTGCCGGGGGGAATCGCAGCCGGTATCGCCACGATCTTCGTCACTGGCGGCCTCGCGGCACAGGACCTTGGCCCGGATCCAGAGCACCCTCGGCAGGACCTGCTCGACGCCTTTCTCTCCGAGCGCGGGCTTACCCCGCGATACGCAATCGGCCGCCTCAGATAGGTCCGAGGCGACCGCGCAGGGTGTCGCTCAGGTGATGTGCGCACCCGTTGTCTCGACAAACACCGAATAGAGCGATTGGCTGGCCGTCATGAACAGCTGATTGCGCTTGGTGCCGCCGAAGCAAACGTTCGAGCAGATCTCGGGCAGTTTGATCTGGCCGATCCGGTCGCCATTGGGTGCGAAGCAGTGCACGCCGTCATAGCCATCGCCGACCCAGCCAGCAGACGACCAGATATTGCCGTTCTCGTCCGCTCGGATGCCGTCCGCGAACCCGGTCTTGCCGTCGATGGTCATCGACACGAATTGCCGTTCGTTCTTCACGGTGGCACCGTCGATGTCCATCACCCAGATCTGGCTGGCCGCATCCGGATAATGCGAACGCCCGGTATCCGCCACGTAGAGCTTGGTGTAATCGTGGCTGAAGCATAGGCCGTTCGGCTTGAACGGCGCGTCGGTGAGCCTTGTGATCTCTCCGGATTGTCCGTCGATGCGATAGACGGCCTCCTTGCGGATCGGTTGCGGAGACCCCGTGTTCAGGCGATTGCCTTCATAGTTCATCAAGCCGCCATAGCCCGGATCGGTGAACCAGATCGAGCCATCGTTCGGGTGGACAATCGCGTCATTGGGCGCGTTGAACCCTTCACCTTCGAACTCTTCGGCGAGCACGGTGACCGAGCCGTCGTATTCGTACCGGATGACTTTGCGCGGACCATGCTGGCACGAAATCTGGCGCCCTTGATAATCGAACGTGTTGCCGTTCGAATTGCCGGATGGATACCTGAACCGGCGCGAGACCTTGCCGTCTTCCTCGGTCCAGCGAAGCTGCTCGTCGCCGGGAATGTCGGACCATAGCAGATAACGTCCTACGCCGTTCCACGCAGGTCCCTCGGCCCATAACGTGCCGAGATGATGCCGCCGGATTGGCGTGTTGCCGAGCTTGGGAAACCGGGGGTCCAGCCCAATGATATCCGGATCGGGGTAGCGCACCGGCTCTGCCCCCGGCCCGAAATTGCGGGCGAACGCTTCGGGCGCCATGGCGGTGGTTGCCGCTATTCCGGTCGCCGCGGCCAGAAAAGCCCGGCGATCGACACGCGTGTTCTCCGCCTTCGTAACGTTGTCTGCGAGTGCTTTGTTCATGATGGTCCTCCCGATCTTCTTCGCTTTTTGTGCAATCAATTGACGTATCAACTAATAAAGAATCGCCAAATGATTGCATCGCTTTCGTATCACGGAATGGCGCGTGGCAGCCATCATGACCGGGATGCGGTGCGTTTGGTCCTCTCGATGTCGCTAAACCGCTTGAACTGTCACGGGGCTTTGCGTCTTAATGCGGCCAGCGAATTCGGGCGGGCGAACGTGCGCGCCAAGAGCGGAGGATTTCCATGAGATTTGAAGCCCCGAGCACCGTCGACGGTGCGGTGGCGCTTCTGGCGGCAGAGGACGGGGTGACCCGCGTGCTGGCCGGAGGTACCGATGTGATGGTGCAGTTGAAGTCAGGCATGGTCGAGCCCGACCTGATTGTCGATATCAAGCGCATTCCCGGCATGTACGACATTGTTGAAGAGGCCGGCGGATTTCGTGTCGGCGCTGCTGTGCCAGGCGTGATGCTGGGCGAACATGCAGGCGTCTCGGCCGCGTGGCCAGGTGTCGTGGAAGGCCTCGGCCTCGTCGGCTCGACGCAGATCCAGAGCCGCGCGACTCTCGGCGGGAACCTCTGCAACGCATCGCCTGCAGCGGACTCGGTGCCTGCGATGATCGCAGCGGCGGCAACCGCGCGGGTGCATGGCCCGAACGGCGTGCGCGACGTGCCGGTCGAGGAGATCGGGACCGCTCCTGGCAAGACCTCACTCGCGCGGGGCGAGATGGTTGGCTCGATCTATCTGCCAGCGCGTCCGACAAACGCCTCGGATGCCTACTTGCGATTTATTCCCCGCACCGAGATGGACATTGCGGTCGTCGGCGCCGGCGTATCGCTGGTCATGGACGGCGACACGGTTGCCGAAGCGCGCGTGGCATTGGGCGCAGTCGCGCCGACCGCCCGGCTTGTTCCAGAAGCTGGAGCAGCGCTGATCGGCAAGACCGTGGATGCGGCAGAGGAAGACCTCAGGGCGGCGGCCGCGGCGGCGTGCTCTCCGATCAATGACAAGCGTGGAACCATCGAGTTCCGCACCAAGGTCGCCGGTGTCCTGGCGGTGCGCGCAGCGCGCCTGGCCGCCAAGCGTGCGAAGGGATAATCCATGGGCAAGATGCACATCACGACGAACATCAACGGGGACGAGACCGAGTTCCTCTGCGATGCCGATGAGAGTCTGCTGGACGTGCTGCGCGATCGGCTCGGTCTGACGGGCGCCAAGGAAGGCTGTGGAACGGGCGATTGCGGAGCGTGCTCTGTGGTCGTCGATGGCCGTGCCGTCTGTTCCTGCCTGATGCTGGGGGCCGAGGCGCAGGGCCGCGAGATCGAGACGATCGAAGGCGTCGCGCACGGCGAGGACCTGCACCCGCTGCAACGCAAGTTCCTGGAACATGCAGCACTGCAATGCGGGATCTGTACGCCAGGTATTCTTGTGACGGCGAAAAACCTGCTGGAACGCAACCCCGACCCGACGGAGACCGAGATCCGGTACTGGTTGGCAGGCAATCTCTGCCGCTGCACCGGTTACGACAAGATTGTACGCGCGGTGCAGGATGCAGCCGCCGAGATGAGAGGAGCCTGATCCATGGCACTGGACGAATTCGACTCCGAAAGCCGCATCTTCTCTGCCGTTGGCACGCGCCCGGTGCGCCCGGACGGCATCGACAAGGTCACCGGCAAGGCGATGTTTGGCGCGGACATCTCTGCGCCCGGCATGCTGCATGGCGCGATCCTGCGCTCGCCGCACGCCCACGCCGTGATCAAGTCGATCGCCACCTCGGCCGCCGAGGCGCTAAGCGAGGTCAAGGCCATCGTCACGCGTGCCGACTTCTCGGACAAGGTCAGCCGCGGCAATGCCGACGTTCTCGAGAACGTCATGGCGGGCGCCAAGGTGCTCTATGACGGCCACGCCGTCGCAGCAGTTGCGGCAACCTCGGCCCACGCCGCCAAGAAGGCGCTGAAGCTGATCAAGGTTGACTACGACGTCCTGCCGCACGTCACGGATGTCGACGCATCGATGCAGGACGGTGCTCCCATCATTCGTGACGACGAGATCAAGGTAGAAGGCTATTCGGCGAACGTGATGAGCCGGTCCGAGTTCGGCCACGGCGATCTGGATGCGGGCTTTGCCGCCGCTGACGTGGTGATGGAGAAGAGCTTCAAGACCGCCGCAACCCACCAGGGTTACATCGAGCCACATGCCTGCCTGGGCTCGCTGGGCGCGGATGGCCGGGGCGAGCTTTGGTGCTGCACGCAGGGCCACTTCGTGGCGCGCAACATCTGTGCCGATCTGCTGGGCATCGACTCGACCCAGCTGCGCGTCGTGGCGTCCGAGATCGGTGGCGGCTTTGGTGGCAAGACCACTGTCTTCATCGAGCCTGTGGCGCTCGCGCTCAGCCGCAAGACCAACCGCCCCGTAAAGATCGTCATGCCGCGCGATGACGTGTTCCGGGCGACCGGGCCGACCGCATCGTCTTCGATCGATGTCAAGATCGGCATGAAGAACGACGGCACCATCACGGCAGGTCAGGCGATTCTGCGCATGCAGGGCGGCGCCTTTCCGGGCTCACCCGTCGATATGGCGGCGATGTGCGCGTTCGCGCCCTATGCGTTGGATAATGTGCAGGCCGTCGGCTACGATGTGATCTGCAATCGCCCGAAACAGGCGGCCTACCGCGCGCCGGGCTCTCCGATGGCCTGCTTTGCCGTCGAGTCCGTCGTGGACATGCTCTGCAATCAGTTGAACCTGGATCCATTCGAGGTACGCCTGAAGAACGGCGCCAAGGAAGGCACCAAGGCCTCATACGGGCCGAAATGGCCGCGCATCGGTCTGCTGGAGACTGTCGAGGCCGCCAAGGCCCACCCAATGGTCAAGAACGAGCTCGGTCCAAACCAGGGACGCGGCGTGTCGTGCGGGTTCTGGTTCAACCATGGCGGCGAGACGTCGGTCACGCTGTCGCTCAGCCAGGACGGCACGGTGGCGCTTCAGGTCGGCACGCCGGATATCGGCGGCTCGCGCGCCTCGATGTGCCTGATGGCCGCCGAGGAACTGGGCATTCCCTACGAGAAGGTTCGCACGACGGTCGTCGACACTGCCTCGCTGGGTTACAACGACGTGTCGCACGGATCGCGCGTGACCTACGCGTCCGGGCTGGCAACGATCAAGGCGGCGCGGGACGCGAAGAAGAAGCTCTGCCAGCGTGCGGCCAAGATCTGGGGCATCGACGAAGAAGCCGTGGACTGGCAGGACGGGCAGGCGATCCCGGCCGGGCAGAACGCGGGCGGACACGATCCGCTGCCGTTTGCCAAGCTCTGCAAATCGATGGGCCGCACCGGCGGACCGATCTCGGGTCACTTCGAGGCGACGCCGGAAGGGGCAGGGGTCTCCTTCGCGACGCACGTCGTGGACGCCGAGGTTGATCCCGAAACCGGGGCAACCAAGATCCTGCGCTATCTCGTGGTCCAGGACGCGGGCAAGGCGATCCATCCGTCTTATGTCGAAGGCCAGTTCCAGGGCGGGGCCGCCCAGGGCATCGGCTGGGCGTTGAACGAGGAATACATCTATGGCGAGGACGGGCGACTGCAAAACGCCGGGTTCCTCGACTATCGTATCCCCGTGGCGTCTGATCTGCCGATGATCGATACCGAGATTGTCGAGGTGCCGAACCCCGGCCACCCTTACGGCGTGCGCGGTGTGGGTGAGACATCGATTTGTCCGCCGCTCGCCGCCATTGCAAATGCGGTATCCAACGCGGCCGGTGTGCGCCTGACCGAGCTGCCGATGTCACCGCCGCGCATCCTCAAGGCACTCGACGACGCCTGATCCGGATGCGATCTGGACCCTCCCCGCGTTTGGGGAGGGCTAGGGAGGGGCATGGCCAACCTCGTCACAGTGCAGCTTTATGGTTCGCTGACCCAGTTCACGGGGGGCGTTGCGTCGATTGATCTGGAAGCGGCAACCATCCGTGATCTGTTTCGCGAACTGCTGGCACAACACCCTGCACTGGGCGAGGATCTCGACAGCCGCGTTTCCGTGTCGGTGGACGGGCGGATCTATAACGAGTCGCTCTTCCAGCCGATCACGCCTGAAAACGAGATCATCCTTCTGCCGCGCATCGCCGGCGGGTGAGCATTGTGCAGGGCGAGAGCGCCAGGGCAGTGATCACGGGGCGGTGCTATTGCGGCGCGGTTCGGATCAGCGCATCCGAGCCGCCTCTGACGCGCGCCTATTGCCATTGTTCCGATTGCCGCCGCGTCACCGGGGCGCCAGTCGCTGCATTCGCGGCGTTCAATGAAACCGCGGTAACCTTCACGCCTGACGAAGGCGCCAAGGTCTACGCCAATCCGGGAGTGACCCGGTCATTCTGCCGGGTCTGCGGATCTCCGCTGACCGGCCGCTACGATTATCTGCCGGGGCAGGTGTACATCGCGCTCGGGCTGCTCGATCAGGCCGCGCAACTCGCGCCGAATGTTCATGCCCATGACCAGAACCGGTTGCCCTGGCTGGTGATCGACGACGATCTCGAGCGCTGCCAGATGAGCGCATGGGCAGCTCTGAGCCCTTCCGCCGATCCGTGACGCCGCGCTGTCGTGGTTGATCAAGCGCAGCGATTGCTTGAGGACCCTGACCGCCTTGCACGGTATGCCGCGTTTCTAAGTCGCGAACTTCCCCGCGCGGCGGCGGCGCGGAGGCCCGGAGCCTTGGCGAGGTCTCTCGCGGGCAAGCACGCCGTCCTGCTGCGTCAGGCAATCCGATTACGCCGTCCGGGCGCCATTCTTGAGTTCGGGGTCTACCGGGGGACGTCGGCCCGGCTGCTCGCACGGATGTTCCCCTTTCGTCAGATCCATGGCTTCGACAGCTTTGAAGGTTTTCCGGCGAACGGACGTCCCGATTGGCAAATCGATTTCGCGGGGATCGAGCCGCCGCCCGTGCCGCGCAATGTCACGCTGCATCGTGGCTGGTTCCACGAAACGCTCCCTCAAGCCCTCGCCAAGCTGACCGGTCCAATCGGGCTCGTATACATTGACTGTGATCTGTATTCCTCGACCGCGTGTGTCTTGGATAAACTTGCGGAGCATGGATATTTGAAACCCGGCCTGCCGATCGTGTTCGATGAGCTTCTGAACTATGACACGCACCTCTGGAACGAACTGTTGGCCATGTTTGAAGCGCTCGAAGCACACAACCTCGGCATCCGCTGGACCTGTGTCGGTGGATCGGTTCGACCGGCACCCGAGGCGCTGCAGCGGCTTGCTCAGGGGCACTTCGGCGAAGGCTTCGAACAGGACCGGGAGGCAGGATATCCCGCACAGGCCTCGGTAGTGCTCACCACGGAGGCGGAGCCATGGTTACCTGCTCCGCCAGAATTGATCGATGCCCTTCGGGTGCAAACAGCGCGTTTCCTAAACGGTGAGCTACGCCGAGACTGACTGCGCTGCTCAACTGCAAAGCCTCGGTTCAAGCCAATGCTATTGTGCTTCATCGAGGCCGATCATGCCGAGAAACGAGCGCACGGTGGGTCCGCAACACCCTGCAATTTAATCAAGTTTTAGCTTCTGGGCCGTAGACCGGCCCGCGCATATGCGGAGGCTCGCACGCGGGTCTTCAAACGTCGCGACGGACGGCAGCCTAGGGCAGGGAGGGAGACCTCTTTTCAGGTTGCCGTCGCCTCTGTGCACGAGGCACGTGTGAAAGTAGCGTTCAGGTGGCTGGCCAGCTACCGTTTTGCGAATCCAAGGGGTTCGCATCCCAAGCGGGCAGACGACCGATATGAGGTCGTCAATCGCTCGTCACCATCCCGAGGATACCAGCAGCCGTTCCGGAGCATACACTTCGGCCTCGCGGCCGTTTGGCATGGGTGGGCGATGCGCCCACCCTACCGGTCCCGTCAGTTATCTCGTGGATTGGCCTCTTCCAGAGCCTTGATCCGCGCATTGATCTCTTCAGACATCGCGCGGAAATCGAGGTTCTCGTTGCCCAGGTACTTGTCACTGAACACCTCGACCTCATCCTCGATCTCGTTGCCGCGCATCGATGTCTTGCTGTTCAGCGCGTCACCCATCCGCACAAGTTCAGCCTGTTTTCGTCGCTCGAACTCGCTATCGGCAAAGGACCACTCGACCCCCCAGGGTATTCGCGACAATCCGGCTTCATACGGAAGCTGCGTCGCCAGCCGCGGGAAGGTCAGCACGATCAGCATGCCGATCACCTGCAGGGTCACGAAGGGAATGATCCCCTTGTAGATCTCCTGCATCTTCACGCTGCTGGGAGCCACGCCCTTCATGTAGAACAGCGCAAATCCAAACGGCGGCGTCAGGAAGCTGGTTTGCAGGTTCACCGCCACAAGGATGGCGAACCAGTAGATGACCTGTGCCTCCAGGAACTCCTTGGTCTGTTGCGTCTGCGTGATCACCTCGATCCCGAGATGGTCGGCAAAGACCGGTGCCAGCGTCCGGATCACCGGATCGAACACCGGCAGGATGATCAGCGTGATCTCGAGGAAGTCGAAGAAGAAGCCGAGCAGGAAGACCGCGAACATCAGCAGGAACAACAGGTTCCACGGGCTCAGGTCCAGCCACTCGATGAAGTGGATGATCAACTCCTCGCCATAGACGTTCCTGAAGATGGTCGAAAACGCCGTGGCACCGACAAAGATGAAGAAGATCATCGCGACGGTCAGGCCGGTGCGGTGACAGACCTCCTTGATCACCGTCCATGTCAGCGTGCCGTTGACCCAGGCCAGCACCAGCGAGCCGAACGCGCCGACCCCTGCGGCTTCGGTCGGCGTCGCCCAACCGGCGAAGATCGAGCCCAGCACCAGGATGATCAGGAAGATCGGCGGCACGAAGCCCTTCAGGATTCCGCCAAGCAGCGTGTTGCCTTCACGTTTGCCGACCCACATCGCCAGGAAGAAGATGCCAAGGATGGTCATCAGCTGCCAGTTGATGTCCTCGGCATAGAAGCCGGCGACTTCGAAGATCACATCCGCTGCGACGAGCAGACCCGAACCGACAAGGAAGATGACCAGGTTCGACATGTTTGTCGGCTTCAGATCGATCTCATCTTCGTCGATCCTTGGGGCGATCGATGGGTTCAACGTCGCCCGTGTCAGGATGTAGACAAAGTAGAGCGCTGACAGCGCCAGACCCGGCAACAACGCGCCGATGAACAGGTTGCCGACCGACACCGCCAGCAGCGAGGCCATCAGGACCAGCATGATCGAAGGCGGGATCAGGATACCCAGCGTCGCCGAGGCGGCGATCGTTCCTGTCGCAAGTTCAGGCGCATAACCGCGCTGCAACATCGTTGGCAGAGCCAGCAGTGTCATCATGACGACCGAAGCGCCGATGATGCCGGTGGTCGCGGCCATGATCGTGCCCATGACCGTGACCGACAGGGCGAGGCCGCCCGGCACACGTTTCAGCATGATCTGGAGAATGTGCAGCAGGTCGGCAGCGACACGGGACTTTTCCAGCATAGTCCCCATGAACACGAAGCACGGGATCGCCACCAGTATCGGGTTCTGCACGGCGCCCGAGGCACCGTCCCCGCCCCAGATCCGGTTTACGACCGCGAAGTAGATGTTGATGTCAAAGATCTCGAGCCAGATCGAAATCATGCCGAACACGACCGAGACACCGCCAAGGGCGAATGCCACTGGCAGGCCGGTGAAGAGCGTAAGCGCCAGCGCCAGGAACATGTAGGCACCGATGTACTCGTAGAGGTGATCCCAGAGAAACCAGTCCCACCATTCCGCAAGCATTTCCATCAGGCTTTCCCCCCGGCCTTCGGTTCTTCATCCTCCAGCACCACTTTGGGCAGAGTTTCGACATCCGTGAAGAATTGCAGTTGATCCTCGGCGATGGCCTGTTGTTCGTAATTGCCGAACAGGAAATTCAGGCACCGGAACAAGGTCGCGAGCGCGGCCATCAGCGCGATGACGAAGCCCCAGATAAGGAAGGACTTGATGATCCAGCGCCAGCCCAGGCCAACCTGACTTTCGGACCCTTCGCCCTGCGCAAACGACGCCGAGGCCATGACGTAGGAGAACCAGATCATCAGAAGCAGGAAGGGCACGGCGCAGATCAGGATGCCGAAGGTTTCGACCCAGACCTGGCTGCGGCGGCCAAGGCCCTCGCGAAAGATGTCAACGCGGACATGGCTGTTGGCGAGATAGCCGAAGCCGAATGTCAGCAGCATCAGCGCGCCATGAACGTGCCACTGCAGATCCTGCAGAATGAACGACACCGAGAAGCCGTAGTTGATCGTGATCTCGGCAGACGCTTCCTTGATGTAGTCGATCTTGCGCGTGATCACGTCGAACATGATCAGGAATATCAGTGGCAGGATCAGAAAACTCGCGGCCTTACCGACACTGCGCGAAATCCGGTCCAGTACATCGCCGAGACTTAACAGCGCTCCCATTGCCCCTCACCCGTTGGTTCTTGGTTGTTGTTGGGACGACCATGCTGCCTGGTTTGCCAGGTCTCTGGGCCGTCATGCGTCGACCGGCGCATGGTACGCGCCGGTCGTCATCTTGGAACTCAGGGGCACCGCGCTGGCGGTAACCCCAAGGCTCAGTTCTTCAGGTACCCGCGCGAGCCCCAGACCTGGTAGGCTTCGTGGAACTCGGTGTAGCTGTCCCACATTGTCTTGACGTCCGGGTTGGCTGCCAGCTCTTCTGCCAGAACCTCTTTCCACTTCTCACGCAGCTGGTCGATGACCTCGTCCGGCCAGGTGACCATGGTCACGCCGTCCTTTTCGTTGGCGATCATGGCTGCGGACTGCAGCGCTTCACCTTCAGCGAGCTCGTGCATGAAGTTTGCATCGCAGGCGGTCTGGAACATCGCCTTGTGCTCATCCGACAGCTTGTTCCACGCGTCCATGTTCACAAGGATCTCGTTGGTGGTCGACTGCTGGTGCCAGCCCGGGAAGTAATTGTACTTCGCGATCTGGTAGAAGCCGAGCGTCCGGTCGATGGCGGGCATCGAGAATTCGGTCGCGTCGATCGTTCCCAGTTCCAGTGCCGGGTAGATGTCGCCGCCAGCAAGCTGCTGGGTTGCCACGCCGAACTTCTGCATGACCTTGGCGCCCATGCCGAAGAATCGCATCTTCAGGCCCTTGAGCTGCTCGAGGCTTTCGATCGGCTCACGGAACCAGCCGGATGTCTCGGGCGGGATCATGCCGCAGTAGAAGTACTTGATGCCGTCCTTGGCATAGAGGTCAGAGATGATCTGCTCTCCGCCGCCCTGCTTGATCCAGGCGTTGAATTCCAGTGCGCCCGGGCCGAACGGCCAGGTCGAGGCAAATGCGAAGGCCGAGTGCTTGCCCTGGTTTGCACCCGGTGTGCCGTATGCGGCTTCGAAGGCGCCCTGGCTGATCGGGTCATAGTAGGCATAGCCGCCTGCGAGCGCGCCCGGTTCGAACACCTTGATGTCGAAGTCGCCGCCCGACATCGCGCGCACCATGTCGGCGATGCGGTAGCCGACCGGGCCGATGACCGCGACGTTCTTGCCGAATGCCGAGTGCATTTTCCAGCGGACTTTCTTGGCGTCGGCTTCGGCAGCCGACATCGCAACGACAGCGGTTGCGGCAAGTGCAAGAGCACCGACCTTCTTAAAAAGATCGAACTTCATCGAGTTCCTCCCTGTACCGCAGGCTTTACCGCCTGCATCGCATATGATGGCCGGACGTTGTACCGGCCGGGCGAAGGCAGTCAAACGGGAGGGTGCTGCAGTGTCAACGCTTTACTCGGAAAATACCGAGTCTTTATCATGGACTGGCAAAGTGCGGTGCAGCTTTCGCGTTATGCGGGTATCGAACGGGGGAGAGGCTCGATCTTTGCGCGAAGAACCGACAGTAAACCGCGAGGAAAAATAGAAAACCGGCCGGGATTGCTCCCGACCGGCCCGAGCGCCCCAACGCTGCTCAGAATCGATACTTCAAGGACACCGCGCCGATCAGTTGGCCCTCGGGCTGAAGGTCAAACTCAGGGCTTAGCCAGTTGATCGAGTAGACGATGGCGAACGGATCGTATTCCAGCATCAGCCCGGCGCGGAAACGGGTGGTGAGCTCCTCGCGCGCGACGTCGGGGCCATCGGCGGTGAAGCCGCCGTCAAGGAAGACGTCCGATGCGATATACCCGACATCGCCGCCGATCCAGAGCGCCCAGTGGAAACCACCGCGCTGCTGCGAGCCACCCGGCAGCAGGGCACCGATAGCCGGTTCGCGGTTCCAAGTGCGGGCTGCGAGCGAAGATCCGATGATCACGTCCATGCCGCCCCGGATGCTGTTCTCGCGCATGCCGGTCGACACGCGAACGAACGGTGCGATGTCGAGATCGAGATATCGGGTCGAACTTTGACGGCGATAGACGCCTTCAAGTTCCAGATTGACCAGAAACTCGCCGTCGACAGTGTTTGCCGATGAAAGCGCCACCTGCGTATCGTCGTGCAGCGCCTCCTGGATTTCGAACAAGGGCAGCGGTTCTCCCTGCCATCCGACTTCGACCCCGGCCCGCGTCTCCAGCACGCCAGTTGTCGTCGCATCGATCCGGTCCGGACGATCCCATGACCGCAGATAGGCGCCCACGCCGACATACTGGACAAATGGGCGATCGCTGACGCCGCCGCCTGCCTGGGTGTTGTCGGGTGTCGCGATGAAGCCGCGTCCCTGCAACTCGAATGCTGAAACGCTGCCCGGGATCAATCGCTCGTCGAGAAACAGTGTCTCGGGGAAGACCCAGGACTGGGTCATGCCGCCGGTCTTGTAACGATCCTGGCCATCGCCAATACGATCGTTCCAGATGGCACCTTCCGCCATGATGTCCCTGTTCTCGGACAGCCACTTGAAACCGTCGCGCTCGACGTCGGCTCGGGCTGTGCCAGACAATACTAGTACCCCCACGGCAAACGTGGTTACGATCTTCATCGATTTCATGTCTTGCCCCCAAAACTCACGCCGATCATATCAGCGTAAAAGCTGGAAGACTTGGTTTCCAAGGACGGTTAATAGCTTATTTTTTGTCCTTAACGAAGTATTAAACAGGAGATAGATAAAGTTTTAGGTATTATTTTGTTAATGTATATTAATAACGATCGTGCTGGCGCGGTGATCGATCCGCGTTTGCCGAGGAATTAGGTTAACGACCACGGGGGTTTCCGGCCAATACGGTCCAGCAGGAAGTCGATGAAAACCCGAACCTTTGCGGTCAGGACGTTAGACCGGGGGTACACAAGCCAAAGTACGGACTGATCATCGACCTCGTAATCGGGCAGCACATGCACGAGGCTACCGTCCTGCAGGTCTTGGTGAACGCTCCATTCGGAGTTCACCGAGATTCCGGCACCGGCAAGGGTGGCGAGTTTCTGGCTGAGACCGTCATTCAGGGTCAGTCGACACTGGCCTTCCCGCGGGTCAAAGCTGGCCTGCGTGCCGTCTGCGCGGCGCAAGCGCCTGGGCGTATGGTCGACGAACGCGATTAATTGGTGGTTCGCCAGATCCTCGGGCTCTTTCGGCACACCGTAGCGGTTAAGATACGCCGGGGACGCGCACAGACAGCGCCGGTCGTCGGCGAGTTTTCGGCCGCGAAGGCTGCTGTTCTCCAACTCGGTATTGCGCAGGGCGAGATCGTAACTCCCTTCGATCAGATCGAACCGCGTGTCGGAAAGCCTGAGGTCGAGGTTGATCCCGGGATAGAGCGCGAGGAAGTCCGGTAAGATCGGGACGATGTAGCGCTGTGCAAAGCTGCTCGGCGCCGCGAAGCGCAGCGTTCCGGACGGATCGGATTGGCCGAGGCCCATCGCGGCCCGCGCGCTATCCTCTTGCGCAAGGATCTCGCGCGCGAATGGAAGGAACTCTGCGCCTTCGGTCGACAACGACACCTTGCGCGTGGATCGGATGAGCAGATCGGCGCTGAGACTGCGTTCGAGTTTCGCCAGCCGCGCACCCGCAACCGCAGGCGCATAGCCGAGTGCGCGGCCCGCCGCGCTGATATTGAGCTTCTCGGCGGCCAGCACGAAGAGCCTTAGATTGTCGGTGTCCATCTGATTATATCCTGTTTCCAAATTCTGAATCTCGTTCAGTCCAGTTTATTTGGAAAACAAGAAAACGATATCCCGAAGATGCCTCGGTAACACGAGGATCACCCACAGAAACTGGAGCAACCCGATGGCATATTTCTCGATCCTTGCCGTGACCCCAACCAATGATGATTGGATCCCGGCCTATATCGGGCCGGCGAATGCGCTGGTTGCCAAACACGGTGGCCGGTATCTCGCCCGGACTGCAACGCACGAACAGATCGAAGGCGCCGAGACGCCGGCGGCGCTGAGGATTATTATCGAATGGCCTTCGAAAGAGGCCGCGGCGGCGTTCATGGCGGACCCGGACTATGTACCGCATTTGAAGGCGCGTACCGAGGGATCAACCAGCTATCACTATCTGGTCGAGGCAAAGGACGATCTGGCCTGACGGCGTACAGTCGAATTGGCTGAGTGATGCAGACATTCCGTGCAGGCGAGGAGATGACGATGAACGCGAAGACGATTCTGATCACCGGAGCGACTGACGGTATCGGCCTGGAGACGGCAAAGGCTCTGAGCGCGGCTGGCCACAGAATACTGCTGCACGGGCGAAGCGCACAAAAGCTCGACGCAGCGGCACAGGCGCTGACGGGGGCAGGTGGACCGGTTGAGACCTTCCGTGCGGATTTCTCGATGCTTTCGAGTGTTGCGGGGTTTGCGCAGGCCATCGTTGACCGTGCGGCGCCGCTTGACGTGGTGATCAACAATGCGGGTGTTCTGAAAGCCCCGAGAGCGATGACGCAGGACGGTCTGGACATCCGGTTTGCGGTCAATCTGTTCGCACCGGTTCTGCTGATGCGCCATCTTGTGCCCATCCTGTCGCCGACGGGCCGTATCGTGAACCTGTCCTCGGCCGCGCAATCGCCGGTGTCGATTGCTGCATTGACCGGGACATCGTCACTTCCTGAGATGGATGCCTATGCCCAAAGCAAGCTCGCCTTGACGATCTGGTCGCAGGAACTGGCCCAGGATTTGCCAGAGGGACAACTCAGCGTCGCTGTGAATCCGGGTTCACTTCTCGGAAGCAAGATGGTGCGCGAAGGGTTCGGTGTGAGCGGCGGAGATCTGCAGGTCGGCGTTGATGTGCTGTCGCGGGCTGCATTGTCCGATGAGTTTGCCGCAGCCAACGGACAGTACTTCGACAACGACTCGCATCGTTTCGCGCCACCGCATCCTTGGGCAAAGAACGCTCAAAACCGGGCCGAGGTTATGGACGCGATCGCCTCGGTGCTCAGCAAACACGGGCTTTGACGCGGGCGATACGGCCATAGATCACGAGTTGACATGATCGCATCAGATCGCGTGCTCTAAGTCCCTGTTTTTCCGCATTTCCGCGACGCCAATCTGACTGAGATTGACTGGAAAATGCTCTAGGTGCGCGCCGCGAGTGCGTCCGGCAACACTTCTGCCAACAAATCGAGATCCGCGACCTGTCCCGCTCCGATCCGGATGCATCGGTCGAGTGGAGCAACGCCCGGCATCCGAACGAAAACGTCGCGCTCGAGCAGCGCGTGCAGGACGCGGCGCGCATGGTCTCCGTCCCGTCCGCAGTCGACCGCGACGAAGTTCGTCGCCGACGGCAGGGTGGTCAGGCCGTTTGCAGCGGCGATCTCGGCGATCCGATTGCGGGCAGCCGCGGTGCGTGCCACGACCGATGCCAGGTGTTCATGGTCTGACAAGGCAGCGATAGCTGCCTCCTGTGCCACGCGGTTCACACCGAAATGGTTGCGGATCCGGTCGAAGGCCTTGGCGGTTTCGGGATGTGTCACGGCATAGGCGATGCGCATCCCGGCCATGCCATGCGCCTTGGAGAACGTGCGGAACCGGATCACGCGCCGGTCGTCCGTGTCCCAGGGCATCGCTGTGCCGTCAGGTGCGAACTCGATATAGGCCTCGTCCAGGCAGAGCAGCGTGCCGTCGGGCAGGGCATCGATCAGTGCGCGGACTTTCTCTGCGCTATGCCACGTCCCCATCGGATTGTCCGGGTTGGCCAGGAAGACCAGCTTCGGCCGATGCGTGCGCGCCGCGGCGAGCAGGCTGTCCGGATCCTCGTGATCGTCGACATAGGGCACGGTGATCAACGTGCCGCCAAAGCCTGCGACGTGATAGTTGAACGTCGGATAGGCGCCGAGTGAGGTCACGACCTTGTCGCCGCGCTCGACGAACAGCCGGACCGTGTTGCCGAACAGACCATCGATCCCTTCGCCAACAACAATACTGTCCGGATCGATGCCGTTGTGCGCGGCAATCGCCATGCGCAGGTCATGCATGTTCGGGTCGCAGTACATCCAGGCCTCGGGCCCGGCCTTGGCGATCGCGTCGATCACCTTTGGGGATGGGCCAAACACGCTTTCGTTCGCACCGATGCGCGCACGGAAGGCAGCACCACGTTGGCGTTCCTGATGTTCCGGGCCGACGAAGGGAACGGTCGAGGGCAGGGGCTCGACGATCGAGGTATATGTCGCAGTCATGGGCGCGGTGTTACCCGCGCTCCCGGCCTATGCCAACCCGGTTTGCGCAGATCAATTCGCGGGTGTCATCCGGTAGAGCGTCTCGTCGCCTGCAGCGAGAAACCAGATCGCACCGTCGGGTCCTTCCCGCACATCGCGGATACGGATGAAGCGGTCCGGGAACAGGCGCTCTTCCGAGATGACCTCGTCGCCATCGCGATTGATGCGCGAGAGATAATCGAACTTAAGCGAACCGACGAAGATGTCGCCAGCCCAGTCCGGCCAGAGCTTGCCGGAGTAGATCACCATCCCCGATGGCGCGATGGATGGGTCCCAGTAAAACACCGGCTGTTCCATGCCCGCCTTCGACGTGCCTTCGCCGATTGAGAACCCGGAATAGGTCGTGCCGTAGGAAATCACCGGCCAGCCATAGTTCTTGCCTTGCTCCGGGCGATTGATCTCGTCACCGCCCCGCGCACCGTGACTGACCGTCCAAAGACGGCCTTGTTCGTCCAGTGCCGCACCTTGCGTATTGCGGTGCCCGATTGACCAAAGCTCGGTCGGAACCGCGGCATCCGGTTCGCCAACGAAACCGGGTGTGCTGTCGGCACTTTGGGTCATATCCAATCGAACGATCTTGCCTATGGTGTTTGCAGTGTTCTGAGCCTCGTCCGCGTCGCCCCGGTCGCCAAGGGTGATGAAAAGCCCGCCCTGACCGTCCGGTACGATGCGCGATCCGAAATGGCGTCCGCCGCGGCTTTCGGGTGTCTGGCGCAGGATGACCGAGACTTTTTCCAGGGTGGTGCCGTTGAGGGTCGCGCGTGCGACGGCGGTGCGGGCCGAGAAGGTGCCGACCGGCTCGGAGTAGCTCAGATAGATCGTGCGGTTCTGGTCGAAGTCCGGGTCCAGCACCACATCGAGCAGCCCGCCCTGGCCAGATGCGCGGACCTCGGGCACGCCGCGGACAGGTGTCTTGGTGCCATTGGCCGGATCTGCGATCAGGACCTGGCCGTCCCGCTCGGTGATCAGCACCTTGCCGTCGGGCAGGAACGCAACAGCCCAGGGATTGTCGAGGCCCTGGACCATCGGCACCACCTCGACGGTTCCGGCACTGGTTTGCAGGGTCTCAGCCCGCGCGAGACCGGACAGCATCACGGTCAGGATTAGAAGCACTCTCAGCATGACATCCTCCGTCGTTCCATGTGAAGTAGGGTGCCGCATTCCATTGCGCCAGAGTTCGGCGCGTCAGCACGCAGGGAGTCATCAAGATGTCACGAGACGCAGCGATCGGACGAGTGCGCGAGTACATGACATCCGGCGGTTTCGAAGCGGACCTCGCGCGGCGCGTGGCGATCCCGACCCAGAGCCAGGTGCCAGAGGGTCTGCCGCATACGCGCGTCTATCTCGAGGACGAGATGGTGCCGGCGTTCGAGGCGATGGGCTTCGAGACCCAGATCTTCGAGAATCCGAAACCCGGCGTCGGTCCGGTTCTATTGGCGACCCGCGATGAAGGCGCCGATCTGACGGTGTTGGGGTATGGCCACGGCGACGTCATCCGGGGACAGGATGCGCAGTGGACAAAGGGGCAGGGGCCGTGGGTCACCGCGCAGGATGGTGACCGGTTGTACGGGCGCGGCACCGCCGACAACAAGAGCCAGCATACGATCAACATGGCCGGCATCAACGCCGCGCTGGAGACGCGCGGCTCGTTGGGGTTCAACGCGAAGTTTATTATCGAAATGGCCGAGGAGAACGGATCGCAAGGTCTGGGCGATATCATCGCTGCCAATCGCGAGGCCTTCAATTCGGATGTTTTCATCGCGTCCGATGGTCCCCGGGTGCGGATGGATCGGCCGACGGTTTCCCTCGGCGCGCGGGGTGGCGAAAACTTCGATCTTGTCTGCGATCTGCGCGAGGGCGGACACCACTCTGGCAACTGGGGCGGCGCGCTTGCAGATCCTGGGATGATTCTGTCACACGCTCTGGCGTCGATCTGTGGGCCGACTGGACAAATCCTGATCCGCGAGTGGCTGCCGCCGCCGATGACGAACGCGGTGCGCGAGGTGCTGAAAGACGTCACGCTGGACGCGGGCGAGAAAGGTCCCGAGATCGATCCCGATTGGGGCGAGCCCGGCATGACGACGGCCGAGAAAGTCTATGGCTGGAACTCGTTCGCGGTTCTGGCGATGGGCTCGGGCAATATCGACGGGCCGGTCAACGCGATTCAGCCATCGGCGCGGGCACACTGCCAATTGCGGTATGTCGCCGGGACGGACGTGGACGAGATCATCCCCGCGCTGCGCCGGCATCTGGACGAGCACGGTGTTCCGATGGGCGAGATCGCGCCGCCAACCGGTCGCAACGCTGCCGGGTTCCGGGCTTCGCGAACCGAGCCGGATCATCCCTGGTCACTCTTTGTCCGGCGTTCGGTTGAGACGACGACTGGCGAGAAGCCCGCAGTGGTCCCGCAAATGGGTGGCTCGATCTGTAATGATCTGTTCACAGATCTGTTGGGCATTCCGGCGATTTGGATCCCGCATTCCTATACCGGATGCTCCCAGCACGCGCCCGACGAACATATTCTGCTGCCGGTCTGCGAAAGTGCGCTGGAAATCATGGCGGGCGTCTATTGGGATCTGGGCGAGACCGGTTTGCGGCCTTAGTCCTCGTCAAACCCGATACAGGTCCCGACGCACCTCAATCTTGGGTTGTTCGATTTATGTGCGATTTCGCGTATACTGTGCCGCTCTCTCTTGAACGGGGAACGGCATGGCACAGCAAATCTCCCGGCCGTGGGCCTGCGGTCTCGTCGCCCTGATACTGATGCTTGGCGGTTGGCAGCTCAAAACGGCATTGGCAAGCGATCACATTGACGGTGAGATCACCAAGACCGAACCGCTCGCCGACCTGTCCGATTTCTACGCGTTCCCGACCGACGCAGGCGCGCGGCTCGCGCTCATCCTGAACACCTATCCGATCGCTCATGCCGGGGCGCACTTCTCGGATCGGATTGGCTATGCGTTTGTGATCCGTGCAGCCCAGATGGGCGATGGCGGGATCACGACCGGGCAGGAAGTGCGGATCACCTGTACCTTCATGGACGAACACAGCGACGGGCACTCGGTGCGGTGTGCCGGGCCGAACGGGGCCCAGACGATGGGAGTTGAAGGGACGGTTGTGCGCTCTGGCGACGTGCGGCTGTTCTTCGGGCATCGGTCGGATCCGTTCTTCTTCGATTCTGATTGGGCGCTGGCGACATCGACTGGTGGAGCACTTGCCGAGCCAAGCGGCGAAAACACCATGGCGCGGCTGAATGTGCTGACGCTTGCGCTGGATATCGATCGGAGCCTGCTGCCGGGGACAGGATTGCTGGCCCTCTCGGCAGAGGCATTCGAGACGGGCGCCGAGCCACGGCCTCTCGACCGCATCGGGCGGCCCGAGGTGACGAATGTCAGCCTGATCCACCGGGGCGATCTGGAAGATGTTCGGGACGATCACAATCGTCAGCCATCCTTCGCGGCTTCTGACGAGAGCCGAACGAAGGTCGTGACGCGCCTGGACGAAAACATCCGATACTACGACGCGCTGGATGGGCAGTCTGATTGGTCCGATGTCGACCGGTCGGCCATGGTCCAGGTTCTGGCCGATGACTTTCTGATCGTCGACCCCGCAATGCCGTGTGGCGCCGATGCATTCCTGGAGATCGAACGATCGATGCTGTCCGGTCAGGCGCATCGGACTTGCGGCGGACGCAGGCCGGAGGACGATATCATGGACCGGCTCTACACGCTTTACATCGCGAACGATCGCGCGCCGGTCGGCGACACGGTCGACATGCCCTATCGCCCGATTCGCGCTGAGTTTCCGTTCCTCGCCGCTCCGGAGCGCGGCTTCCGTTCCTGGCTGAAAACAAAGATCGCCAACTGGAAAGCGCGGTGACGAGGCTCTGACGGGGTGATCCGGGGCCGTTCCGCAGCTTGAGTGAAATTTGGCAAGATTCTGGATTTAAGGAGAAAAATTGCCCATTGAGTCGGATGAGGCAGCGTTGAGTTTTGTGATCGTTTTGTGGAGGGTCGACTGCTTGTTCTGAAGGTTTGTCGCGCGGGGCAGAATATCGTCGTGCTGCTCTCGGTCTTCGTGCTCCTCGTGGTTTCTACAGACGTTCTCGCGGCGAATTGTCCGGTTAAGGCGCGATCGGGCGGATGTTCGGTGCCATCTGGCGAATACTTCGTGCGATTGCCAGACACGGAACGCGGGCTCCGTCGGCTGCCGGTCGCGATGATCCTTCATGACGCGGGGCGGAGTGCGAATGAACTTATCAGCGACGAAAGCCTCGTGCACAAATTTCTGGATCGCGGGTACGCAGTGATTGCGCCGAGTGCGACCAAACGGAAATATGTGCGCGCATCAATCAACAGTCGGTATGCGGTTTCATCAAGGTCTATCGGAGGTACGTCCCGGAAAAGCGAGAAGAAGTACCCAATCAAGGGTCGGGATGGGAAACTTAGACCGCTCCTGCAGGCGAAAGATCGCGGTTGGTACTTCTATACGACCGATACCCTTACGGAGCGTCATGCCGATCTCGTCCTCGAGCGGCGCAAAGTAAAGCCGCGGGGGCGTGACGAGTTCGCGTTCCTGAAGGAGGTTCTGTTTGATGCCTCACAGCAGTTTTGGGTCGATCCGAACAACGTCACAGTGATTGGTCTCGGTCATGGCGCAGCGCTCGCATGGCAAATCGCATGTATGGCGCCTGACATGGTTCAGCGGGTTGCGCCGGTCAACGGAGCGCATTGGGGTGTGCCGCCAAGATCATGCGAGCTTGGCGGTCGCGTTGTACACACCCATGCGAAGAACAGTGACTTCTGGCCGATGACAGGGACCAAGGGAACGCGGAGGCGGTTCGGGCAGACCGGTGTCCGGGATACGCTGGATCTGTTTGCACGCAGCAATGGATGTGAGCCAGCGCCGCACACCCGGCCAATCGACCACGATGGCTACTCACGGGAAGTCTGGCGCGGCTGCAAACACCGATCGTCCCTGGAGCTTATTCTCTCAGACCGAGAGTTTGACTTTCCGGACTGGTGGTTCGACCGAATGCTCGGCGCGGGCGTGGAAGACGCCTCTGGGAACACCTCGCCGAAGCCAGAACAAGAAAGCCTGGTGAGACCGCTGTTTGTCAGACCAAAGCCGTCGCCTGGACAGTAACGGACCATTGGCGCCATGCGATTGCTATCGGCCGTAAGATCCCATCGAAGAGGATTGGCGTTGCGGCGCGGATGCCAGTCTAGGCCCTGCTGGTCAGCACTCTTGCGGCATCCAGCGCGAAGTACGTCAACACGCCGGAACATCCGGCGCGCTTGAACGCCATCAGGCTTTCCATCATGACGCGTTCGCCGTCGAGCCAGCCGCGTTCGGCCGCACCCTTCAGCATCGCGTACTCGCCGGACACCTGGTAGGCGAACGTCGGCACCTTGAACTCATCTGCGACCCGGCGGCAGATATCGAGATAGGGCATGCCCGGCTTGACCATCACCATGTCAGCACCTTCGGCGAGGTCCATGGCAACCTCCTTCAAGGCCTCGTCCGTGTTGGCCGGATCCATCTGATAAGTCTTCTTGTCGCCTTTCAGTGACCCGCCAGAGCCGACGGCATCCCGGAAAGGGCCATAGAACGCGCTGGCGTACTTGGCGGCATAGGCCATGATTGTCACGGTCTGGAAGTCGTTCTCTTCCAAGGCGCGGCGCATGATGTGGACGCGCCCATCCATCATGTCGGACGGCCCCATGATGTCAGCGCCCGCCTCGGCCTGGGCGAGTGTCTGTTTTTCCAGGGCCAGCAGGGTCTCGTCGTTCAGGATCGTGTCGCCGTCACAGATCCCGTCATGGCCATCGGAGTTGTAGGGGTCGAGTGCGACGTCGAGCATGATGCCGATCTCGGGCACCGCGGCCTTGACCGCACGGGTTGCCCGGCAGACGAGGTTCTCCGGGTTCCAGGCTTCCTCGGCGCCGGGGGGCTTCAACTCATCCGGCGTGTTCGGGAAGATCGCGATGGCAGGGATGCCGAGGTCCGCTGCCTCCTGCGCCTTGGCCACCAGTCGGTCGATGGTCAGGCGCTCGACACCCGGCATCGACGGCACGGGCTCTGCCGTGTCGGTTCCCTCGATCACAAAGCAGGGCCAGATGAAATCGGCGGGAGTTAGAACGTTCTCGCTCACCATCGCCCGGATCCAGGGTGCGGTGCGAAGGCGGCGGGGACGAAGGGCAGGAAACGGGGCAGGCGGCTGCATTGGCTGGGTCTCGCTCGTGTCAGTCTGACGAGACAGTTGCATGGCAGGGGCGCGCCGGACAAGAGCCCGGCGCGTCGCGCCCTTGATCAGACGGCGGCAGCGTGCTCCAGCCCCGTGGTGTCAGGGGCAGTGTGCTGTTGGCTCTGACGGGAACCCGCCAGAACCGCGTCTCCGACGATCTCCGCCGTTGCAGCGGACAGCGTCCAACCCAGATGACCGTGCCCTGTGTTGTAGAACACACCCGGCCGCCGCCCCGCGCCGACGCGCGGCTTCATGTTCGGCATCATCGGGCGCAGTCCTGCCCACGGGGTCACATCCTCGGTCGAGACGCCGGGGAAGTGCGTTTCGCACCACCGGATCAGCGGGTCGATGCGATCCTGGCGGATGTCGCGGTCGTACCCGTTGAACTCGGCCGTTCCGGCCAGACGGAAGCGATCTTCACCCAGACGCGACGTGACGATCTTGGCCTTGTCGTCCAACAGGCTCACCCACGGTGCCGCAGCACGGCTGGCCTCGTCATTCAGATTGACCGTGATCGAGTAGCCTTTCACCGGATAGATGTTCACCCGGTCCCCGACCTGCGCTGCCAGGTCGCGGCTGCGCACACCGGCGCAGACGACGATGCCATCGAAGATCTCCTCGTTGCCGCCATGCCCGACCACGACGCCGTTCGAGATATGCGCCACGTCGTCAACGGCTGTTTCATAGCGGAAGTCGACGCCGCGCTCGGACAGCGCGGATGCCAGTCCGGTCGTGTAGCGATGGATGTCACCGGTGAAGTCGCTCGGCGTGTAGTAGCCGCCGATCAGGTCGCCCTTCAACGTGGGTTCAATCTCGAGTATCTCATCAACGGTGACGGCCCGGCGATCGAGCCCGCCCTGCGCAAGCACGTTGTTCACGCGCGTGGCATGGGCAAAGTCCTTGCGGTCCGCGTAGACGTGCAGGATCCCGCGATGCTCTGCCGCGAATTCGAAACCGTACTCGGCTGCGTGATCTTCCAGCAGCGTCCGGGCCTGCAGCGCCAGACGCACGGTCTCGACCGTGTTGCGCCGATAGTTCGGGATGTTGGCCATGAACTCGGCCATCCAGGAATACTTGTGCCAGGTCGGCCAGGGGTTCACCGACAACGGGGCATCGGACTTCAACATCCATTTCAGGCCCTTCAGGATCGTACCCCAGCTGTTCCAGACCTCGGCGTTCGAGGCCGAAAGCTGGCCGCCATTGGCAAAGCTCGTCTCCATCGCCGCATAGCGATTGCGGTCGAAGACAGTAACTTCGAAGCCGCGGGCGTGGAGGGCCCGTGCGGTGGTGACACCTGTGATCCCGGCTCCGATAACGGCGATCCTGCGCATCGGGTGAATGGACATGGACTGGTTCCGTGTTGACAGCGCGATGACCCGGTCCGGACATCCGAACCCGAGCCCCATCTGTCCAGGAACCTGAGAGATTTCGGCGAAGTGCCGTTTCTCCTTCGGTGGGGCGCACGCCTGCGCCCGCTCTCCAGATTGCCTTTTCTCGCGCGGTCCGTGTGCCTGAGAGGTTCCGGGGCGGTTGCTCCTTCGGCGGCGGGCGAACCCGCTCTCTCCCGTGCAAGAAATTCCAGCATCGGCAACATGGGCGAATCAACGCCGCAGTTCAACCAACAAAAAGGGGAGGCCCATCGGCCTCCCCCAATCTGGTGCCATTCGGCAGGTCTTGGGTCGGGGTGCCTTACTTCGGCAGATCGCCCGAGACGCCCTGCACGAAGAAGTCCATGCCCAGCAGCATACCGTCATCGGCGTTCTGTCCTACTGGGACGCGCTCGGTGCCATCACGATCGACGATTGGACCCGCGAACGGATGGCGGACGCCCATGCGGACCTCGGCCTCAACCTCGGCAGCCATGTTTGCGACCTCGTAGGGCATGTTCCAGTAGGGCGCCATTACGACCTCGTTCTTGGCGAGGCCTTCCCACGAGTCCGAGCTTTCCCAGGTGCCGTCCAGCACGTCCTGCACGCGCTTGATGTAGTAGGGTGCCCAGTTGTCCTCGATTGCGGTGAGCTGCGAGGTCGGCGCGAACTTGATCATGTCCAAGGCCTGACCGAAGGCCAGCACGCCATCGGTGTTCTCGGCGGCCTGCAAAGCTGCGGGCGAGTCGGTGTGCTGCATGATGATGTCGGCTCCGGCGGCCATCAGCGCCTTTGCGGCATCGGCTTCCTTGCCGGGATCGTACCATGTGTTGACCCAAACGACCGAGACCTCGGCGTCCGGATTGACCGACTGCGCCGCCAGGGCGGTCGCGTTGATCCCACGCACAACCTCGGGGATAGGGAAGGACGCGATGTAGCCGATCTTGTTGGTCTTGGTCATTTCGCCCGCGATCACGCCGGCGATCGTACGGCCCTCGTAGAACCGTCCCGAATAGGTCGAGACGTTTTCGGCGCGCTTGTAGCCCGTTGCGTGCTCGAACTTCACATCCGGGAACATCTTGGCGATCTTGATCGTCGGATCCATGTAGCCGAACGATGTGGTGAAGATCAGGCCATGCCCCGAGGCCGCGAGTTGCCGAATAACGCGCTCGGCGTCCGGGCCTTCAGCGACGCTTTCAACATAGGTCGTCTCAACCTTGTCGCCGAAATGGGCTTCGACGGCGAGCCGACCCTGATCGTGCTGATAGGTCCAGCCGTGGTCACCGATGGGTCCGACATAGACGAAACCGACCTTCAGATCGGCGGCGAACGCCGAGCCTGCCATCAGCGCTGCCGCAGCAAGCCCCGCGAGGGTCTTTCGTAACATGATACCTCTCTCCTCTGTCCGTGTTGTGATCGCCTCTGACGGGCGTTTCCTCCCAGATGTGGGTGTCTCAGGCCGTGCCGCGATAGGGCTCGACATACTGCAGCGCCATATCCCACGGAAAGAAGATCCACGTATCCTGGCTCACCTCGGTGATATAGCTGTGAACCATCGGCTTGCCCTTTGGCTTGGCGTAGACCGTGGCGAAGTGAGCCTGCGGATAAAGCTTGCGCACGACTTCCAGCGTGCGGCCGCTGTCGACAAGATCGTCGATCACGAGGATTCCTTCACCATCTCCGGCAAGCTCTGCATCCGGTGCTTTGAGGATCTGCGCCTCGGTCTGGCTTTGATGGTCGTAGGATTTGACCGAGATTGTATCGACGACCCGGATGTTCAGTTCGCGGGCAATGATGCAGGCTGGGACCATGCCGCCGCGGGTGATGGCGATGACGGCTTTCCAAGACCCGTCCACGCCGGGCCCCTGATGATCCAATCGCCAGGCGAGGGCTCGGCTGTCACGGTGCATCTGCTCCCACGAGACATGGAAGCCTTTTTCGTGTGGTAGCTTGTCAGTCACGGACCATCCCTGGATTCAGCCGGTATTCCGGATCTCATAGCGAGGAAATGGTCTGCGGGTCGACTCGATTCTGCATCTTCGCCGCTGCGCTGCGCGCCGTCAGGTGCCGATTGCAACCTCGACGATCATGGCAGAATAGAAAACCAGGCTCGCGATCAAAACGAACACGTGCCAGATCGCGTTCTGATACGGCAGCCGCTCCCAAACGTGGAAAATGACGCCGATCGAGTACAGGCAACCGCCGATGATGATCAGCACCAACGTGGCCGTTGTCAGCGAGGCACTGATCGGACCGGCGGCCACGACGAACGCCCAGCCCATGGCCAGGTAAAGCGCGATCGAAAGGCGCTCCCATCGATCTGGCGCAAACAGCTTGCCGACGGTGCCAAGGATCGCACCAGTCCACACGCCGATCAGCAACCAACGCCCAAGCGGCCCGCCTGCGATTACCGCAAATGGTGTGTAAGTCCCTGCAATTTTGACATAAATCGCGCTGTGGTCGATGCGCCTCAGAAGTTCGAGAACGCCGCCTTGTGGCAGGCGAATGCTCGCAAGATTGTAGCTTGCGGACGACAAGATCATGATCAGCAGACTGGCTGCATAGATCGCGATCGCCGCGATGACAGCGGCGTCGTCCCGCAACACGGCTGCGAGCGTGACAAGAACCGGGGCCGCCAACATCACTGTCGCGACACCGACAATGTGGACAACCGCATCGGCGATTTGTTCGGCGCGTTCAGGTGATCGCCGCGAGAGTTTGACCGATTCCATACGGGGAACATGGCAAGCCAGACGTTGAGGTTCCACAAACAAATCAGCGCGTCTATGGACTGCGTGGCGCATATTCGATCTATCGGCGTGTCTTCGAATTCGAGTTAGGCACAAATTTACCGTATCGCGATTAGCGTTCACGCGGACGAAGTCCCCGAGAGGATGCGCGATGAACCCTGCCGCCAATCTGTTTGAAACAGATGACCTGTTCGCGACCTTTGAAGACACCGAGAACGGTGCGGAAGCGCCACCTCGACCGGGTCTTCGATGTATTGTCATGCAGGCCGGTTTGCACCTCCCACCCGCGATCGTCGATGCGGCGCGCACGTCACGCCACGAGATCGCGTTCACGGTCACACACTCACCCGATGCGACGCGCGTCGAGATTGATCGGGAGGAGGCTGACCTGATCCTGCTCGATCTGCAGGTTGACGACGGCGCGGGTATCGAACTGGCACGCGAACTGGCCTCTGACGGCAGGACGGCAGCGACACCCGTCATCGTCATGACCGACGACCATGGCATGTCATGCGCGCGCGACGTGTTACGCGCGGGAGCGGGCGACTGTTTCAGTCTTCGAGCGCTCGACGTCGGAACGTTCGATCAAGCCGTTGAGAACGCTTTGCGCCGGGGCAAGGGAGCGACAGCTGATCATCTGGCTGTGATCTCGAATCTCGAGGCCGAGCTTGCGGGCGTGCGCCGAACGTCGTTGAGGAATATGCGGTTGTTGAAAGCGGAGACGCTGCCCCTCCTGAACCTTGCGTGGCCGTCCCTCAAAACGGTCGAAGCAGAGCCTGCCGAACATCAGTCAATGGCGCGGCGCCTCTCGAGGATGACACGGACGGTTACCGGTCTGATCGATGACACCGTGATCACATCCGCCACCTACAAACCCCTGGATCTGCCAGCGCCGGTTGAACTTGGGAGACTCGTGGAAGAAATCATCTCTGATGAGTGCGGCGAGTTGCATGCAAGCCGGGCACATTTCAGAATTGGCACACTTCCCGTGATTTCTGCGCGGCGGTCTCTTATGGCGATGATGATCGAAGAGATGCTGTTGAACATCACGCGCAACAATCGGCTGGGGCATGTCCCGGATATCGAAGTCGGTTGTGCCGCAGATCCGGACAACAATCCGATCCTCTGGTTCCGGGATCAGGGCGTCCCTCTCTCGGGCCGAAAGCAGGCCCTTGCCAAACGTGCCTCGCTGCTGGGCGAAACGGTGCCTGTTAAAGGCGACAGCTATTCCTGGTCCTTGTGTCAGCGACTGGCCGAAAAGAATGGCGGCGAATTCAAGCTGTCCGAGGCCGAGGACGGCGCTGTCCGTATCGCAATACGCTTCCCAAAGTCGATCTTGCTTGAGCGACCTGCCAA